>QCOH01000006.1 GCA_003209895.1 Pelagibacteraceae bacterium AG-430-I06
TCGTATGGGAATGAGATTAGAGGGCCAAAAACTTGAAAATATAATTAATAAAAATATTAAATCCGAAGGTATCACAAAAGGATCAATACAAGTTCCTGGCGACGGCCAACCTATAATTCTTCTTTCAGATCACCCAACAATTGGTGGATATCCAAAAATAGCAAATGTGATAACCGCTGACTATGATAAATTAGTTCAAAAAACTCCTGGTACAATTATTAATTTCAAATTGGTCAATTTGGCTGTTGCGGAAAATGCTTTTCAAGACTATGTAAGAAAATTCTAAATGAATTTTGTTTATAAAGTACCTGGACCACTACTTATTCTCATAGGCGGATTTTGTCTAAGCTGGGGCGGTCTCATTTTAAGAACTTTTGAAAGCGCGAGTATCTGGCAAATTCTTTTTTATAGATCAATATTCTTTCTCTGGGTGTTAATAGCTTTTATTTTGTTAACTTATGGAAAAAAGACATTTAAAAAAATTAAAGAAGCAGGAGTACCTGGCCTTATAGGTGGAATATTTCTATCAACTAACTTTGTTGCTTATATGTATTCTATGATGGAAACGACTGTCGCAAATGTAGTTTTTATTATAAGTACTCAAACAGTTTTTTTACCGATAGTAGCCTACATTTTTTTAAAAGAAAAAATTTCATCGCGGGGATATGTTGCAATTATGTTAGCAATGATTGGTGTAACTTTGATGATTGGTGACTCTCTCGGGACTGGATCTTTAAAAGGAAATTTAGCCGCTTTGACTATTCCAATTAACTTTTCGGTTTTAGTTTTAATAATTAGAAAATATCCGAAAGTGGATATGATACCCGCAATATTTTATGCGGGTATATTGAGCTGCATATACGGTTTGCTTTTACTTGAAAATTTTTCTATATCCACAAAAGACATTTGGTTATCATTTTTGCTTGGTGTTCCTCAATTAGCCTTTGGTTTTATTTTTATAACTATAGGTTCTAGAACAACACCAGCAGTTATGGTTGGTTTATTAATGCTAATGGAGTCAATATTCGCCCCAATATGGGTTTGGTTATTTTACAATGAAATACCACCAGCAAGTGTACTTATTGGAGGTATTATTATTTTGTCTGCTGTAGTAATGAAAAGCTTAGATTATAAAAAAGTATAATTAATTTACATTTTGTGTTATAAAAAAAGAATAACGGGAGAGACTATTTTAATATAGCGCCGAAGGAGCAACCTCCCTGGAAACTCTCAGGCAAAAGGACCGTTATTGTAATAACTCTGGAAAGCAGGCATAGCCTCACCGAAGGAGTAAATCTCTCAGGTTCTTAGACAGATGGGGAAAAAAAGGGTTATTACAAAATGGAAAAAACAGCTTTATATAATTTTCATAAAAACTCAGGAGCTAAGTTCGTTCCTTTCGCTGGTTATGAGATGCCTATCCAATATAAAGATGGCATAGTTAAAGAACATATAAATACAAGACAGTCCGTAGGTTTTTTTGATGTATCACATATGGGGCAGTTTTTTGTCTCTGGAGGTCGATCAACAGAACTTAGTTTAGAAAAAATCATACCATTAGATTTTAAAGAAATTAAGATGAACCAGTCTAAATATTCCTTTTTAATTAATGATGAAGGAGGAGTTATAGATGATCTTATTATAACAAGAGTTGAAAATGGTTTTAATATAATATTGAATGCAGCTTGCAAGGATAACGATATTAAAGAAATTGCAAAGTGTCTAAATTCTGAAAGCAAATACGAATTAAGAAAAGATTTATCTCTTATAGCTTTACAAGGTCCTAAAGCGGAAACAATTCTAGAATCAATTATAAAAGGTGTAAAAGAACTTAAATTTATGAATGGTAATTATTTTAAATTTCTTGAAAAGAAAGTTTACATAACTCGTTCTGGTTACACAGGCGAAGATGGTTTTGAGATTTCAGTTCCAAATGTAATTGTTGAAAATCTTATCAAACTACTTACAGATAAAGATGCTAAACCTATAGGTTTAGGAGCAAGAGATACACTTAGATTAGAAGCGGGTTTATGCTTGTATGGTCATGAATTAAATCAAGAGATTAATCCGATACAAGCAAATTTAAAATGGGCAATTTCAAAAAAAAGAAGAGAAACAGGAGGATTCAAAGGCTGGGAAAATATTAAAAAAGATTTACAAAATGGAGTTTCTAAAATTAGAGTTGGCATTAAACCGGCAGGCAAAATTATCGCAAGGGAGGGTACAAAGATTTATTCTAATACTGGTGAGGAAATAGGAATTATAACAAGCGGTACATATGGACCAAGCGTAAATAGTCCAGTTGCCATGGGATATGTAAAAAGTAAATTTTCAGAAATTGATAATAAAATTTTAATAGAGGTAAGAGGAAAAAAGCATGAGGCCAAAGTATCTAAATTACCGTTTTATAAAAAGAGTTATGTCAAATAGGAGGATATATGAGTGAAAAAAAATATTCAAAAAAACATGAATGGATCATGTTGAACGGTGAGTATGCAACTGTAGGCATTAGCAAGCATGCAACAGAAATGCTCGGTGATATCGTTTTTGTTGAATTGCCTGAGAAAGGCAAGAGCTTAAACAAAGAAGAAAAAGCTGCTGTGGTAGAGTCCACAAAGGCTGCAAGCGACGTTTATACACCAGTATCTGGAGAAATTATGGAAACAAATCAACCAATTGTTGATGACCCATCAAATGTAAATAAAGATCCAGAAAATAATGGCTGGTTTTTTAAAATAAAAATTAAAGATAAATCAGAGCTAGATTCTTTAATGAGTCAGCCAGATTATGAAAAATTTGTAAAGGACAATCCAAATTAATATGATAGACGATACTTCAAAAGAATTTATTAGTAGGCATATTGGTCCGAGCACTGAAGATCAAAAAGATATGTTAAAAGCAATATCTTCAAAATCAATTGATAATTTAATTGAGAATACTGTTCCAAAGAATATTTTAATTAAAGATGAACTTAAAATTGATGAGCCTATGTCAGAAAATGATGCTCTAAAAAAATTGAAACTTTTGTCAAAAAAAAATGAAGTTTTCCGTAATTTTATAGGCATGGGTTACTATAATACTGTTACCCCAAATGTCATTTTAAGAAATATACTCGAGAATCCTGGTTGGTATACTTCTTATACTCCATACCAACCTGAAGTAGCTCAGGGAAGATTAGAAATGCTTATTAATTTCCAACAAATGATAATGGATTTAACTGGTATGGATATAGCAAATGCTTCGTTATTAGATGAAGGAACTGCTGCTGCTGAAGCAGTGGGTTTATGTCAAAGATTAGACAAAAATAATTCAAAAAAGATATTTGTATCAAGCTCATGTAACCCTCAAACAATAGATATAATTAAGACAAGGGTTGAGCCATTCAATATAGAGCTAATTATTGGTGATGAAGAAAAAATTTTAAGAGGTATTAAAGATAAAATTATTTGTGGTGTTTTAGCTTACCCTGGAACTTTAGGTGAAATAAAGGACCCAAGTGAGTCTATAAGCTTAATTCATAAAAAAGAAGGTAAAGTAATTATTGTTAGTGATCTGTTATCTTTAACAAAACTTAAAACTCCAGCAGAGCTCGGGGCAGATATTGCTGTTGGAAGTGCACAAAGATTTGGAATACCTATGGGTTATGGAGGTCCACACGCAGCGTTTTTTGCAACTAAAGAAGAGTTTAAAAGATCTATGCCAGGTAGAATTATTGGAGTATCAGTTGATAGACATGGGAAAAAAGCGTTTAGATTATCTCTTCAAACAAGAGAACAGCACATAAGAAGAGATAAGGCTACAAGCAATATTTGTACTGCTCAAGCACTACTTGCAATTCTTTCAGCTGCTTATGCAATTTATCATGGACCTGAAGGAATTTTAAAAATAGCTAACAGGACATCAAAGTTAGCAAAAATATTTGCTGATGGACTGAAATCAGGTGGTTACCAACTACACTCCCAAAATTTTTTTGATACAGTTACTGTCAAAACAAATGAGAAAACAGACACTATAAATAATAAGGCCTTATCAGAAAAAATTAATTTGAGGGTAGTAGATAAAAATACATTATCTGTAGCTTTTGATGAGGTTAAGAGAGTTGATCATGTAAATACTCTACTAAAAATATTCGGAATAAAAAAAACATTTAGTAATACTGATACAGTTGATTTAACTAATTTACCAAAAAATCTTTTAAGAACATCTAAATATCTTACCCATCCTATTTTTCATAAATATCATTCAGAAACTGAGATGCTTCGTTATTTAAAAAGATTAGAAGATTGTGATATTGCTTTAAATAGATCTATGATTGCACTTGGATCATGTACTATGAAGCTAAATGCTACAGCGGAACTTATCCCTGTGACTTGGAAAGAATTCTCCTTACCACATCCTTTTGTGCCCCAAGATCAAATGAAAGGGTATAAGGTTTTATTTAATGATTTAGTTAATGATTTGAAGGAAATCACAGGTTTTGATGCAGTTTCCCTTCAACCAAATTCAGGTGCTCAAGGAGAATATTCAGGATTAATGACAATACGTAAATTTCATTTAAATAATAATCAAAAAAATAGAAATGTATGTTTGATACCAGAGTCAGCACATGGCACAAATCCTGCAAGTGCACAAATGTGCGGGATGAAAGTAGTTGTTGTTAATTGTGATGACGAAGGCAATGTTGATTTAAAAGATTTAAAAGATAAGGTGAACAAGTACTCCAAAGATATCGCGGCTTTAATGGTAACTTACCCGTCAACACATGGAGTATTCGAGGAAAAAATTAGCGAGATCTGTGATTATGTTCATAAAGCAGGTGGTCAAGTTTACATGGATGGTGCAAATCTAAATGCGTTAGTTGGTATTGCAAAACCTGGAAAATTTGGACCAGATGTTTGTCATATTAACTTACATAAAACTTTTTGTATTCCACATGGAGGTGGAGGTCCAGGTATGGGTCCAATTGCATGCGCTAAACATTTGAAAGATTTTTTGCCAAATCATAATATTACCAAAAGTAATAGATCAGAAAAGAGTTTAGGTTCTGTATCTGCGGCTCCATGGGGTAGCGCAAGTATATTACCTATTTCTTGGATGTACATAAAAATGATGGGGGCCGAAGGTTTAAGAAAAGCTTCTCAAGTAGCAATTTTAAATGCAAATTATATATCAAAAAAATTATCTAATCACTATAAAGTACTTTACAAGGGCAAAAATGGAAATGTTGCCCACGAATGTATAATCGACCTTAGACCAATAAAATCTAAATCTGGAATTTCAGAGGAAGATATTGCTAAAAGACTCATAGATTATGGATATCATGCACCAACAATGTCCTGGCCAGTTGCTGGAACACTTATGGTTGAACCTACAGAGAGTGAAAATTTAGCTGAGATTAATCGTTTTTGTAATGCACTAATATCTATTAAAAAAGAGATCGACAAAGTAGATAATGGCAGTTTTGACAAAAAAGATAATCCTTTGAAAAATGCACCACATACTCATCTTGAATTAAGTGCAAATGAGTGGAAACACATATACAAAAGAGAAGAAGCCGCATTTCCAAACGAGTATTTAAAAGATAATAAATATTGGCCTCCAGTTGGAAGGGTAGACAATGTTTATGGAGATAGAAATTTAGTTTGCTCTTGCCCGAGTCTTAATGAATATAAAGACGAGGCAGCTTAAATTAGATGAAGATAGCAGTTATTGGATCAGGAATTTCAGGATTGTCATCCGCATATTATTTATCAAAAAATTATGAAGTAGATCTTTTCGAAAAAGATGATCATTTTGGCGGACATTCATACACGTTTGACATAAAAGAAAAAAATAAAAAAGTCCCAGTAGATTTAGGTTTTATTGTTTTTAATAAGCTTACATATCCGAATTTAATTAAATTTTTTGAGGAATTAAGGGTTCCCTATGAAAAAAGTGATATGTCATTTTCTGTATCTGTAAAAGACTCAAACATAGAATACGGAGGCACAGGATTTAATTCACTATTTGCAAGAAAAAATAATCTGTTTAATTTTAATTTTATTAAAATGATTTATGAAATTGTATCTTTCTATAAATCCGCACCGATTTTACTAAAAAAAGATTTAAAGAATCTAACACTAGGTTATTATTTGGATAATTCCAAGATTTCAAAATATTTTATTAATTATCATATAATTCCAATGGTAGCCGCAATCTGGTCTATGCCATTCTCTAAAGCCAGGGATATTCCACTAGAACTTTTTTTAAATTTTTTTAACAATCATGGTCTTTTTAAGCTTAAGAATAGACCTCAATGGTACACAGTTACAAATAGAAGCAGAAATTATGTTTCAAAAGTTTTAGAAAAAATTAATGGTGAATATTTTAAAAATTATGAAATTAAAAAGATTATAAGAAGTAATGATAATGTAAGAATTTTTGTTAATACATTGGGCGAATATAGGGATTACGATCATGTAGTTTTAGCATGTCATGCCGATCAAAGTTTGAAACTCATTGAGAATCCATCAAATAATGAAAAAAAAATCCTCAATGAATTTACATATATATCGAACGAGGCTTATCTACACACAGATGCAGATTTGATGCCAAATAAAAAAAATGCTTGGTCAAGTTGGAATTCAATATCAAAAAAAGATTTAACAAAAACATGCGTAACCTATTGGTTGAATAGACTTCAGAATTTAGAAACAAATAAAAATTATTTTCTTACTTTAAATCCGATTACAAAAATAAAAGATGAAAGAATTATTAAAAAAATAAACTTTACTCATCCTTACTTAAACAATAAAAGTTTTGAGATGCAAAATCGTTTAAAAGAGTTACAAGGTAATAAAAGACTTTGGTTTTCAGGAAGTTATTTTGGTTATGGTTTTCATGAGGATGGATTAAAATCATCTCTTGAAATGTTAAAACAATTCGAAGGTAATAATGGAGACATGTATATACAAAGGTATAGTAACGCATCGCAGATTTAAACCGAAAAGGCATTTTTTTTCTTACAAAACCTTTTCTATTTTTTTTGATTTGGATGAATTTAAGGATTTACAAAAAAAAATATCAATTTTTTCATTTAATAAATTTAATATTTTCAGTTTTTACAACAAAGACCATGGAGACAGAGATGGGGGTAACCTTAGACACTGGGTTATAAAAAATCTTAAAAAATATAATATTAATTTTAAAGTATCAAAAATTAAACTTTTGTGCTTCCCAAGGATTTTTGGCTATGTTTTTAATCCATTAAGTATTTTTTATTGTTTCAACGAAAATAACGAACTCAGAGCAATTCTTTATGAGGTAAAGAATACTTTCAATGAGCAGCATACCTATATTTTTCCAGTGCAAAAAAACAAAAAAATAATTACTCAAACTTGTAACAAGAAATTTTATGTATCTCCATTTATAGAGATGGAGACAGCTTATAATTTTAGGTTAGCTGAACCAAAAGAAACCTTAAGTATTTTTATTAAACAAACCGATAATAATGGATTGCTGCTTTCGGCATGTCAGATAGGTAAAAAAGAGCAAATATCCACAATAAAATTGGTTCAAAACTTCTTTAAACACCCAATGATGACTATCAAAATTATAATGGCGATACACTTTGAAGCATTAAGGTTGTGGAAGAAAGGTATTAAGCTTGTTAAGAAAAATTCTAAAATTAAAAACAATTTATCTGTAGAAAAATGAATTTAAGTCCATATAAAATATCTGAAAATTTTGTTCTAAAGAAGTTGAGCTCTATTAAGGATGGAAAGCTTACATTAGAAAACTTTGATGGAAAAATATATCAATTTGGAAATCATGAAAAATTTTTAAATGTAAAAATTAAAATTCTTAATCCAAAGTTTTATTTCAATATCATAAGGGGAGGAAGTACAGCTTTGGCTGAGAGTTATATCAAGAATGAATTTGAAACTTCAAGTTTACCCTTATTAATAGAGTTAACTGCAAAAAATATAAACATAACTCACGAATTCTCAGGAATATTAAATATTTCAAGTATAAACACTTTTTTCAAAAAAATGTTTATATCAAACACAAGGGAAAAAAGTGTTGAAGATATTTCTAAGCATTATGATTTAGGTAATGAATTTTTCTCTACTTGGCTAGATAAAACTTTAACATATTCTTGTGGTATTTTTGAAAAACCGGATCAAGAATTAGAAAAAGCTCAAATCAATAAATATAATAAACTCATCAATTTAATAAAACCTAAATCAGGTGATAAAATTTTAGAAATTGGATGTGGATGGGGCGGCTTTGCCGAACACCTTGCAAAAAATTACGATGTTCAGCTTGATTGTATCACAATTTCACAAAAACAATTTGAGTTTACAAAAAAAAGGATAAATCTTTTAGGCCTACAAAATAAAGTTAAAGTAAAGTTTTTAGATTACAGAGATCTAAAGGATAAATACGATGCAATAGCATCCATAGAGATGATTGAAGCTGTCGGCGAAAAAAATTTAAATAAATATTTTAAGACAATTAAAAATAATCTAAAACCAAATGGAGTCGGGGCTATTCAAGCGATTATTATTAAAGACGAACTTTTTGACAGATATAAAAAAAATCAAGATTTTATACAAAAATATATTTTTCCAGGAGGTTTTTTACCCTCTTTACAATCTATAAAGGATTATACCAAAAAAACTGGGCTCACATTAAGAGGGTATAATTCTTATGGAACACACTATTCACATACGTTAAGTAAATGGAGAGAAAACTTTATAGGTTCTTGGAATAATATTTCACAACAAGGTTTTGATAGTTCATTTAAAAAAATCTGGGATTTTTATTTTTCTTATTGTGAAGCTGGTTTTAGAGCAAAAAATATTGATTTAATACAATTTTCATTTAGGAATGAATAAAAAATGAGATATATTTTAACTTTATTTTTAACATTATTTTTAACTAATTGTGTAGCAGGTATGAAACCAGAAGATTTTAAAGATCAAAAGCCAAGATTAATTATTGAGGAATTTTTAAGTGGCAATGTTAAAGCATATGGCGTGCTTCAAAATAGAGGTGGTAAAGTCACAAGACAATTTTCAGCTGACTTAGATGGAAAATGGGATGGTAAACAATTAATTCTTGACGAAAAATTTAATTGGTCAGACGGAGAAATTCAAACTAGACAATGGAAAATTATAAAAAAAGATGAAAATAACTACGAGGGCACAGCCGCAGATGTTGTTGGAACAGCCAAAGGTTTCTCTTATGGATCAGCTTTCAAATTAGAGTATGTTTTACTTGTTCCTGTAAAAGGGAAAGAAATTAAAATTACTTTTGATGATTGGATATTTAAACAAAGTGACACAATTGCAATTAATAGAGCCAAAATGACTAAGTTCGGTTTTAGAGTAGCTGATTTGACTGTAGTTTTCGTAAAAAATTAATTTAACGGTTAACAAATTTATTAATCAAAAAATTATAAACTTTATTTGGTAAAATCTGGAAGATTTTATAAATAAAAGCTATTTGAGGAGGGAATATAATTTCGAATGATTTTTTATTAATCAAACCATCATATATTTTTTCAGCAGCATATTTAGTATCTTTTAAAAATGGCATTTTAAAATCATTTTTGTCTGTTAAAGCTGTCTTGATAAATCCTGGAGAAATCAAGGTTACTCTTACATTAAATTTTTTAAAATCAAAATATATTCCTTGTGTAAAATTATTTAATGAAGCTTTTGAAGCGGTATAACCAGATGACTTTGGCAAACCTCTGTAACCAACGGGTGAAGAAACAATTGAAATATGTCCACTTTTTTTATTTTGAAAATATTTTTGAACTGCTTTCACACAACCAACCACTCCTAAAAAATTTACCTCCATTACTGTTTTTACATTATCTACGTTTAATCCTTTTTCTGACTTTCTTTCATAAGTGCCCGAGCTGAAAATACATAAATCTAAATCACCAAACTCTTTTAAAATTTTATTAAAAGTTTCTTCGGTTTTGCCTTGGTTAGTTACATCCATTGGAAAAGCAAAAATATTCTGTTCTTTTGCCATTTCATTTAAAATTTCCTCTCTTCTAGCAGAAATTGCAACTTTCCAATTTTCTTTTGCAAACTTTTCAGCAACTGCTTTTCCAATACCACTGCTTGCACCGGTAACCCATATTTTTTTCTGGTTTTCACTCATAATAAATTATATCTCATACTTATGTTGAATAATAAATATCTATCTTTCACATTTATAGTTTTAATTACATTTTCAGCTTCTGCAATAGGCGGAGTTGTTACATCGGTTTACAAAGAACCTTGGTACTCTCAAATAATTCAACCTTTTTATAGTCCACCTTCTTGGGTTTTTGGCCCCGTTTGGACAACCTTATATATTTTTATGTCAATGGCAATTTGGTTGAACTGGGTCGCTTTTAAAGAAAAAAGAATATTAATAATTTATTTTGTTCACTTATTCTTTAATGCAATTTGGAGTGTTATTTTCTTTGGTTTTCATGAAATTCTTTTGGCGCTATTTGATTTAATAATAATTCTTATTTTTATCATTTGGCTTATGAAGATTTATTACAAGAATAACAAATTAAGTTTTTTACTAATGATACCTTATTTGCTATGGTCAAGTTACGCTTTGATACTTAACGTTAGTATTTTTTATTTAAATTAAATATGGATGATATTGTAATAATTGGTGGAGGAATAATTGGCACTGCATCTGCCTATTTCTTATCTAAAGAAGGTAGAAAAGTAAAAGTAATTGAACAAGACCCTACTTACAAAAAAGCTTCTTTCCCTTTGTCATTGGGTGGCTTTCGAAGGCAATTTTTTCAAAAAGAAAATATTTTACTAGGAAAGTTTGCAAGAGAATTTATTTTTCAGGTACCAGAATTACTTAAAACAAAAAAAAATCCAAATCCAACAACGAGTGTGATACCAAATGGATACTTATTTCTTTTTGGTCCAGATCATGCACCAGAACAATACGAAGCACTTAAAAATCACAAACAATGTGAAGCTGGCACTAAAAATATTAAAGGATCAGATCTAAAAAATAAGTTTCCTTATGTAAATGATGAAGGCATAGAGACTGTAACATATACAGATGACAAAAAGGAGGGTTGGATAGATCCTTATTTATTCCATAGTGCCTTAAAAAATAAAGCTTCTGAGCAAGGTACTGAGTTTATTAAAGGAGAAGTTAAAGATATTTCAGAAATTAGTTCTAATATCGTGATATGTGCTGTCGGATATAATACAAACAATTTACTTAAAGATGTTCCGGTTGTTCCTCAAAAACATACTGTTTTTAGAGTGAGCTGCCCACAACATATACCTGAAATGCCTTTAACATCTGATTTTACAACTGGAGTGTATTGGAGACCGGAGGGTAAGGAATATTTAGCAGGCTCACCAATATCAAAATTTAACGCAGAAAATTTAGAACCCGACTGGGATCATTTTGAAGACTTAGTCTGGCCAGCCTTAGCTAAAAGAATTCCAATTTTTGAGAAACTTAAATTAACGGGTGGATGGGCTGGTTTTTATGATTGTAACAAATTAGATAATAATGCAGTGGTTGGAAAACATCCAAAATATAAAAACGTTTACTTAGCTTCAGGTTTTACAGGCAGGGGTCTAATGCAGGCACCAGGGATAGGAAGAGCTTTAACTGAGCTTATAACGACTGGATCTTACCAATCAATTGATTTAAGTGCTCTTTCAGTAAGTAGAGTTTTAGAAAATAAAAAATCTCCAGAACCATATGTGCTTTAAATGAAAACAAGTTTTATTAAAAGAATTTTTAGGGCTATCAAGATCGATCCAGATCTCTATGAAGAAGTTGAGCATGATAAGTCTGCAACTTTTCAAGCTGCTGCGGTTGTTGTTTTGTCTAGTTTAGCAGCAGGAGTTGGTGCAATTCATCTAGGAGTATCAAACTTTATATTTGGACCAATTATCTCACTTGCTAGTTGGTATTTCTGGGCCTTCCTTATATTTATTGTTGGAACTAAGCTTTTTCCAGACAAACAAACTAAAAGCGATCATGGGGAATTACTTAGAACTATTGGTTTCTCTAGTGCACCGGGTTTAATAAGAATTTTTGGCTTTACACCTGAACTTATGACCGTAACCTTTATCGGCTCGTCTTTTTGGATGTTAGCCTGTATGGTTGTGGCAGTTAGACAAGCTTTAGATTATAAAAGTCTGTGGAAAGCTCTAGGAGTGGTAGTGGTATGTTGGTTTATACAGGCAATTCTTCTTTTTTTAATCTTATTAGCCCTCAGATAGGAAAAATAGTTTTTGATATATTACAACTATCACAAATTTTGTAACCGTACATAAGTAAATTTTGCGAAACACTTTCATCTTTTTTTTTACACTCTTCGCAAATACAGTCTAATTCTTCAATCATATTAGATTTTTGTAGGGTTAGGTTTCCCTTTATATACTTTTTTTGGATCAAATTTTTTTTGCTTTTCTTTAAAATTCATTTCTATATTTTCAGAGTCATTAATTTTTCCAAGAGGCACAGCTCTGTAAAAACATGATTTATATCCTACATGGCAACTTGCACCGTCACCTATGTCAACTGTTAACCAAATAGAATCCTGATCATCGTCTATTCTTATTTCAACAACCTTTTGTTTAAATCCACTTGTCAATCCTTTGTGCCACACTTCTTTTCGCGATCTACTCCAATAGTGAGCTTCTTTTGTTTCAATTGTCTTTTTTAATGCTTCACTGTTCATATATCCTATCATTAAAACTTCACTAGTTTTGTGATCCGTAGTAACTACTGGTATAAGGCCCTCCCCATCAAATTTTGGAGATAACAACTTACCTTCCTCTATAGTAGCGACATTTTCTCTCTTTTTAAACATTTGTTTAAACTATAAAAAAAATAGTAGAATAGCAATTTGCAATACTAACATTTATTATATAAAAGGTTCAAATTATGAAGATTGTTAAAAGTAATGATAAGATTATTGAAAAATTTGATAAGATTTCCGACAAAGAAGCTGAAGAAGCTTTAAGGACAATATTAAAATGGATAGGAGAAGATCCGAGCAGAGAAGGTTTGCTTGAAACCCCAAGAAGAGTCACAAAAGCATTTAAAGAATATTTTAAAGGTTATAATCAAGATCCTTCATCTGAATTAAAAAAAACATTTGGCGATGTAGAGGGATATGACGATATGGTTTTACAAAAAAACATATCCATACAAAGTCATTGCGAACACCACATGGCACCAATTATTGGTGTAGCTCACGTCGCATATATACCCAATAAAAAAGTAGTTGGATTAAGTAAACTTGCAAGAACTGTAGAAGTTTTTTCAAAAAGGCTTCAAACACAAGAAAGACTTACTATGCAAATAGCAAAAACTTTAATGACGGGTTTAGACGCTAAAGGTGTAGCGGTGACAATTGATGCAACGCACCAGTGTATGACCATGAGGGGAATCAAAAAAGAGAAGGCAACAACTGTTACAAATTATTTTCTTGGAAAATTTAAAGACGATTTAGGAATTCAAAATAGATTTTTAAAATTTATATCAGAAAATTAATCCTCATCATCTCTCCAATTGTCTATATAAAATTTATAACAAGCATATGTTACAGCTATAATTCCATAACAAAAAGCAAGTAACAAACCATCTTTCTTTCCTAAAAAATACCAACCGATTTGAAAAACAAAAATTGGTGATATCAAAATCAACATTATTATGCTTAATTTAAGATAATACGGAAGTTTGAACTTCATAACCAAAGTATACGATTTAAAAAAATTAATTGTTATATTTATTTGTCACATGTAAGATAATATTATGTCAAAAAACTTCAAAGCAATCATAATAGATAACCAAAACGAAAAATTTACCAGGGAAGTAAAAGAACTCAATTCAGACCAACTTAAAGATGGAAATGTTTTGGTAAAAATTGAATATTCAAGCTTAAATTTTAAAGATGCTTTAATATTAAATAATGGCGGCAGAATTGTAAAAAATTATCCATTTGTTCCGGGTATAGATTTTTCGGGCGTGGTTGAAGAATCTGAGGACTCTAGGTTTAAAAAAAATGATAAAGTAGTACTCACTGGATTTAGAGTAGGAGAAGTTTTTTATGGTGGTTTTTCTCAATACGCAAAAGTTAATTCAGATTTTCTTGTAAAAATACCTAATAATTTAAATACTATTAAAACAATGATGATGGGCACAGCTGGCCTAACGGCTTTATTATGTGCTTTTGCTGTAAAAGCAAGAGAAGAACTTTTAATGGGACCAAAAGTTAATGATGTTTTAGTGACCGGAGCAACAGGTGGTGTAGGAAGCTTTGCTGTTATGGCGTTATCTAAAATGGGATACAATGTTCACGCAGTAACTGGAAAAAAAGAAAAGCACGAATATCTTAAAAATTTAGGAGCAAAAAATATTTTGGAAAGAAACCAGTTTTTAGGAGAAAGTAAGCTTTTAGAAAAAGGATTGTGGGATTGCGTTGTAGATACCGTTGGAGGCGAAGGTCTTACTAAAATATTAGCCCAAACAAAACCCGGTGGTATAGTAGCACTACCTGGAAATGCCGGAGGGAATAAAATATTAACTAATGTTATGCCCTTTGTTGTAAGAGGCGTTAAACTATGGGGAATAGATTCTTCTGGCGCCTCAACAAAAAGAAAAGATTTTGTGTGGAACGAAGCATCAAAACTAATAGATTTTTCATTAATAGAAAATTCTATAAAAGAAGTTTCTTTAGAAGAACTGTTACTAACATTCCCCAAAATACTTAAAGGTGAGTTAGCAGGAAGAATTCTGGTAAATCCCAATAAATAAAATATGGATTGGGATAAATTAAAAATTTTCCATACGGTCGCTGAGGCTGGAAGTTTTACAAAAGCCTCTACAATTCTTAATCTAAGCCAATCAGCAATAAGTCGTCAAATTCAGTCATTAGAAAACGAATTAAAAATTCATTTATTTGAAAGACACGCAAGAGGTTTGGTACTTACTGACAATGGGGAATATTTATACAAAACAGCTCATGAAGTCATATCTAAACTAAAGGATGTTGAGGCTACTCTCGGTGATGAAAAAGACAAACTTCACGGAAAACTTACTGTTACAACTGTTGTTAGTTTTGGAACAACCTGGCTTACACCAAGAATTAAAGAATTTATGAGTTTACACCCAGATATCGAAATTGAATTAATATTTGATGATAAAGAATTAGACTTAAGCACTAGACAGGCAGACATAGGAATTTTTATGCGTAGACCTAAGCAATTAAATTATATTCAAAAAAAATTAATAGATCTCCACTATCATATTTATGCATCAACAAAATATTTAGAAAAAAATGGTCACCCAAAAAACTTAAAAGATTTAGATAAACATAAATTTATTACTTATGGAAGAGGAGCTCCATCGCCTGTTTTTAATCCAGACTGGGCTCTGAAACTTGGCTCCAAAGATAATAAAAAAAGAAAACCAGTTATGAAAGTTAATAGTGTTTATGGATTATTACTCGCAGTGCAAAGCGGTGTTGGTTTAGCAGCATTACCAGATTATATAACTGTAAATATACCTAATATAGTTAAAATTTTGCCAGATGTAGAAGGACCTTTAACAGAAACCCATTTCGTTTATCCCCAGTCTTTAAAGAACGTTGCTAAAGTAAAAGCCTTTAGAAATTTTTTATTTAGTAAAATAAGTGAGTGGAAGTTTTAATTAATAAGTTTCAGCTTTAATCTTAAGCTTGGCACCTTCTTCAATAGAAAGATTTTTTTGGTTTAAAACTCCATCAACATCAGCTGTAGACTTTATATTTATATTATCTGAATTAATGTTTCCTTTTGAAGCTCCACCTAGAGTTGCACTTGATGAATTAATGTTACCATTAATTTTGCTACCTGGATAAGTAACCAGCTTTTCAGAAGTAATATCACCATCAATTTTTGAGTCGGTAATTAATGTTTCTTTCTCAATCACATCACCTTTGATCGTAACATCCGATAGCAAGACAGTTGTTTTATCGCTCATAACGATTATTCTACAATTATAAGTTGATAAAATCAAATATTTAAAATATAGCAAAAATTGCTATTAAAGGTTTATATCCTTAAATATTAAAAATTAGATGATACCGTTAAAAGACGATAATCCCACTAAAAACAGACCAATAGTTAGTTACAGTATAATTTTTTTTTGTGTAATAATATTTTTTGCACAATTAGGATTAAATGATCAAGAGTTGAGAGAATTCACATACTCTTATGGACTAATTCCATCAGTCTTAATTGGTATTGACCAATTGCCCAATGAAATTGATAAAATTTCACCTATAGCAACAATATTTACTTCAATGTTTATGCATGGTGGTTGGATGCATCTTATCGGCAATATGTTGTATTTATGGATTTTTGCAGACAATATTGAGGATGATTTAGGCACACTTAACTTTGTTATTTTTTATTTTGCATCTGGAGTTGGAGCTGCAATGTCCCAAGTTCTCGTTGATGTGAATTCACAGATCCCCATGATAGGAGCAAGTGGTGCAATAGGTGGAGTTCTGGGGGCATACCTAATCAACTATCCAAATGCGAGAGTATTAGTTTTAATTCCATTGGGTTTTTTTAGTCAACTAATAAAAATTAGAGCTTTATATGTGCTTGGTTTTTGGTTTATTTTACAATTTATAAATTCTTTTTTTTCACAAGCATCTGGTGGAGGAGGAGTGGCATATGCCGCACACATAGGAGGTTTTATATCAGGGTTAATTTTGATATTATTCTTTAATAAAAAAAGTAAAAAACAAAACTATCAATCTAGAAATAAAAAAACAACAAAAGGACCTTGGGAAAAATGAGTTTTATTATTCCATTTATAATCTTGATAACAATCGTTGTATTTATTCACGAATATGGACATTATTATTTTGCTCGTAGGTATGGAGTAGGCGTAACCGATTTTTCCATAGGTTTTGGAAAAGAAATTTTTGGGTTTAACGATAAAAATGGAACAAGATGGAAATTTTGCCTTATCCCACTAGGCGGATATGTTAAATTTTTTGGAGACAGAAACGTTTTCAGTCAAGCTGAGCAAGAAGAAGTTTTAAAAAAGTATAATAAAAATGATCAGAAAAAATTATTTATTTTAAAACCATTATATCAAAGAGTATTAATTGTTGCTGGAGGACCATTAGCAAATTTTTTATTAGCTATTTTTATTTTTTCATTTATTTTTATGTTTGTAGGGAAAGATTTCACCCCTGCTAAAATTGATGAAATTTCATTAGAAAGTCCTGCAGAAAAAGCTGGGTTAATGAAAAATGACATTATAACTTCAATTGATGGAAAGAAAGTTGAAAGTATACTTGAAGTCTCAATGTTTATAAATACTAGTTCTTCAGATACAATTAATGTAACCGTAAATAGAGATGAAAATGAAATTTCACTTTTAGTGAAACCAAATATAATAGACGCAACCGACCCATTTGGTAATTCTATAAAAAAAAAGATTATAGGAATTAAAATAGCTCCGACTACAAATGAGTTTAATAAAAAAAAATTAGGTCCATTTAATGCAATTTACTATTCTTTAAAGGAAATCTGGTTTGTATGTAGTACAACAATCAAATTTGTTGGTTCTTTATTTCAAGGAAAAGGAGACACATCTCAATTAGGCGGACCCATCAAAATCGCTAAAATTTCTGGTCAAGTTTTTGAATTTGGCCTTTTAGCTTTTTTGAGCACAATTGCTTACATTTCAATAAGTCTTGGTTTGATTAATTTGTTTCCTATACCGCTTTTAGATGGAGGACATTTAATGTTTTACTTATTTGAAAAAATATTAGGTAGACCACTCAAACAAAGTACTCAGGAAGGATTTTTTCGAATCGGTCTTTTTTTGATAATTTCGCTTATGGTTTTCACAACTTTTAACGATTTAAAATATTGGTAACACTAAGTTTTTGGACAATAACGTTTAAAAAACACAGTAAAATCAATGCTTTTTTAATATATACTATATATTGTGTTAATATTTACAAATAGTACTAAATTATCGTTGATTTTACTGTGTTTTTGTAGAGATTAAAAATAACAACAAAAAAGGGGCAAAAATGAACAAAAAACAGCTCGTTAACAAGATCGCTGGAAGCATGAACCAAAGTAAGGCAGATGCAGAGCGAACTTTTGATACTATAACTGGGATAATCTTAGATTGCTTAAAAAACGACGAAGCCGTTAAAATCGCGGGTTTTGGCACTTATAAGGTAGCAAAGAGAAAGGCTAGAGTAGGCCGAAATCCTAGAACTGGAGAACAAATCCAGATAGCAGCTTCTCAGAAGGTTAAGTTTTTACCTGCTAAAGGCTTAAAGGACATGTTTAACAGATAATCGATTTTAACAACCCTTAAAAAACTAATTTTAAGGGTTGTTTTAATGCCATTCTGACACACCTCACAAAAACGCACGACTAAGTTTCAAACAACGCACTTCTTAAAACTTACCAATAAACTACTGTTTTATTTGGAGGTATTATGAAAAAATATATAGGTTATTTCTTTGCAGGTACGGCAATTTATTTTGCTTTTGCTGGTTTGGGTTACGCCGAAACTACTGTATCTGCCGAAGTTCAGTACATTTTTAATACAATATTATTTTTAATGTCAGGTTTTCTGGTTATGTGGATGGCAGCAGGTTTTGCCATGCTCGAGTCTGGGTTGGTTACATCTAAAAGTGTATCAGCGATCTGCGCAAAAAATATAGGTTTATATTCAATTGCTGGAGTAATGTTCTGGTTAGTTGGGTACAATTTAGCATACGGTATACCTGAAGGTGGATGGATAGGTTCATTCTCTTCATGGAGCGACTCGTCATCATTGGAAACAGGTTATTCCGATGGATCAGACTGGTTCTTCCAAATGGTATTCTGTGCAACAACAATGTCAATCGTATCAGGAACATTGGCTGAAAGAATTAAAATTTGGCCATTCTTCTTATTTGCAGCAATTTTAACTGGATTTATTTATCCAATTGAAATGGGATGGCAATGGGGCGGTGGCTGGTTATCAGCTGCTGGTTTTTCTGATTTTGCAGGTTCAACATTAGTACATGCTGCTGGAGGAGCTGCTGCTCTTGCTGGTGCTATAGTACTTGGTGCTAGATCTGGAAGATTTACTTCAGGAGGTGGCGTGAAAGCTATGGCACCTTTTGCGGCTTCTTCAATTCCATTAGCAACACTCGGAGTATTTATACTTTGGTTGGGCTGGTTTGGATTTAACGGTGGTTCGCAATTAGCTGCAGGAACTCTCGAAGACGTAAGTTCAGTTGCAACAATATATATTAATACAAACTTAGCTGCAGGTGGTGGTGTATTAGCCGCTGCTACAGTGTCTAGACTTGCCGGAGGTAAAACCGATGTGGTCATGATGCTTAACGGTGCAATCGCTGGCTTAGTTGGTATAACAGCAGAACCTTTAACACCAAGCCCACTTGCTGCAATAGTGATTGGAGCAATTGCTGGTGTGTTAATGTACTACTCAACAAAATTATTGTACAAAATGAAAATCGATGATGTTGTTGGCGCAATTCCTGCTCACTTAGTAGCTGGAATTTGGGGTACGTTAGCAGTTCCGTTTACAAACTCAGATGTAGGTTTTGGTTCACAATTCCTCGGAACAATTTCAGTAGTAATATTTGTTTTCGTAGTCTCATACATTGTATGGTCACTTATGAAAATGACTATTGGAATTAGAATCAGTAAAGAAGCTGAAAGGCTCGGAACTGATAAGTCCGAAGTTGGAGTAATCGCTTACGGAATAAGAGACTAATTTAAAAATTACCTTCCCTTTCGTTTTGGTAATAATTAAGGCCCGAGAAATCGGGCCTTTTTATTTTAGAGACTTTATAAAATCGAGAACTTCCTGAGCATGGCCATTAACCCTAACATTTGGCCATATTTTAATAATTTTACCCTTATTATCTATAACTATAGTAGATCTAATTGTTCCCATGAATTTTTTACCTAAAAAAGATTTCATTGCCCAAATACCATATTTTTTTTGGAGTTTAATTTTTTCATCAGATAAAAGCTGAAAAGGAACCTTAAATCTTTTCTTAAAATTTAAATGACTTTCCATGCTATCTTTAGAAACCCCCACAACTTCATATTTTAAAGTTTTAAATTTTTTATAAAGTTTTGAAAAATCTATAGTTTCTAACGTGCACCCTGGAGTGTTGTCCCTTGGGTAAAAGTAAATTACTAGACCACACTTTATTTTTGATAATTCGAATATTTTAGAGTTGGTTGAATTAAGTTTAAAATTAGGAGCATTTTGGTTTAATTTAATTTTCATTTTCGTCCCATAGTTTTTTCCAATTTACATTTGGAGATAAACCATAAATTGAATTAATATTTGTAAAGTGCACTGCTAAAGATGGTATAGGCGAAATACACAATTCATTCTTATAAATTTTATGCAAAGGTTTCTCAAAAGGGTAGTGTTCAAATTTACACATGCTGGTCAATTCATTCCAATGTTTTTCAACTATATTTTTACTTGTTAAAAACGTACATAAACTTTGGTCAACTTGACGCCAGTGCCTTGTCTCTCCCATAAAAATACGCGCTTTATCAGTCTGAGTATATAAATATGGATAGTCTGTAGGGCAAATTATCAATTCTTTTTTAAGCTGAGACGATATTCTTTCATATGTAAACAATATTTCCGTAAAACTATTTTTTTCATGAACATAATCATCTTCAACAAAATATATTAAGTCTTCGCTTTTAGCTTTAGCAAGAAACAAAGATTGATGAATATTTGACATATTTGATTTTTGGTTTGAAGTTACTTCTTTGTTTTCCTCGTTTATGTTCTTAATTTCTCTTGAGAATTTATCTAATTCGAGTTTTATAATCTCAAAATTAATATTAGATTGTACCAACATTTTTTTTATACTTTCGATTTGTTTTTCTTGGGAATCGTGGTCAATTATATAAATTTTAAATTTCACATTTTTAAATGAAATTTTTGCTTGGTTTACGCTTTTGATAATTGAACGTAAAGTTCTTTTTGTATATTCATCTTTATCTTGTTCAAAAACTCTTTTTTTGGATTGAGACAACATATTTACGGTCATGCAAGTTCTTAATATTATATCAAGCGATTTAATGGACCTTGTAATTTCTACTTTACCCAAAGGTAAGACAACAGACTTTTTGCCCGGAATACTAATTTTTTCTTCAATATTTCTACTAGAAGTTGGTATGTTCAAATTACTTTGATCTATAATCTCATACCCAAATAACCTAGATAATTTGATAAAAAATTTTGTTAAAATATTTTTTTTGTTGGACTTAATTTCTCTCATTTTAATTATTTATATAATAGTTTATATTACTTTTAATGAATATAAAATCTTCTAAAGAGCTAGTTGATGGGGCATTAAAAGAAATTAAAACGCTTGAGCCTAAAGAAGTGAAAGATTTGGATAATGTAAATCAGTGCACACTCATAGATATACGTGATATTAGAGAACTCTTAAGAGATGGAACAATAAAAGGATCTCATCATATACCTAGAGGGATGTTAGAATTTTGGCTGGATCCTCAAAGTCAATATTATGATTCATCAAAATTTTCAGAAAAAAAAAAATTAATCCTTTTTTGTGCAGCTGGCATGAGGTCTGCTTTGGCAACAAAAACACTTAAAGACATGGGCTATAAGAACATCGCCCATGTAAAAGGCGGTTTCAGTTCATTGGTAAGTGAGGGATTTGAAGTTACTATTAAAGAAAAGAAATAAATTATTTCTTTACCTCATCTAAAGCATACAAGAGCCTATCTTGTCCCCAAAAAATTTTTTTATTTACAACAAAAGTTGGTGCCCCAAAAATTCCTTTTTTAAGAGCTTCATCTGTTAATTTTCTTAATTTATCTTTAATCTTTTTATCTATTGCTTTGGTTAAAAATATTTCAGGATTAAGATCAATATTTTGAAGAACTTTATTTATTATTATTGGATCATTCATATTTAAACCATCTCTCCATATTGAATTAAATATTTTCTCAATAAAAATTTTTTCTGAATTATCTTCTTCTGCAATTATAACACCACGCATTAAATTAACTGTTTTAATCGGGAAATATGAATTAAAAACAAATTTTATTTTTTTTTTTTCAGATACAAGTTTTGTATCATCTTGCATAAATTTAGACTTAAGTTTAATAAATGCAGCAGGAGTTATCCCTGCAGAATTATGAAGCCCCCCCAGCAAAATAGGCATATACTTTATTTTAAAAGGATATTTTTTCTCTAATTCCTTAATTTCTTTATATCCAATATAGGCGTATGGACTACTAAAATCGAAGTAGAACTCAATTGACTTAGTCATAAAAATTTATTTTTTTTGCATAGAAGACTCTTATTAACCAATACACCAATAATCCAATGGGCCCGGTAAAATAGGTTAATATTAATGACAAAATAACCAAAAATTTTGGAACTAGAAAAATTTTGGAGTCACTTGCAATCCAATTACCTGCAAATAAATTAATTGATAAAAAATGCAGCCAAAAAATTAAAAGAAAGGCTTCGTTTGCAAATAAAGCATAAAGTTCATTTAGGCCCAAATATAGATTAAAAATTTCAAAAATATTTTCTGTTATGTAAATTTGGTAAACAATAAACAAATATGCTGTGGATAATAAAAGTGGAATTATTACAGATTTTACAAAAAATTTTGTAATAATATGATTAGGTATAAAAATTAGAAGGAGCCAAAACGGTATAACGCCTATATTAGTTATATAGTAAATTTTCTCGTAAGTTAAAAAAGATAGGAGGTTATCAATCATAAAAACTTGTATAATATAAAAGCAATGGATTCAATTTCAAATAAAAAAGATTTTAATGATTTAACGGTTAATTTAAGAGATTTAGCGTACTCTTATATTGAAAAATATAATCCTTCAAAACAACAAACCAAAACATATTTATTAAAAAAGTATTTAACGAAATTTCAAGGAACAAAACAAAGAAAAGAAGTTACCGAAATAATAGACAACATAGTATCCAACCTTGAAAAAAGTCATTTTTTAAATGACAGCTTATATTCAGATTCAAAAGCAAGAGTGCTATTTAGGAGAGGATATTCTCTAAATAAAATTAATCATTCACTAAAGAGCAAAGGAATCGAACAAAAAAATATACAAATGAGTTTAAATAAAATTAAAAACGAGAAATCCGATCCAGATTTTTTGTCTGCAATGAAAATTTGTAAAAAACGTAGGATAGGCCCATTACGTCCGGAGCCAAATAGAGAGATTTTTTATAAAAAAGATATGGGAATTTTAGCAAGATCAGGATTCAGTTACGATATATGTAAAAGAGTTTTAACGATGTACAAGGACGAATTCAATAAACTAATAAAACTTATTTAGTTTTCTTTTTTTCGTTTAATTTCAAATAATATTCTAATCTTTTCCTTATGAAATTTTTTACAAATACAAAAACTACAAGACCAAAAATTGATACAGATACAATTATTATTAAGATTGTCTTAAGCATCTAGTTTTTCATTACGTTTAATTATTAAACTTAAATTCTTGTAGTCGCTTTTACCATATTTGAATTTTTTATTCTCTAAAGTTGTGATAATTGCACCAGCACCTTCAGCAACCGCATGCCCTGCTGCGTAGTCCCATTCATAAGCTCTTTCTTTGGCAGCATAAAAATCGAACTCTCCTGTAGCAATCACACAAAATTTATATGAGCTGTGCATTGGTGTAAAAGAATTTATTTTGTGTTTTTTAAAAACATTTAATATTAATTCTCCTGGATCAGAACTTCCACTAACCGCAAAAACTTTACCCTTTTCAGTCTTTTTTTTACAGTCAAGCTTAATGGTCTTTTGTTCTTCAATCATATAAGAATTATTTTTACCGTATGAATAAAACAATCTATTTTTTTTTGGTGCTCCAAGCATACCTATTATCGGATTGTTATTCAAAATAAGTGCTGCATTAATGGTATACTCATCTTTACCTGCAATATATTCTTTTGTGCCATCAATTGGGTCAATCAGCCAAAAAGTATCTAAATTATTTTCTTTTTTAAAATCAACTGTTTCTTCAGAAATAATTGGAATATTTGGTGTTAAAGTTTTTATTTTTTCAGTAAGTAGTTTGTTGACCTCCAAATCACCATTTGTCACTGGAGAGTTATCTGGTTTTATAATTTTTTTCAAACCATTTCTGTAAAGATCTATCGATGTTTTTCCAGCGATAGCTGTAGTCTCTATTAAATTTTCAGCTAGTTGTTTTAATTCATTTTCATTCATTTTCAATTTTTTCAAGTTTAATATTATCTAAGTTAATAACTAGTTTGCCAGCATTTTGAAAATTAACTGTAGCTTTATTCTTAATTATAGATTGAACTTGTCCAATACCCCAGCTTTTTTTGGATGTATTAATGACAAAATTACCAGGTTCTAGATCATATTGCATAATGGAAAGTTTCAATTTTTTATAATATATAACAGTTTATGATTAACTCACTAGGTATAAAAAAGTCGCCAAAAAATACAAAAATCGTTGTAGCTATGTCAGGGGGTGTAGATTCCTCGGTTGTAGCCGGGCTTATGAAACAGGAAGGCTATGATGTTACAGGGATAACTTTAAAACTATATGACGACACTAAAACTTTAACTGATTCGAGACAGTGCTGTGCAGGAAAAGATATAATTGATGCTAAAAGAGTTTCTGAAACTTTGGATATCAAACACAAAATTTTGTACTATCAAAAAAAATTTAAAAAAGAAGTTATAGACTCTTTTATTGACAGTTATGTTGGAGGAGAAACACCAATACCTTGTGTTCAATGTAATCAAACCGTAAAATTTAGAGACCTATTTAAATTTGCAAAGGAACTAGGTGCTGACGCATTAGTCACCGGACATTATGTGGTGAGATACGAAAAAGATGGAAAAGGGAAAATGTATCGAGCAAAAGACACCACAAGAGACCAAAGTTACTTCTTATTTAATACCACGCAGGAACAATTAAATTACTTAAGGTTTCCATTAGGATCTATAAACAAATCAGAAACAAGGAAAATAGCAAGTAAACTAAATTTAAATGTTGCAGAAAAACCAGATAGCCAAGACATTTGTTTTGTACCCAACGGAAACTATGCCTCGGTAATTGAAAAATATAGGCCACAGTCTTTTAAAAAAGGGAATATATATGATTTATTTGGTGAAAAACTTGGATACCATGATGGAATTATTAATTATACAATTGGTCAAAGAAAAGGAATTAAGATTTCGAGCAAAGAACCTCTATATGTAATAGATATAATAGCAAAAGATAATTCTATAATTGTTGGACCACAAGATTGCCTGAATGTAAAAAAATTGTATTTAAGAAATGTAAATCTATTATCAGATGACAAATTTTCAAATAATAGTGTTTTTATCAAAGTAAGATCAACCGGCAAACTTTTAAAAGCCAAAACTATATTTAAAAAAGATGAGAGAGTTGTTGAAATATTACAAGACGAAAGGGGAATTTCTCCAGGACAAGCATGTGTTTTCTATCACAAGGACGATATAGGAGAAAGATTACTTGGCGGCGGATGGATAGATAGAACAGTTAATAAAAATTTATCCACACAATTCACAGAGCAATAAAAAAAACAACTAAAAGGTGATAGCTGTTTTTTCTTTTTATGTTTTAATGTATATGAATTAAGAGGCAACTCTTAACTGGCCAGTTAAGGAAAAACCGAGAGGTTCAAGCTTAACGGGCAGAAAATTCTGCAGAGTAGTACTAAAATTGCAGGATGGTGGGCTTGGCGGTAGTACTAAAACGACGGGCCAAAACTTAAGTCTGCGCACCGAAAGGTGTGTAGACATGGGTTTTAAGATCTTCTCCAAAACAAATAAGTAAGCAAATAAAAAATAATCACACCAAAAAAATAGTTCCATTCTAATGCGTGTTTAAAATGCGTATTCCCGCTAGTTACAACTATCGGTAAACTTATTAAAGCTACCAAAACTAAAACCGTTACTAGAATAATTTTAAGGGTTAAGACATAATTATTTATGTGTTTCATCATAAAAGATTTTAATTTAAAAAGTCTATATACTAATAAAGATTGAGCTATCACTTCAAAAATAATAAAACTTAATAAAACAAATCTTCTAAAAAATTTATATAAATCATTATCGAATTTTACACCTAGTAACAATGAATGTATCACAAGAAATATTGCTGATATTATACCTAGGGTTTTGAAAAGATTTTTTTTATTTTCTAAGCCCTGATAAAAATTTATTATCTTATTTGTTTTTGTCCAATAAATTATAAGAAGAATAGAGGTAAAAATCATTCCAGGTTTAAAAATTAAATAAGCAGGATAAGTTCTAGCGGTTCTACTTATAGAAACTCCTCCATCAAAATATGGAAAAGTAGAACCTGATCGTCCAATCTGATCAACGCTTAAAAATGTATTGTCAAAAATTTGGTAATTTACAGATATAAACAAACATAGATTAACAGCAATGAATGGAATAATAAATATCCATAAACTCAACTTTTTAATTTGAGTTCTCAGTTCCATTTTGAGTAAGACTATTTTCTCTTGTTTCTTTTTCTAGCCCGTCTTTTTTTTGAGCCAATTTTACGTCTTCCTCTATGTTTTTTTGGGTATCCCATAATTAACTTTTAATATCATTTAAATAATTGCTTATCAATTTAAATAGTTATTTTAGTAAAATTTTTCTTTTCCAAGCCAATTAGTGTCAAACTCAGAGGTAATGAATTTCTCATGAGATAGTATTTTTTTATGTAGATCAATAGTTGTTACAATTCCATCAATTACAAATTCATTTAATGATCTCATAGTCCTTTGTATAGCTTCAGTCCTATTTCTTCCTTTGCATATTAATTTACATATTAGACTATCGTAATATGGAGTAATTTTACATCCCTGAAAAATTGACCCATCTACCCTTGTTCTAAAACCCGAAGGTTGATGGCAAACTGAAATTATTCCCGGACTAGGCTGAAAATTCTTTGATGGATCCTCTGCATTAATTCTGCACTCGATAGTATGTCCTCTTGCACTTATATCACTCTGTTTTAAAGCTGTATTACCGGAATTTGCGATCCAAATTTGCTCTTTAACTATATCTATACCTGTTTGAACTTCAGTGACTGGATGCTCAACCTGTACTCTTGTATTCATTTCTAAAAAGTAAAATTTTCCATTTTCATATATATATTCAACTGTTCCCGCACCCTCATAACCAATAGCCTCAACCATTTTCACTGTTTTATTAAGCAAGTCAGTTCTAACTTCGTCTGTAAGGACTGGGCTCGGCGTTTCCTCAATAAGTTTTTGATGTTTTCTTTGAACGCTACAATCTCTCTCGTTTAAGTGTACAGTTCTATTTTTACCTGACAAAATCTGAACCTCAATATGTCGCGGGCTTTTAAAATATTTTTCAATATAGACCTCATCATTTCCAAAATACTTTTTTGCCTCCAAACGTGCAAGGGAAAATAACTCCGCCAATTTGGTTTCTTCTTCAACTACTTTCATTCCCTTTCCTCCGCCACCTCCAGAAGCTTTAATTAAAATAGGATAACCTGTTGATTTACAAATTTTTTTTGCTTCCTCAAGATTTTTAACCCCTCCTTCAGAACCCTCGATAACTGGGAGACCATTTTGTTTAGCAACTTTCTTTGCCTCTATTTTGTCTCCCATTTTTCTAATAATTTCTGAATTAGGTCCAATAAATTTTATTCCATGCTTTTGAACTATATCTGCAAATTTATAATTTTCAGATAAAAAACCATATCCCGGATGAATTGCTTCAGCACCAGTCACATCAACCGCTGACATAATTGCAGCCATATTAAGATAACTATTTCTTGGTTCGTGAGAACCTATACAAACACTTTCATCAGCTAAGCGAACATGCATAGACTCAGAGTCAACATCAGAATGAACTGCAACCGTTCCTATTCCCCACTCTTTACAAGCTCTTATAATTCTAACCGCTATCTCACCTCTATTTGCGATTAAAACTTTTTTAAACATTGATTATTTTAGAAGAACTAATATTTGGCCAAATTCCACAGCCTGACCATCTTGAACTAAAACTTTTTTTATTTCACCGTTTGAAGTAGAAGGAACGTGATTCATTGTTTTCATGGCCTCAACTATCATTACCGTTTGTCCTTTTTTAATTTTTTGACCAACCTCAACAAACTTTTTTCCTCCAGGCTCAGGCGCCAAATATGCAGTACCTATTATTGGAGAAACAATCTTTGTTCCAGTCTCTTCTTCTTTTGTTTTTGTTAAACCAGTTTTATGTGCAGTAACCGGGGCACTAGATATTACGCTTTTTCCTACCTTGATTTTCTTGTCACCATCTTGGTATTCAATTTCTGAGAGACCAAATTCCTCTAAGTATTCTTTAAGTTCTTTAATTAATTTTTTATCAATTTTCATTATCTATAATTTTTTTAATTCCATTAAGTGCCATAATATAACCATCAACACCCAAACCACAAATTATTCCACTTGCTGCCTTACTAATCAAAGATTTATGCCTGAAATCTTCTCTTTTGTAAATATTAGTTATGTGTAACTCTATAGTAGGTTTTTTTACTGCAAGTAATGCATCAAGAATAGCTACAGATGTATGTGTGTAACCGCCTGCATTAATAATTATACCGTGGTAATTTTTTCTTGTTTCTTGAATAAAGTTGACTATCTCTCCTTCAACATTGGACTGTTTAAATTCAACTTGAATTCCAATCTTTTTGGAGTGGATTTCACATTTGTTTTTAATATCCCCAAGGGAGATATTTCCATACTTTTCTTTTTCTCTTGTACCAAGCAAGTTTAAATTAGGTCCATTAATAACAAGGATTTTTTGACTCATTTTGATATAATAAAAATTAAAAATATCTCAATTATGGCAAAAATACAATTAAATGGAAAAAAAATAAAAATTTACAATGGTTCAAATATTAAAGATCTTGTAAAAAAATATAGATTAAATGAAAAGAAGATAGCAATTGAGCTCAATGGAAGAATTTTACCTCAAAATCAGTACACCAAGAAAAAGCTTAAGGAAAATGACAAAGTTGAAATTGTCCAATTTATAGGAGGAGGTTAATGAAATCAGATATCCTTAAGATTGAAAAGTATAAACTTAAATCTCGTTTAATTGTAGGAACAGGGAAATATAAAAATTTTAAACAAACAGCAGAAGCAGTGAAAGCCTCCGGCGCAGAAATGGTAACAGTAGCTGTCCGAAGAGTAAATATTTTAGATAAGAAAAAACCTGTTTTGATGGATTACTTAGATCCTAAAAAAATTATTTATTTACCAAATACAGCAGGATGTTTTAACTCTAAAGATGCTCTAAGAACTTTACGACTTGCAAGAGAAATGGGTGGTTGGAAACTTGTAAAGCTAGAAGTTCTCGGAGACAAAAAAACTCTGTATCCGAATATGGTAGAAACAATTAAGTCAACAGATGTTTTGGTTAAAGAAGGTTTTAAGGTTATGGTTTATTGTTCTGACGATCCAATAATTGCAAAAAAATTAGAAGATTTAGGTGCTGCAGCTATTATGCCACTTGGCTCACCTATCGGATCTGGAAGAGGTATAAAAAATAAACTTAATATATCAATTATAGTAAAAAATTCAAAAGTCCCCGTTATTGTTGATGCTGGTATTGGCACAGCTTCAGATGCAGCAATAGCTATGGAACTTGGATGTGACGGAGTACTAGTTAATACAGCTATTGCTGAAGCTAAAAATCCAATAATGATGGCTTCATCAATGAAGGATGCAGTTATAGCAGGTAGAAAATCTTTTTTGGCAGGGAGAATAGATATACAGGATTATGCATCACCTAGTACATCTTCCAAAGGATTAATTTGATATTTTCTTTTTCCTTCTGGTCCAAAGAATTTTACCAAGAGAAACGTTCTTATCAGATTTTTTTGTATCTAAATTAAAATGATTTTTACTATTCTTTTGAGGAATATTTTTTCCATTGATTTTTAACAAGCTTTCTACCTTATTAATTACTTTTTTACCTTTATTTAGTAATAAAATTTTATACTCAGGTATAATAAGGTTTTGATTTGAATTTATAATTATCTTAATTTTATATTTTTTTTGAAAAAAATCTATTTCATTCCCAAAATACGACTCTAAATAATCTTTTACTTTTTCAGCTACACTAGCCTCGACAATCTTCGTTTTGTTCGAAAAGGCAAGCATCTCAATTTTTTTTATAATTTTTTGCGCAAAAGACTCAAGCGAAAGGTTAACCTCCCATTTAATAGAGCTCTCTTTCAATCTTTGACGAGTCATTTCTAAGAGTCCAAAATTACTTATTCTTCCAATTTGGATTCTTGCTCTGTCTAATTTTAATCTCTCTTTAATTTTTCTTTCAACGGCTCTTTTATTATGGAAGTTTATCATATCTATAAAGTCTATAACTATTAATCCAGACAAATCTCTAATTTTAATTTGTCTTGCAATTTCCTCTGCAGCCTCCAAATTTGTATTAAGAGCAGTTTTTTCAATATTTAATTGTTTTGTTGATTGGCCAGAGTTAATATCAATAGCAACCAGAGCCTCTGTAGGATTTATAACTAGATAACCTCCTGATTTTAATTTGACTGTAGGCTCAAAAATTTTATTGAGGCTTTGCTCAATGTCCTCGCTATGAAATAAAGGAATTTTTCCCCTGTATTTTTTTATAAATTTTGTATTTCTCGGCATTAATTGCTTCATGAAATTTTTTGCCTTTTGATATCCGTCATTTCCCTCAACATAAATATACCGAGTATTATTATCGTACATGTCACGAAGAGCCCTTTTTATAATATCTCCCTCTTCATGAATTAAATTTGGTGCAGTAGAATTAATTGTTTTATTTTTAATTTCTTCCCAAATCTTAATTGTGCCTGAAAGGTCATTACTTATTTCATTTTTTGTCTTACCTGATCCTGCTGTTCTGACAATTAAACCCATATTTTTTGGAATATCTATTTCATTCAATATAGATCTAATTTTTTTTCGCTCTTCATACTTAAAAATCTTTCTAGATATACCTCCTCCTTTAGCAGTATTAGGCATTAAAACTATATACTTCCCTGCCAAAGATATAAAAGTTGTAAGAGCCGCTCCCTTTTGACCTCTTTCTTCCTTTATTATTTGTATCAGTATAACCTGTCCAGGTTTAATTACTTCTTGGATCCTATATTTTCTTACTCCATATCTGCTCTTAAGATTTTCTCTTATCTTATCGGATTGGTTATTTATATTTTCTTTAATACTTGGAGTTTCCTCAACATCATTTTTTGTTTTATTTAATGCTTCGTCTTTACTTTTATCCTCTACCTCATCACTTTCAGTTTTTTCTTTTAAATCTTCCCTTATTTTTTCTTCAACTTTTTTTAGCTCATCTTTGTCTTCGGTAGGTATTTGATAATAATCAGATTGAATGTCGCTAAAAGCTAAAAAACCATGTCTCTCTCTACCGTAGTTAATAAATGCGGCCTGCAGAGAGGGCTCAACTCTACTAACTATTCCCAGATAAATATTATTTTTTAAACTTAAATTGTTCTTGTTTTCCGATTCGTACTCTTCGATATAAGATTTTGATTTAAGTACAACTCTAGTTTCTTCTGGATGCGATGCATCAATATATAAATTTTTTTCCATAATAAATGAATTCCGTTGGTGAATTTTGCTTCAACTGATTTGATATTTGAATAATTCTTCATAATTTCACTATACATTTTTTTTGTATCAATTGTAAGTTTATAAATTATAAAATGCCTTAAGATAGCCAAAATTAAGCATATATTTTTAGATGTATTATGAAAATATCAAAAGTCTCAGGTTATTTTATCAAGATTTGTCTAAGCCTTTTTTTAGGAGGTTTCTTTCTTTTATTTTCAGCTTTTTGGTATTTTTCAGCAGGTCTCCCGGATTATAAAAAATTATCCAATTATGAACCATCCGTACTTAGTAGAGTTTATACTGAAAATGGCGAACTTATCGCAGAATACGCTATAGAGAAAAGATTGTTTATTCCATACGACTCGATACCAGAAAAAGTAATAAATGCCTTTTTATCCGCAGAAGATAAAAATTTTTTTAGCCACCCAGGCGTAGATGCAAAAGGTGTAACCCGAGCTGTTATAAAAAATATTAAAAATATTGTTTCAAACAAAAGACTCGAAGGGGCATCGACAATTACACAACAAGTTGCAAAAAACTTTTTGTTAACTAATGAGGTTTCTCTTAAAAGAAAAATTAAAGAAGCAATCCTTGCTTTTAGAATAGAAAAAGCATTTACCAAAAAAAGAATTCTTGAATTGTATTTAAACGAAATTTATCTTGGACAAGGAACATATGGGGTAGCATCTGCAAGTTTAGAATATTTTGATAAATCTGTTAAAGAATTAAATTATATTGAAGCTTCACTCTTAGCAGCTCTACCCAAAGCACCCAGCAAGTATAATCCTTTTAAATCACCTGAACTAGCAAAAAAAAGAAGGAATTTAGTCTTAATAAATTTAAAAGATAATGGATATATCAATGCAAAAGATTTCAAAAAATTTACTAAATCCGATATTAAACTGAAAAATAGGAAGGTTTTTTTACTAGAAGAGGCAAAATCATATACCGAAGAGGTAAGGAGAATTGTTAAAACAGATTATGGGTTTGAAAAACTATATTCACAAGGTTTGTCAATAAGCACTCCTTTAAATCCATCTTATCAAATAACAGCTTTAAAATCATTAAGATATGGAATTGAAGAGTATGACAAAAGGAAAGGGTGGAGAGGTCCTATCACAAACATTTTTTTAAATAAAAATTGGAAAGAAACTGTTAATAAAATAAATCTTGATAAAACTTTAAAATGGGAAGTTGCACAAGTTTTAGATGTTCAAGAATACACCTCAAAAATTAAATTATTAAATAACAATAGTCAAATTCAAATAGTATTTGAAAATTTAAATTGGACTAACAAAAAAAACTTTAACGAATTATTAGAAATTGGTGATTTAATTTTTTTAAAAAAAAATAAAAAAGGTAATTGGGATATAAAACAACTTCCATTAGTAAATGGAGCAATAGTTGTTATGAACCCGCATAATGGAGAAGTGAAAGCTTTAGTTGGTGGTTATAGTTATATATCCAGCGAATTTAATAGAGCTACCCAGGCAAGAAGACAACCCGGGTCTGCATTTAAACCAATTGTATATGCCGCAGCTTTAGAAAATGGATATTTACCAAATTCATTAGTCCTTGACGCCCCATTTGTAAGCGAACAAGGAGCCGGTTTAAAAGATTGGAAACCAGAAAATTATGGAAAAAAGTTTTACGGTCCATCAACTCTGAGGAAAGGTATAGAGAAATCAAGAAATCTTATGACGGTTAGAATTGCTCAAGATTTAGGATTTGAAAAAATAGAAAATATTTCAAAAAATTTAGGAGTCTACGATAAAACTCCCGAACTTCTATCTGTATCCTTAGGATCAAACGAAACTACATTATTAAAGTTAACAACAGCTTACTCAACATTTGTTAACGGTGGAAAAAAAGTTAAACCTAAAATAATTAAAAGAATTCAAGATAGACGCGGAATTACAATATTTAACTCCGAGGAAAGACTGTGTAGTGGATGTGATATTTTTTTGGAAAAAAATAAACCCATGTTAAAAATTTTAGATGATAGAAAACAGATAATAAGTGAAGAGACCGCTTATCAAGTAACATCTATGCTAGAAGGTGTTATTAAAAGAGGAACTGGGAAAAAATTAAAAAGTTTAAATTTACCTTTGGGAGGTAAAACAGGTACCACAAACGACAACTTTGATGCTTGGTTTATTGGTTTTACATCAGATTTAGTTGTTGGTGTATATGTTGGATACGATGATCCAAAAACTTTAGGTAAATATGAAACAGGATCTAAAGCAGCTTTACCCATTTTTAAAAAATTTATCGAGACAGCTTTATATAAAGAGGATGTAAAACCTTTTAAAGTTCCAAATGGAATTTATCTTTATCCAGTGAATTATGACAATGGTGAAATTACAGATTTTAGTGATAAAAGCTCAATTACTGAAAGTTTTAAAGAAAGTTCGTCTAAAAGTATAAAATTAAAAAATTTAAATTTTCGAAGGAATCATGGTAAATTTTCTAAATTTAAAGGATTTTATTAATGAATGATTTCGAAAAAAAACTAAATTTATCACAGGCCTCTTTGAGTAATATTCGGGGGTATCTTTGATTCACAATTGGCAGAAAAAAAAGTTAGTAATTTAGATCAAGAAATATCAAAAGAAGGTTTTTGGAAAGATAAAATTAAATCTAAATCAGTTATTAGAGAAAAAAACTTCTTTGAAAGCATAATTAATTTTCATTCTGATACAAAAAAAAATCTTGAAAATCTTAAAGATCTAAACCAATTAGCCTTAGATGAAAACGACTCTGAAACCCTTATCGATTGTTTTAATAAAATATCCACAATATTAATCGAGACTAAGAAATTTGAAATAAAATGTTTTTTATCTGGAGAAAATGATCACATGGGTATTTATATTGAAATACATGCTGGAGCGGGTGGCACAGAAAGTCAAGACTGGGCTGAAATGTTAAGAAGAATGTATCTTAAATGGTTTGATAAAAAAAATTTCAAATCCCAATTGATAAGCGAACACAAAGGAGAAGAGGCAGGCATTAAATCTTCAACTTTAAAGGTAATGGGTGAAAATTTATATGGACTAATGAAAAAAGAATCTGGTGTTCATAGGTTGGTACGAATTTCCCCATTTGACTCAGGAGCAAGAAGACATACAAGTTTTGCCAGTATATGGGTTTATCCAAGTATAGATGATTCAATTGAAGTTGTTATAGATAATAAAGATTTAAGAATTGACACGTACAGATCTAGTGGAGCAGGTGGTCAGCATGTTAATACTACTGACAGCGCTGTAAGAATAACACATTTGCCAACAAAAATAGTTGTACAATGTCAGAACGAGAGATCCCAACACAAAAATAAAGAGACTTGTTTTAAGATGCTTAAGGCAAGGCTTTATGAATTTGAGTTAAAAAAAAGAGAGGAGAAAAGTAACAAAGAAGCTAATTCTAAAACTGATATAGGTTGGGGACATCAAATAAGATCATATGTTTTGCAACCATATAGGCTCGTAAAGGATTTAAGATATAATATTGAAGATACAAATCCAGATTCTGTTTTAAACGGAAATATTGATAAATTTATCGAGGGTTCAATTTTTAAAATTAAAAGCTAATGAAAAAAACTTTCATCTCAACTTTTCTATTTATTATATTCATTTTTTTCATATCATTAATATATTTAAGTTTTTATGGCTACGAAACAGATAGGTTTAATAGTTTAATTAAATCTGAAATAAAAAAGTCTAACAAGGATATTAATATTAATTTTCAAAAAATTTCAGTATTACTAGATATAAAAAAATTTACAATATTTATTAGGTTCATAAATCCTGAAATTATTTACTCACAGGTTCTAATACCACTTCAAAATTTAAGAACAGATGTTGATTTGGAAGCATTATTAAAAAAAAAAGTTGGCATCAAAAGAGTTTTGTTATCTTCAAATTATATAGATTTTAATGAAATAAAGACACTGGTTAAAAAAACAAAAATTAAGAGAGAAAACCTAAAATATATAAAAAATGCAAGATTTAAAATAAATAATTTGGAATTAAATTTTAACGAAGATTTTAAATTAAAAAAAGATTTCATTTTGAATGGTATTATTAATACTGCTAATATTAAAATTTCTGAGGAATACGAAATAAAAAATTTGATAACTAACTTTCGTTACGAAAAAGATCATCTCTATTTAGATGAAGCATCTTGGAGTTTGAATAATTTAGCCAATGCTGAAAAAGATTTTTTCAGTGGAAAAATGGATGTCAAAAAAATAAAAAAAAATTTTAATATATACCTTAGCTTCAAAACTAATAAATTATCCAGTTTTATTAAAATACCATTAATAAATTATTCATTTTCTGATGAAAATATTGCCTCTGTAGAAAGTGAAATTTTATTTAATCAAAAAAATATTTATTTCAAAAATTTATCTATAAAAAATAGCGACAATCAATTTAAAGTGATTAATCTTAGATTAAGTAATAACTTCCAATTTATAAATTTTGATCAAATATCAATAAAAACTTCCATAGATAATAGTACTAATAATGAATTTAAAATTATAAATAAGGATATTATTAAAATAGAGGGTAAAGTCTTTGATGCAAAAATGTTAATAAAAGAATTAAGCAAAGATGATGATAAAAATAATTTACTTAAAGATTTTTCAAAAAGTATAGAGATTGATTTTCAAAAAGTATTAAAAGGTGCAAAATTTCCAATTAAAAATTTTAGATTAGTTGGTAAAATTAAAAATGGCATTTTCGAAAAAATTTCAGCCAAGAGTGATTTTTCTAGTGAAGAACATTTAGATATTTCATTAAAAAAAAATAAAGAAAGTAATGAAAAAATTTTAGAAATTTTCTCAGATATAGCTACACCTGTATTAAGTGACTATAAATTTTTTAATGGCCTTGAGGGTGGAAACTTAATATACGTATCAAAATTTGATAAAAATAAATCTTCAAATACATTAACTGTAAATAACTTTAAATTAAACGATGCTCCTGCATTGGCTAAGCTTTTAACACTTGCTGATCTCAAAGGTTTAACAGACTCATTGAAAGGTGAGGGAATAACTTTTGATACTCTTTCAATAAAATATAACACGGATCCGTCGACAATGACTATTAATGAAATATTCATGATTGGACCCTCAATATCTATTTTAATAGACGGCTATATAGAAAAGAAAAGTGGATTAGTAAGTTTAAGAGGAACTTTGGTTCCAGCTAAAACTTTAAACAATCTAATATCTAAAATTCCAGTTGTAGGAGAAATTTTGGTTGGAAAAAAAATAGGTGAGGGAATTTTTGGTTTAAGTTTTAAAATAAAAGGGATGCCAGATAATTTAAAAACCACTGTAAACCCAGTCAAAACATTAGCTCCAAGATTTATAACAAGAGCAGTTGAAGCCGCAAAAAAAAGAAATGCTAAATAACTTTTACTTTTATGTGTGTTTTTTTTCCAACTGATATTTTTATTTGATTATTTGAAATATCCTCAATATTTACGATTTTATTCTCATCGCTAACCACTAAATCATTTACCCTTATACCTTTATTTTTTAATATTCTCCTTGCTTCACTTTTGGATTGGGTCAATCCATTCTGAAAAATCAAATCAATAATTTTTATTCCTTGTAACATAACTTTTTTAGTAATTTTTTTTTCTGGTATGTTTTTTCCCAAACCACCCTTAACAAAAGTCTCATTTGCCGTTTCAGCACTTTCAATTGCTGCTTTTGATCCATGTAAAATAGTAGTTGCCTCATTAGCGAGTAATATTTTCAATTTATTAACATCAGTCTCATTGTCTATTTTTGGATTTAGTTCCTCTAATTCGATTTCTGTAAAATACTTAAGAAATTTTCTTACGTCTTGATCCGAAACATTTCTCCAAAATTGCCAATAGTCATATGGAGAAAATAATTTCCTATCAAGCCAAACAGCCCCTTTTTCAGTTTTTCCCATTTTTGCACCAGAAGATAGAGTTATCAAAGGCGTTGTAATACCGAATGTTTCTTTTTGTGAAGTTCTTCTAATTAATTCTACTCCATTCACAATATTCCCCCATTGATCTGAACCACCCATTTGTAATACACATCCGTGTTTTGTAAAAAGTTGATAAAAATCATATGATTGTAAAATCATATAATTAAACTCCATGTAACTAAGAGACTGTTCTCTTTGTAATCGAAGTTTAACACTATCAAAAGTCAACATTTTATTTATCGTAAAGTGTTTTCCGATGTTTCTTAGAAAATCAATATATTTAAGTTTGCTCAACCAGCTATAATTGTCTACATAAATTGGTTTCGTTTTTTTATTCTTCGTGTGCAAAAGTTTTTCAAATATCTTTTTAATACTTAAAATATTTTTTTTTATATCTTTGTGTTTTAAAATTTTCCTTGTGGAGTCTTTACCAGATGGATCTCCTATAAGTGTAGTTCCACCACCTAGCAAAACTATTGGTTGGTGTCCGTGCTTTTGTAGAAGTCTTAAAATCATAATTTGCATAAGGCTTCCGACATGCAAGCTAGGTGCTGTACAATCAAATCCTATATATGCTTTTATAGAACCTTTACTAGTAATTTTTTCAAGTGAGTTTAAATCTGTGCATTGGTTCAGAAATCCCCTTGATTTCATGTCAGATAAAAAAGTATTTTTCATAGAACTTTACGTGCTAAAGCTACTATTATACAAAAATTGGTATAAATAAATATAAATATGATTAAACAGTATACAGCTTTAGGTCTTATGAGCGGAACGTCAATGGACGGTGTTGATGCCTCGATTATTCAATCTGATGGGGAGATGAAGCATCAACTGCTAATAGATAAATATTTTGAATATCCACAGAAAATTTATGACAGCTTAGTAGAGGTTAGAGAAAAGATTAATAGTTCAAAAGATTTAAAAATTCTTTCTAAAGAATTAAATAAATTAGAAAGGGATATAACTTTATTTCACGCAAAAGTCGTAAATGAAATTTTAAAGAAGTCAAAAACAAATATAGATATTATAGGTTTTCACGGCCAAACAATTTTTCATAATTCATCGGAAAAAATATCTAAACAACTTGGTGATGGTAGATTATTATCTCAGCTCACGAAGAAAGATATTGTTTATAACTTTAGGCAAAACGATTTAAATAACGGAGGTGAAGGAGCACCATTGACCCCAATCTATCACAAAATTTTAGCAAACAAATTTAATGTTAAACCTGTAACTCTTATAAATATTGGAGGAATATTAAATAGAACAACTATAAATGCGCACGGAGAATTATCTGCTAAAGATGAAGGACCCGGCATGTGTTTGATAGACAAGTGGATAAGAATTAAATCTAAAAAAAAATACGATATAAATGGAGATTTAGCTAACTCAGGTAAAACAAATAAGATAATCTTAGATCAATATATTGATAACTTCTTGTCAAGAAATGAAAATAAGAATTCTTATGACACGAATGATTTTGATCTATCATTTGCAAGAGGTTTATCATTAGAGGATGGCACCTCAACTATTACCTCTATTACAATAAATATTATTAATTCATTAGCTTTAATTAATAAAGATCCTGAAATACAGAAAAGAATGATTTTGTGTGGAGGCGGTAGAAAAAATAAATTTATAGTTCAGGGAATTAAAGATTTTAATAGCAAGGTTAAATTAATAGATGATTATGGAGTCGATGGAGATTTTGTTGAGTCCCAGGCATTTGCTTATCTTGCTATTAGAGCTCTTCTTAAATTACCAATTTCTTTTCCTAAAACAACAGGTTGTTCCAATCCATGTACTGGCGGAACTATTATAAAAGCTACATGATTTGGGTTTTATCTTTAATATACTGATCTATAACTTTCCTTAAATTAGCTTCCTTATTTTTAAAAAAATGATTTCCATTTTTAATTTCTTCAAAATTTACCTCTATTCCTTTTTGGTTTTTGAGCCTTGCAGATAATTCATTGATGCTTTCTTTGGAAACAAGCTCATCTTTTTCGCCAATAATAATTTGTCCTGATATTGGACAAGGAGCTAAAAAAGTAAAATCATAAACATTTGGCTGAGGAGATACCGATATAAATCTTGTCACCTCGGGTCTTCTCATAATTAATTGCATACAAATAAGTGAGCCAAATGAAAAACCCGATACCCAACATTGACTAAAATCTTGATTCTCCCTTTCAATCCAATCTAAAGCTGCCGCAGCATCAGACAACTCTCCTTGACCGTTATCAAAAGTACCATCGCTTTTTCCAACACCTCTGAAGTTTATTCTTAAAACAGAAAAACCACTTGAGAGAAAAGAATTAAAAATTTCTAGAACTACCCTATTATTCATTGTGCCAGAATATTGAGGGTGAGGTTGCAATACAATTGCAATCGGTGATTTTTCTTTTTCATTTTTATAGTACCTTCCTTCAAGTCTGCCAGCCGGGCCAGGTATAAAAACTTCAACACTTTTTTGGTTCATAATTAATAATGATAATTAGTTTCAAAAAAAAAATAGATTTATAACATGTTTTAGCAGTGACAATTTTTTTTTTTATGAAGTTGACTAATTTACTAGGAATACCTAAATAAGTATTGAAAATACTTAATTTTATGAAATTAACAACTAAAGGAAGATACGCAGTTATGGCCATGGCAGACTTGGCGGCCAATCAAAGTGGCAAACCAGTGAGTTTGACAGATATATCTTTAAGGCAAAATATATCTTTATCTTACCTTGAACAACTCTTTTCTAAATTAAAAAATCAAAAATTAGTTAAGAGTGTGCGTGGGCCATCTGGAGGATATGTTTTAGACAAGAACCCTAAAGAAATTAGAATCTCAAATATAATTTCAGCTGTGGATGAACAGATTAAAACTTTAAATTGTAAAAAAGATTCTAAAAAGAGCTGTAACGGAAAAACTATTAAGTGCATAACCCATAATTTATGGGATGATTTAGAGAGCCATATAAATAATTTTTTTGAAAAAATAAGTTTGAATGATGTGATTAAACAAAAAAGTATAGATATTAAATAAATGAAAAATCAGAGTATAAATACTAATGAAGAGTACAAATATGGTTTTACCACTGATATTGAAAATATTCGTGCGCCAAAAGGACTAAACGAAAAGTCAATAAAATTTATATCTGAAATGAAAAAAGAGCCAAAGTGGATGCTTGAATGGAGACTCAAGGCATATAAAAGACTTAAAAACTTAGTTGAGCCTAACTGGCAAAAACCTAAATACCCAAAAATTGATTACCAAAATCTATACTATTATTCAGCCCCTAAAAGCGCTTCTAACAAGCCCAAAAGTTTAGATGAGGTTGACCCTAAACTTATTGAAACATACAAGAAACTTGGAATTCCGCTCAATGAACAAAAAAAACTTAGCGGTGTTGCAGTTGACGCAGTTTTTGACTCGGTTTCTGTAGCAACAACTTATAAGGAGGAGCTAACAAAAAAAGGAATTATTTTTTGTTCAATATCTGAGGCAATACAAAAACATCCAGATTTAGTTAAAAAATATATTGGTTCTGTAATACCAATTACAGACCATTATTTTGCAACCCTAAATTCAGCAGTTTTCACAGATGGCTCTTTTGTTTACATTCCTCCGAATGTGAGATGTCCAATGGAGCTTTCGACTTATTTTAGAATCAATGCATCAGAAACAGGTCAATTCGAAAGAACATTAATAATTGCAGACAAAGGTAGTTACGTTAGTTACCTAGAAGGTTGTACAGCACCAATGCGTGATGAAAATCAATTACACGCTGCCAATGTAGAGTTAATAGCTTTAGACGATGCCGAAATTAAATATTCTACAGTTCAAAATTGGTATCCAGGTGATAAAGATGGTGTAGGTGGAATATATAACTTTGTAACTAAAAGAGGAGCTTGCCGGGGTAAAAATTCAAAAATTTCATGGACGCAGGTTGAAACAGGTTCTGCTATTACATGGAAATATCCAAGCTGTATTCTGCAAGGAGACAATTCTGTTGGAGAATTTTACTCAATAGCCATTACTAATAATCATCAAAAAGCAGACACTGGTACAAAGATGATACATCTTGGAAAAAACACAAAAAGTAAAATTATTTCAAAAGGAATATCAGCTGGTAAAGCTGACAATACTTACAGAGGTTTAGTTGATATATCCAGAAAAGCAAAAAACTCAAGAAATTATACTCAATGTGATTCACTTTTAATGGGAAATAAGTGTGGAGCTCATACTGTTCCTTACATTAAAAATAAAAATTCATCTTCAACAGTTGAGCATGAGGCGACCACATCAAAAATAAATGAGGAACAATTATATTATTGCAATCAAAGAGGACTTAACCAAGAAGAGGCAGTGAGTTTAATAGTAAATGGCTTCTGCAAAGAAGTTTTACAACAATTACCTATGGAATTTGCTGTGGAAGCTCAAAAATTAGTTGGTATTAGTTTGGAAGGAAGCGTAGGTTAATGGAAAATAGATTTCATTTAGCTATACCCGCAGGTGACTTGGACAAAGCAATAAAATTTTATTGTGATACTTTAGGTTGTAGTAGAGGTAATGCAGAATTTAAATATCCAGATGCTTGGGCTGATATTAATTTTTGGGGAAATGAATTAACATTGCATGCAACAGATCCTAATAAAAAAAATGTAAGTGAGAGACATAACGTAGATATGGGAAATGTTACTGTCCCACACTTCGGGGTTCATTTAGATGCAGAAACTTTTAAAAATTTGAAAGAAAGACTTATAAGTAAAAAAATTAAGTTTATAGATCCACCATATATAAGGTTTGAAGGTGAAGATATTGAACAAGAGACCATGTTCTTGGAAGACCCAAACGGAAATTGTATGGAAATCAAAACTATGAAAAATCCTAATACATTATTTAAAAAGTAAAATGAAACTAGATATCAAGCTTGACGAATACAAAAACAATATTGAGACTCTAAAGGCTATAGAAAGTTTAGAAGTTTATAGATGGCTTATTTCGTTAGGCGAAAAATTAAATGACGACCCTCTTAGTGAAGAAAGACGAACAATAAAAAATAAAGTAAAAAGTTGTCAGTTTGAATTATTCGTAGATTATGAAAATGGACGCTTTAAATCTTGGAGTAAGGCCATGGTCTCAGCTGGATATGCTTATATTTTAATAGACATTTTCAACTCTTTGCCAATTGAGGAAGCAAAAAAAATTACAATAGACGATTTTAAGAAAATTAAAATGGACGAGTTACTGACTATGAGTAGAAAAACTGGATTCTATGAAATGATAGAAATCATGATAGGTAAATTAAAAAATGTTGGAAATTAAAAATCTTAAAGCTTCGATTAACAACAGGAGTATTCTTAAAGGTTTAAATTTAAAAATAAATCCTGGAGAAGTCCACGCGATTATGGGCCCAAATGGATCTGGTAAAAGCACTTTAGCAAATATTTTATCCGGGAAGAATGGTTATGAAATAACAGGTGAACTAAAATATCAAGGCAAAAATCTAAAAGATATACCTGTTGAAGAAAGAGCACAGAAAGGAATCTTTTTGGCGTTTCAATACCCATTAGAAATTCCTGGTGTTAATACCAACAATTTTCTTAAAACCTCCTTAAATACTATAAGAAAAGCTAGAGGACAAAAAGAAATTGATACAATTAATTTTTTAAAATTAGTAAAAGAAAAATCAAAGGAATTAGGTATTGATGAAAAGATTCTTTCTAGACAACTTAATGTGGGTTTTTCGGGAGGAGAAAAGAAAAAAAATGAAATTCTCCAAATGAAAATTTTAGATCCAAATTTAATTGTTCTAGATGAGACAGACTCCGGATTGGATATTGACGCACTGAAAACTATTGCTGAAGGTGTAAATTCATCAAGAAACAAAGAAAAAGCTTTTTTAGTTATAACTCATTATCAAAGACTTCTTGATTATATCAAACCAGATCATGTTCATGTTTTATCAGATGGTAAAATAATTAAATCAGGAAACAAAGAACTTGCATTAGAGCTAGAAAAAAAAGGTTATAAAAAAATAAATTAAATGATTGAAAACTTTAAAATCAATTCTAATGAAATTGATAAAATAAATTTCATAAATAAAGAAGACAAAAATTTTAGGATTGAAAATTTAAATGCCTTTAATAGCACAGGTTTTCCAAGTAAAAAAGAGGAAGATTGGAAGTTTTCCGACACTCAAGCAATATTTTCAAAAAACTTTAAAAAGTTAAATTTAGATAATTCAAACTCTAAAGAGACAGATATTAAATTAATAAAGGATTTTGATCATAACTATGTGTTTTTAGTTAATGGCAAACTAGTTAATAGTGAATTTAAATTTGAGGATAAAAGTAAAATAAAAATATCCAACTATCATGAGGAAAAATTTTCTGAAACAAATAGTAAAAATCCATTTATTTGTTTAAACCATGCATTATCTAATAATGGATATTATTTAGAAATAAAAGAGGGATATAAATTTGAAAAAGTATTAGTCATTTATAATCTTTTTACGAAAGATCTTTCGAGCCAAATACTCAATAATAAAAATAAAATAGTAGTCGGAAAAAATTCAGAACTACATACTGTTAATTACACTATAAATCGTTCAAAAAACAAGTTTATAAATAATTCATATGAGAGCACTATACTTTTTGAGAACTCCAAATACAAAAATATTTGCATTCAAGCCAGTAAAAGTGATGGCTACTTTCACAAGTTTTCAAATAATAAACTAAGATCTGACTCCAATTTTTCAAGCTTTATTTTTTCTTCTGGTTTAAAATTTTATAAGCAGGATATTAATATTGATTTAGAGGGTGAAAATTCTGAATGTGATATTAAAGCTGCTCTTTTTTTAGATAACGATGAGCACCAAGAAATTAAAACCAAAATTAATCATCTAGTTCCTAATTGTAAAAGTTATCAAAAAATCAAAAATGTTTTAGATTCGGAAGGCAGAGGAATTTATCAAGGAAAAATTTATGTTAAAGATATTGCTCAAAAAACAAACGCATATCAATTAAGTAAAGCATTACTTTTAGATGATAATTCTGAATTTAATTCTAAACCCGAACTTGAAATTTATGCCGATGACGTGAAATGTTCCCACGGTTCAACATCAGGAAGTATAGATGAGAATTCAATTCACTACTTAATGACAAGAGGATTGACCAAGAAGGAAGCAACTCAACTATTAATTAATGGATTTCTTAACGAAATAATCAGTGAAATAAAAAGTTCCACTATAAGAAAATTTGTTGAAAACAAAATAGAACTTCAAATACATGGATACTAAAGAGATTAAATTAAAATTCCCGATTTTTAAAAATAAAGTAAACGGTAAACAGCTGGTTTATCTTGATAGCGCTAATTCATCACAAAAACCAAAAACTGTGATTGATAGAATTTCAAAATTTTATTCTAAAGAATTTTCAAATGTAGGTAGAAGCGTACATTCGTTAGCAGTAACAGCCACAAATCGTTTCGAAGAAACGAGAGACCTTATGCAAAGATATGTTAATGCAAAATCAAGAGAAGAAATTATTTTTACCAAAAATGCAACAGAGGCTATCAATTTAGTTGCATCAACTTATGGTGAAAAATTTATTGAAAGCGGAGATGAGATTTTAATAACAGAATTAGAACATCATGCAAATTATGTTCCATGGCACTTTATCAGAGAAAAAAAGGGGGCAATTATTAAGTTTGCCAAGTGCAATGATAAGGGAGAAGTTGATATTGATGAGATTAAAAAATTAATTACCAATAAAACAAAAATTATTGCCGTAACTCATATATCAAATGTAACTGGAGCTATAATGCCAATTAAAAAGATCGTTGATCTTGCAAGCCAGAAAAAAATTCCTGTTTTAGTAGATGGTTGCCAAGGTGCACCGCATGTAAAAGTAGACATGCAAGAATTAGGTTGCGATTTTTACGCTATCTCATGCCACAAAATGTACGGACCTACTGGTGTGGGTATTCTTTATGCTAAAAAGAAATGGCTAGATATTTTGCCTCCTTACCAGGGTGGAGGCGGCATGATAGAGGAGGTAAAAAAAGATAATATTACATTTCCAGGAAGTCCAACAAAATACGAGGCGGGAACATTACAAACTGCAGAGGTAGTTGGATTTTCTGAATCTATAAAATTTATAGAGGATGTTGGGATAAAAAATATTATGAAACATGAGAAGGAAATTTTAGAGTATGGTTTAGAAAAAATTAAAAAAAATAATTCTGTAAAAGTTATTGGTGAACCAAAAAATAGGGGATCAATAATATCCTTCACCATTAAAGGAATTCATCCACATGACATAGCGACTATTTTAGATGAAGATGGTGTTGCGATAAGAGCTGGACATCACTGTTGTCAAATTCTACATGATAAAATGGGACTTGCAGCATCAGCCAGAGTATCTTTGGGTATTTATAATTCAAAAGAAGATATAGATATTTTAACTAACGCAATAAAAAAATGTAATAAGATATTTAATAATTAAATGGACATTAAGGAATTATATCAAGAGATAATCTTGGATCATGGAAAAAATCCGAGAAATAAAAATATATGTAAGGATTTTAATAAAGATGCCAAAGGTCATAATCCACTTTGCGGTGATAAAGTTCATATTTATTTAAAACTGGATAATCAAAAGAAATTGGAAAATATTTCTTTTGAAGGCGAAGGTTGTGCAATATCAATGGCATCTGCCTCTATAATGACTGAGATAATTAAAGGAAAACAATTCAATATAGCTAAAAAAATTCAAGAAGATTTTTTAAATATGATTAAGGAGGGTTCAAAACTTAACATGAACAGTCTCACTGATACTGAAAATATGACCATGATGTCACTATCTGGTGTTAAGAGATTTCCAATGAGAGTCAAATGTGCTACTCTAGCTTGGCATACATTTATAGAAGCAGTTGAAGGAAATAAAAAAATAGTAAATACAGAAAATTAATAAATGGACGATTTAAAACAAAAAATTATTAAAGAAATAAAAAAAGTTTACGATCCTGAAATACCAGTAAATATTTACGAGCTGGGCCTAATATACAAGATAGATATTGATAAAAAAAATAATGTTAAAGTAGATATGACTTTAACAACACCTAATTGCCCAGTAGCCGATAGTTTGCCAAAACAGGTAAAGGAATATATAATGAGCGTAAAGGGAGTTTCTGATGTTAAATTAAATTTAGTTTGGGACCCACCATGGGATAAATCCAAAATGTCAGAAGCTGCTAAATTAGAATTAAATTTATGAGCGAACAAGTAATTAAATTAAGCGAGAACGCTGCAAATAGAATTAAAGAAATAATGTCAAAAGCAGATAATACAACTATTGGAGTTAGAGTGGGCGTAAAATCTGGTGGATGTGCAGGAATGTCTTATATTATGGAGTATGCTAAAGAAGCTAAAAAAAACGAGGAGGTTATAGAAGATAAAGGCGTTAAAGTTTTCATTGATGCTAACGCTGTTATGTACCTCTTAGGAACCGAAATGGACTATAAGACAGATAAGTTTTCCTCACAATTTGTATTCAAAAACCCCAACGAAACTGAACGATGTGGTTGTGGAGAGTCTTTTAAGGTATAATGAATCATGAGAGATACTAAACATTTAGAGAGCTTTGCTAGACAAAGGGTCGCTAAAGAAAAAGAGAAAACCCTTTTTAAAAATAAAATCAAAGCTGTTCATAAAGGTGCCAATGGTACTTTCGAATATACAATTAAAGAAGGTATTAATAAGGGCAAGATTGCCGACCAAAGAATTTTAAAAAAATAAATTTGAAATTTATTTGGGAAGTTTCGTAGCACCAGTTTCTTGGCGAATTATTTTTCCGTCTTTAAACTTGTAATAAGACATAACTGCTTCTTTATTACCATCATTATAACTTGCAAAAGCGTGCATAAATCCAACTTCATTATTCTCGAAAAGAACTCTATGTTTATCTAGCTTTACATCTTTCATTCCAACCCATTTAACCACATCATCTTTAGACAAAGTCTTTCCAGATGAGTGCATTAAAAATTTAAAATCATCGTGCATAACTTCTTTCGCACCATTTGTATCACCTTCATTTACTACTTTTACTAATTTTTCAATTATAGACATTATGTTTATTTAACCTTGGTAAATTGTCCTAGATAGTTTTTCTATTTCTTCTTTTGAACCTGGAATTAAGTCGTAAGTAGATTTATTACATTCTTCATTCTTTTTTTTATTAAAAGGTTTACCGTAAACTTTATCTACATACACGTTCATTCCCTTATTGATTTCATCATTTTTAATACCTTCTTTGTTAAGGTATTCCCGGATTACTTTAGATGCTGCTAAAGCTATCTCAATATCCTTCACCTCAACTTTATCTGCTGGCAATACAGCTGTAGCAGTGTAATGACCAAGACATTCGATAGCATTTTCTTTTTGTGCTTTAGTTAAGTGACCGGCTGCAAAAGATGATATTATTATTGAGCTAACTAAGATCAGTGATATAAAAATTTTATTCATAAAAAAACATACTCCTTTATTTTAAATAGTTTTTAAAAAAATTGTCACACCTTTAATGTATTCACTTTTAGCAGCTGTAGTACATTTGAAACTCCATTGGATGTGGAGTGTGCTCAAAATTGTAAATTTCTTCATATTTAAGAGCAATGTAAGCATCTATTTGATCGTCAGTGAAAACATTACCTTGAGTTAAAAATTTTCTATCTTTATCTAAACTTTCCATAGCTTCTCTCAAAGAACCACAAACTGTTGGAATTTTTTTAACTTCTGACTCACTTAATGCATATAAATCTTTATCTAAAGATTTACCTGGATCAATTTTATTTTTAATTCCATCAAGACCTGCCATTAATAATGCAGAAAATGTTAAGTATGGATTTCCAGCTGCATCAGGGAAACGAACTTCACATCTTGCAGCTTTTTTACTTTGCGTGATTGGAATTCTACAAGACGCAGATCTATTTCTAGCCGAGTAAGCTAGCAGCACCGGCGCTTCAAAGCCTGGTATTAATCTTTTATAACTATTCGTTGTTGCATTAGAGAAAGCATTTATCGCTCTAGCATGTTTTAATATTCCACCAATATAGTGTAATGCGGTATCAGATAAACCGGCATATTTATTTCCAGAAAATACTGCTGTACTTCCTTTCCATATTGATTGATGACAGTGCATTCCAGAACCGTTATCTCCTTTTACTGGTTTAGGCATAAAAGTAGCTGTCTTACCGAACGAATGTGTAACCATATGTACAGCGTATTTATAAAGTTGAAGATTGTCTGCTTGATCAACTAATGTACCAAAATACATCCCAAGTTCATGTTGGCTTGGAGCAACTTCATGGTGATGTTTTTCAACTTTTATTCCCATATCTTTCATCGCTTTTAGATATTCACTTCTCATATCTTGTGCACTATCAACGGGTGGCACCGGGAAGTAACCTCCTTTAATTCCAGGACGGTGACCCATGTTTCCGTTTTCGTATTTTTTTCCCGTGTTGTAGGGACCTTCGGAACTATCAATTTGAAATCCTGTATGATTCATATCGTTTGCATATCTTACATCATCAAAAACAAAAAATTCAGGCTCTGGTCCGAAGTAAGCTTTATCTCCGACACCAGTTTTTTTTAAATAAGCTTCTGCTTTTTTGGCTGTACCTCTTGGATCTCTTTCGTAAGGGTCTTTTTTAATTGCATCAAGGATGTCGCAAAATATATTAAGTGTATTGTGTGAAGTAAAAGGGTCTACGACTGCTCTTGATAAATCTGGTTTCAAAATCATGTCTGACTCATTTATTGCTTTCCAACCAGCAATAGATGAACCATCAAAGAAAACTCCTTCATTTAACATATCTTCATCGACTATTGTTGCGTCCATAGTGACGTGTTGAAGTTTTCCTCTTGGGTCAGTAAATCTTAAATCTACATATTCGATCTCTTTATCTTTTATAATCTTTTGAACTGAACTAGCACTCATAAATTCCTTTCATATTGTTTGAAAAAACGTTTAACATTACCAAATTTTTACATTTCAAGTAGACAAAAAAATATATGGCTGGTATGCGTTTTTTACATTATACAATTCTTAATTGAATGAAATTGATTAAAAACACGCCAAAAATTTGGGTCAAAAAATTTCCATGGAAAAAAAAGTCTAGCAACAAATATTCTAGGGGCAGAGTTCTTATTCTAGGAGGTCAAAAGAATATGATTGGGGCCACAATTCTTGCTGCTGAAGCTTGTTTAAGGGTCGGTGTTGGTTCGGTTAAAATTATCTGTACCAAAGAGACTATTCGAATTTTATCACTAAAATTTCCGTCTGTACTTAAAGTAGAAATTAATAATATCTCTTATTTAACAAGTTTTCTCAAAAAAGAAAAAAAACACACATCGGTTGCATTAGTTGGACCAGGCGCAGGAAGTAACTCTAAAACAATGAAATTTACTGAGGAGGTTTTAAAACATATAAAATATGTAATTTTGGATGCTGATGCTTTAAATTCATTTCAAAACAAAACAAAAAAACTTTTAAAATATTTAGATAAATTTAAACTCATTACTCCTCACAAAGCTGAATTTCATAGACTATTCCCATCAATTAAAAGAAATTTGGAAAATAAAGAAAAAGTTTTGAAATTTTTAAAATTGTGTAAATCAAATATTTTGTTTAAAGGAAATACAACTCTAATAGGCTCAAATCAAAAAATTATAAAAAATTCACATTCTTCAAGTGAGTTAGCCGTTATCGGATCAGGCGATGTACTAGCAGGAATTATTACAAGTCTGGTAGGGGACGATAAAATGCCAGTTGTGGAAGCTGCTGCAGCTGGAGCATGGTTACACGGAGATATTGCAAAAAAATATGGCAGAGGTTTAATTTCTGAGGATTTGATTAAGGGTATCCCAGATGCGTTGAAAAGATTAAAAAATGAGTGAATTGTTAAATAAAGAAACAGTAAAAAGAGTCGAAAAATCATTAAAAGAATTTGATAACAATTTAAAAGTTATTGCATTAGACAAAACCGCAAGAACTGCAAAAGATGCTGCTAGTAGTTTAAAATGTGAATTAGGTGCTATTGTTAAGAGCTTAGTATTTAAAGCTGAAGATGAATTTTTGGTTTGTTTAGTATCTGGTGACAAAAGATGCTCCTTGAATAAACTTAAGAAAATTTTAAACAAAAAAGACGTTGCTATGGCAAATGCTGACGAGGTCAAAGATCATACTGGGTTTTCAATTGGCGGTGTTTCACCAACTGGTTATTTAAAAAAATTAAATATTATTGTAGATAAATCTTTAAGTAGATTTAAATATGTGTATGGTGCCGCAGGTCATCCTGATTGTGTATTTAAAATTACCTATTTAGAATTAATAAAACTAACAAGCGGACAAGAGGCAGAAATAATTGAATGAAAGAACCGAAAACTATTGATGTATTATTGTTAATTTTATTAGGAGCGATTTGGGGGTCAGCTTTTTTTAATATTAAAATAGCAACTTACACATATGATCCTGTAACTTTAGTTTTTTTAAGAGTATTTTTTGCATTAGTTGCCTTAGGTCTTTACTGCTTATACAAAAAAATTAAAATTTTAGCTTTTTCAAATAATTGGAAAATGTATGCTGTTGTTGGGCTTACCAATATTACTATACCATTTCTACTAATTGCTTATGGTACAAATGTAGTCGATAGTTATTTGTCTGCGATACTGATGAGCACAACCCCACTTAGTGGAACTTTACTTGCACATTTTTTTACAAAAAATGAAAAGTTAAATATATTTAAATCAGCAGGGGTCTTAATTGGTTTTTTAGGTATTGTTTTCTTATTTTTCGATAAACTAGTTATTACTGAAAGTAATTTATTTTATGCTTTAGTTATTCTTTGTGGTTCAACTTTTTATGTAGTTGGAGGTATTTTAACATTAAAATTTTTAAAAAACGAAGGTAATGAAAATGTTTCAACTTCAACAATTTTATGGTCGTTAATTTTTCTCCTACCTTTCTGCCTTTATCAAGAACCTTGGCAAAATTTAAATCCCTCACTGGAATCTACAATTGCATTAATTTATTTAGGTGTTTTTCCAACTGGGGTAGCATGGCTGCTCAGATTTCACATTTTAACTAAAGTTGGAATGGTATTTCAAACCCAAGTTGCTTACTTGATACCAATATTTGGAGTTATATTTGGTTATTTAATTATGGATGAACAGATTACTTGGAAAGTTTTAGCTTCTTTAATAATAATCATTTCAGGTATATATATTGTCAAAAGAGGTAATAAGGGTATCAAAAATAGATAATGATAAACGACTCAGCACAATTAAACTTACTTTCTATAATTTCTTTATTAAGTTTTTTTATCGCCTTTATAATAAGTAAGTATTCAAACAAAATTGGAAATGGAATTTTATTAGACCAAGATTTTGAAAAACCTCAGGCTTTTCATAAAGAGCTAATTCCAAGAAGTGGAGGATTAGCTTGCATAATATCTCTTACTATTTTTTTTATTTTGTATAATTTTTTATTTAATATATTTTTATTTAATTACTTTGTTTTATCAATACTTCTTTTCTCAATTGGTTTTCTAGAAGATATCAAATTTAAAATAAGTCCTAAGTATAGACTGGGATTAATGATTATTGTGTTGTCTTTTTTTATATTATTTTCTTCAATAACAATTCAATCAATTGATCTTAAATTTTTAAATACACTAATGAATTATAAGGCTTTTTCTATTGCTTTTACTCTTTTATGTTTATTGTTTATTATAAATGGAGCTAATTTAATCGATGGCTTTAATGGTCTATTAGCTATTCATTTACTATTAATAAATTTCATACTATTTTTTATAAATCTAAATAATGGTAATGAAAACCTTACTGTAGCATTAACAGCTCAAATAGTTGTTTTAGTCACTTTTTTATTATTTAATTTTCCAAAAGCTAAAATGTTTTTAGGTGATAGTGGTTCTTATTTATTTGGCTCATTAGTAGCCCTAAACATAATCAATACCAACAACTTAAACCCTCAAATTTCATCTTTTTTCTTTTGTATACTATTATTTTATCTATTTTTTGAAGTTTTTTTTTCTTTTTTCAGAAAATTATATCTAAGAAAGTCTCCACTGAAACCGGATAATTTACATTTACATATGCTATTGTATAATTTTTTGGATAGATCAAAAAAATTTAAAGATAGCAATTATCTTAGTTCTCTAATAATCAATGTCATATATATATCATTAGTTTTACCTGTTATTTTTTTAAATAATAATGCATTAATTTGTAAGTATTGGTTTTTCCTTTTGTTAGTTATTTATATAGTTTTTTATTATCTACTTTATAGTTTCGCAAAAAAGCAATAATTTTTATACGCGCTAGTTTTACGAGATAAATTAGTGGTAGAGATATCTAAAAATGGAATACTTTAAAACCATATTATGCAAGAGACAAACTAATTTTTTTTGTTAAAATACTTTTCAAATTACATTTTTTTGATAAAATATTTTTTTATGTTTAAAACATCAAATTTATCTATTTATAAAGCGATTTGTATAATCATTATAATAAGTTTATCAAATTTTTTAATAATTTCTAATTCAGTTTCAGATGAAAAAAATGAAATTATTAAACTTGTGAATATTAAGTTAAAAGAGATTGGTGAATTTCAAGAGCCAAAAAATTATCCAGAAGGGTTTTTGAAAAGTACAGCCAAAAAATGCAAAAACAAAAAATTTTATTGTATTCAACAAAGAGCGGTTAAAGAAATGTCTTTAAGATTTAAAAGATCAAAAAAATATAATTTAAAAAACCCTGGGAATCAGATTTATGCTATGGCGCATTTTGAAATTTTTTATCTCAACAAATTGAGAAAAGAAAAAGAAAATATTGAAAAATTTAAAAAGAATTGGCCTGAAAAAAAAGTAAAAGGTAAAAATATCGCGAGTTTAATTAAATTAAACGAGTCAAGAAAAATAATGAGAGAAGCTCTAGGAATGAATTTGCAAACAAATATTGATGTTGCGTTAGACACATATTGGACAATTGCAGATTTCCTACAGCAAGGTGATATAAAGGAACACAAAGTGGATAAAAATTTAATATCAAGAGGAAAACTGTTAGACGACTATAAATCAACAGTAAATAAATTAAAAAGGACTTTAGAGTCACAAAAATTAATACAAATTTACGATTATTTAGAAAGTTAATCTATGAAATTTTTAAATATTTTATTAATTTTTTTCTTACTGACCACAAACTTATTAGCAAATCAAAATCAGGATTTAGAAAAGGCATTTAAAGAGTATAAAAAAAGTATAGAAACAATACATGGCAAAATAAAAAAATTCAAAACTTCTAATTCAAAAGAGGCTAAGATAATTGATGAAAGTATTAAAGAAATACAAACATTAACAGATTACTCACTTAAAAATTTAGACATAACTAAACAAGATGCTTTGATTAATTCACTAAAAGCGATTGATAATTATTTAAGTGATATCTCAAAATTTGTCCCACAAGAATTTTCGAGAGAAGCTCCCAATACTCAAGCAAACTCAATTGACGAAAAATCATTAAAAAAAATGGTATCGTTTGCATCTACAATGCAAAGTAAAAAAAATAATAAAAATAAAGATTTAATGAAAACTTATAACGCTTTAGAAAAAAAAGGCTTTGATATTTCAAAAACAAATGAAAAATTAAATTCAATAAAAAATGTTTCATTAGTAGATACCAAAAAAAGAGTAGAGGATATCTTTGAAAAACCTGAATTTATAAGCAAAGAAGTTAATGAAACAAGATTGTCAGATTTTGCTACCGCAAGAGTTCTTCAAAAATTTGATTTTAGTTGGGAGAAAAATAATTTTAGAATTTCAGTTGGTAAACCTGTCGATGAGGCTTTAGGGGTTAAAAAAACTGTTTTTGATGAAGCTATAAAATTTGGATTTTCTGAAGAAAAAGCTAATCTTATTTCCAATAACGCATATTCTGCATATTACGATATGTATTTTCATGCTGACGAAGTTTCAGAAAAGGTAAGAGCTGCAGGCGGCAGTTGGGAGGAAGCCGACAAAGCATTAGAGAATTGGTTATTAGATGATAAAAATCGATATAAGGAATGGGCTCTCAATTTGTATGATTTAAATGATTTAGAAGAGGATAAATATTTGCCCGATCCTAAAGCACTAAAAGATTGGTTTAACAGAATCGGAAATAAAGAAGTGAAAGCTTATCAAATTTCAAAAGATAGAATTGAAAAAGAAGCCATGGCAAGAACTATTGATTATTTGACCCAAGATTTTATTGATGGACAGAAAGCATCCGCAGAAAGTGATCCTTATAAAGAAGCAGATGAAGTTTTTAATTTTGTAAAAGAAATGGCTATAGAAAAAGGTTTTAGTACAGATGAGGCCGAAATTATAAGTGAAAATGCAAAATCAAAATATTTGGATATTTGGTTGGATGCTACTTTAGAGATGGAAAAAGTTCTCGCATCTGGCAAAGGTTATGATGTTGCCGATAAAGCGGTAGAAAAATGGGCCATGACAAATGAAAACAAATACGGGAAATGGTTTGAAGCTTGGGGGGAACCAGAGAACCCTGATAAAGACTGGATACCTAATAAAGAAAATTTTGGTAAGTATCTTGATGATTTAAAAGGCAAAACTATTGAAAGAGTAGAAATATCAGATAGCAGAAAAGATATAGAGATTAGCATGAAAGTTTATGAGAACATTAATTACAATAACAAACTACAACAGTGGGAAGGTGATGTTTTTAAAGAGGCCAATCAGGTTGCCGATGCTTTCTATAATAGGGCATTAAATGATTTAGAGCTATCACAGAGTGAGGCTAACAAAATCAAGCAGAACGCATATAATACTTATGTTGATACTTGGTACGAAGGAACTTATGTATCAGAAGAAGTCAGATATAGAGGAGGCTCCTGGGAAGATGCAGACAAAGCTGTAGAAAGTTGGTTTCAAAAAAGTAAATACAAAGATTTTTGGGAAAAAAATGAGAAAAATTACGGAATTAAAATTGAGGAAGATGATCTAGGAAAAATTACAGTTATTGTTCAACCAATTGAAGAAATTTATCTAACACCAAAACCAATGCTAACTAAAAAAGAACCAATAGAGCCTCAAAAACCAAAAGTTGATGATGTAAAAAAAGAGCTTGTAGATACTGATATTGGAATTGATAAAGGTGATTTAAAAGCAGCACAAGAGAGTTTACCTGATGGAAATACTTTGGCTGAAATTCAAGGAGAAATTAAGGAATTAAATATCTACGGAGAAGTTATGGCGAGCGCTGAAGCACTAACCTCTGTCCAAGAAGCTGCTAGAGACGCAGCCGCAGCTGCTGGTCAAGCCAAAGCTGCAGCAAGTGAAGCAGCTGCTCCACAAGGCGAAGGATCAGGAATTCCTAACCAAGCTGCTAATGGAAAAGCAAGTGACACACCCCATCAAGCAAGTAATGACGATTAATTATAATTAATAAACAAATTACTTGTATCTATAGGTGAATTTAATTAAACACTTAAAAATAATAATTTTGACAGTTTAGTTATAGAGAGCTAAAAAAGTTAATAAGGGCAAGTGGCGGAATTGGTATACGCGCTAGTCTTAGGAACTAGTGCCGCAAGGCTTAAGAGTTCGAGTCTCTTCTTGCCCACCATAGAATTATGAAAGTAAAAGTAACTTCAAAAAAGGGTCTTAAAACCAGTTTATCTGTTTTAGTTGACAAAAAAATAATACAAAACAAATTAGATGAAAAACTAGAAGAACTTAAAGACAAAGTCCATCTTAAAGGTTTTAGACCTGGCAAAGTTCCTCCGCAAGTCATAAAGAATCAGTTTGGTAAAGCAATTTATGGTGAAGTTATAGACAAAATTTTAAAAGAGACGTCAACAAAAGCAATTGAAGAAAACAAGCTCAAAGTAGCCGGGCAACCAAAAATTGATCTAAAAACATTTGGAGAAGGTAAAAATCTTGATTACACGATTGAAGTCGAGACTTTGCCAGAAGTCAAACTTAAATCTTTAGATAGTATTAAATTTGTAGATTATGAAATTTCAGTTGATCAAAGCACTATAGACAAAAGGATTGATGAAATATCAAAAAGTCAACAAAATTTTTCTGATAAGTCAAAATCTGAAGTAGCAAAAAACGGTGATATGGTTATTTTTGATTACAATGCAAAAATCAATGGAAAAAGTTTTGAAGGTGGAGATGGAAAAAATTTACAGATTGTTCTCGGCAGAGACTTATTTATCAAAGGCTTTGATAATCAACTTATTGGAGTTAAAATTAATGAGAGCAAAGTTGTTAAAGTTAAACTTCCACCAAATTACCCAAAAAAAGAATTAGCAAATCAAAATGCTGAATTTAATTGTAAAATTAATAATTTGAAAAAACCTATTGAAACAAAAATCGATGATGATTTTGCAAAAAAAATCGGTGCAAAAGATTTAAAAGATTTAAAAGATTTGGTAAAAAAACAAATCACCGGTGAATACAAGAGGAGTTTAGATTCATTAACAAAAAAAAATTTGTTGGATCAGATAGAAAAATTACACACTTTAGATTTACCACCAAACCTTGTCAACCAGGAGACTAAAATTCTTACACAAAATCTTAAAAAAGAAGATATTGAAAAAAATAAAGAAAAAAACGAAAAAATAGCAAAATCCAGAATTAAAATTGGAATAATCCTAAATGAAATAGCAGAAAAAAATAATCTGAAAGTAAACGATGAAGAAATTAAAAATGAAATACAAAAGCAAATTAGAAGTATGCCCGGACAAGAAAAAATGATTATGGATTATTATAAAAAAAATTCAAATGCAGCCGCAAGTCTTAAAGGAGCACTATATGAAGAAAAAATCATAGATCTTTTAAGAAAAAAAAGTAAATCAACCAAAAAAACTGTTAGCCTCTCCGAAGCAGAAGAAATAATTAAAAAAAATGCTAATTCTAATCAAGTAGAGACAAAAACCGTAAAAAATCCAAAAAATAAAAAGAAAAAATAAAAAAAATTAGCAAAATCTTTATTTAAAATGTATAAGCGATATTGCTATGATTCGTAAAATTGAAGAACAATTAAATAACCTCATACCAATGGTTGTTGAGCAAACTACTAAAGGTGAGCGAGCATACGATATATATTCAAGACTTTTAAAAGAGAGAATTGTTTTTTTAGTTGGAGGCGTAAACGACAATGTAGCTTCATTAGTTACTGCACAATTACTTTTTTTAGAGTCAGAAAATCCAAAAAAAGAAATATTTTTTTATATTAATAGCCCTGGTGGACTAGTAACTTCTGGTCTTGGTATCTACGATACTATGCAATATATTAAATCTCCTGTATCAACATTGTGCATTGGACAAGCATCATCGATGGGCTCTTTCTTACTGGCAGCAGGAGAAAAAGGTAAGAGATTTTCACTTCCAAACTCTAGAATAATGGTGCACCAACCCTCAGCGGGATTTCAAGGACAAGCAACAGATATACAAATTCATGCCAAAGAAATTTTGTCTTTAAAAGAAAGATTAAATAAAATCTATTCCAAGCATACAGGAAAATCTGTTAAAGAAATTTCATCAGCCCTTGAAAGAGATAAATTTATGACCGCAGAAGAGGCAAAAGATTTTGGATTGATAGATAAAGTTGTTGAGAAAAGAAATTAATACACAATATATAGACTTAGGCACAACTTACGCTTGCTTTAGTCAACACCAACATTTAAATTAATTGAAAGTGATTCGATATGTCAGACAAAAATAATAAAAATATACTCTATTGTTCATTTTGCGGTAAAAGCCAGCACGAAGTAAAAAAACTTATCGCTGGACCTACAGTTTTTATTTGCGATGAATGCGTAGAACTTTGTATGGACATTATTAAAGAGGAAAACAAGACTTCTTTAATCAAACACCAAGAAGGAGTTCCTACTCCAAAAGAAATTTGTAAGATTTTAGATGATTATGTTATTGGACAATCTTTCGCTAAAGAAGTCTTATCTGTAGCAGTTCATAATCATTATAAGAGACTCAACCATGAGTCTAAAACAAACAAAGATGTTGAACTATCAAAATCAAATATATTACTTGTAGGCCCAACAGGATGTGGAAAAACTCTTTTGGCACAAACTTTAGCTAGAATTTTAGATGTACCTTTTACTATGGCTGATGCAACGACTTTAACAGAAGCTGGGTACGTTGGTGAAGATGTAGAAAATATAATTTTAAAACTTCTTCAAGCTGCCGATTATAACGTTGAGAAAGCCCAAAGAGGCATAGTCTATATTGATGAAGTTGATAAAATTAGTAGAAAATCTGAAAACCCATCAATTACAAGAGATGTATCAGGAGAGGGAGTTCAACAAGCATTATTAAAAATAATGGAGGGTACTATAGCGAGTGTTCCACCCCAAGGTGGAAGAAAACACCCTCAACAAGAATTTTTACAAGTAGATACAACTAATATTTTATTTATTTGTGGCGGTGCCTTTGCAGGACTGGACAAGGTTATTGAGAGTAGAGGAAAAGGAACTTCTATAGGATTTGAAGCAAAAGTAAAAAGCTACGAAGACAAATCTGTTTCAGAGATAATTACAAAACTGGAACCAGAAGATTTAATTAAATACGGCCTTATACCGGAATTTGTTGGAAGAATGCCAATATTAGCTACATTAAAAGACTTGGATGAAAAATCATTGGTAAGAATTTTAAAAGAACCAAAAAATTCTCTCCTCAAGCAATACAAAAGGCTCTTTGAATTTGAGAATGTTGAATTAGAATTTAGAGAAGATGCTTTACAAGAAATAGCAAAAAGGGCTATTAATAAAAAAACAGGTGCCAGGGGTTTAAGATCTATATTAGAATCGATATTGTTAAAGACAATGTTTTCATTACCAGATATGGAGAACGTAGAGTCCGTGACTGTTGATAAAACAGTAGTAAAAGGCAAGACTGAACCAATTATTACTTATTCAAAAAACAAATCTACATCTGTTGCATAAATAATTCTCTAAAAATAAATTTTAACTGCGCTATAATTTTCACTTGAAATAGTTGCTTTAAATGCCATATTAGATTTATGTTATCTGATAATAAAAAGCCACTTTTACCATTAAGAGATATAGTTATATTCCCGTCAGTTGTAGTACCACTTTTTGTCGGTAGAAGAAAATCTATTAGAGCCTTAGAAGAAGTTATGAAAACTGATAAATCTATAATTTTGGTAACTCAGAAAAATTCTGAAGTTGATGACCCACAGGAAAAAGATATTTATTCTTTCGGTTGTTTAAGTAAAATACTTCAATTGTTAAAGCTACCAGATGGAACAGTAAAAGTCTTAGTCGAGGGAATAAGGAGAGTAAAAATTAAGGAAATTAGTGACGAATATAAAAAATACTTAAGCTGCAATACTGAAAACATAGATAGCGAAAAAGAAACTGAAGAAAATAAAGCTTATGCCATTAGTTTAATAAAGAAGTTTGAAAAACTATCAAACTTAGCAAAAAAAGACTCTTTAGATTTAGTTAAAAACTTAAAATCATTAAAAAATGCAGAACAAATTTCTGACAATATAGCCTCAAACTTAAACATACCTATTAATGAGAAGCAATTTTTGCTTGAGATAAATAGTTTAAAGAAAAGATTAGAAAAAATTTTTGAAATTCTTGAAAAAGAAACTAGTGTAATTAGCATGGAAAAAAGAATTAGAGGTCGAGTAAAAAATCAAATGGAAAAAACTCAAAGAGAATATTATTTGAACGAACAATTAAAAGCGATTCAAAAAGAGCTTGGTGAAATTGAAGACGGTAAAGATGAAATATCAAATCTCTCAAAGTCAATAACTAAAGCTAAAATGACGAAAGATGCTGAAACTAAATGTTTAGCTGAATTAAGAAAGCTTAAGGCGATGAGCCCAATGTCAGCAGAAGCAACGGTAGTAAGGAATTACTTAGATTGGATGATAGATCTTCCATGGAGCAACAAAAGCAAAATTATAAAAGATTTAAATGCAGCCCAAAAAATATTAGACGAAGATCATTATGGCTTAGAAAAAGTTAAAGAAAGAATCATTGAATTTTTAGCAGTTCAAAAAAGAATAGAAAAACTTAGAGGACCAATTCTGTGTTTAGTTGGCCCACCTGGTGTAGGAAAAACTTCTTTAGGTAAATCTATTGCAAGGGCAACCGGTAGAAAATTTGTCAGAATTTCTCTTGGAGGAATTAGAGATGAAGCTGAAATAAGAGGTCACAGAAGAACGTATATTGGTTCTTTACCCGGAAAAATTATTCAGATGATGAAAAAAGCAGGAACAAAAAATCCTCTATTTTTACTTGATGAAATTGACAAAGTCGGAAGCGACTACAGGGGCGACCCATCATCAGCATTACTAGAGGCATTGGATCCAGAACAAAACAAACAATTTAATGATCATTATTTAGAAGTTGATTATGATTTATCCGATGTGATGTTTGTAACTACTGCAAACACTCTTAATATTTTACCTCCATTACTAGATAGAATGGAAATTATAAGATTACCTGGATACACTGAGGATGAAAAAACAAACATAGCCCAAAAATTTCTTATCCCTAAACAAAGTAAGGATAACGGATTAAAAAATGATGAATGGAAAGTTTCTCCAGAGGTTGTAAAAAAAATTATAAGGGATTACACAAGAGAGTCTGGAGTAAGAAATTTAGAAAGAGAAATTTCTAAAATCGCAAGAAAAATGGTTAAAAAAATTGACTCAAGTGAAAAAGTTAATCGTGAATTATTAGAAAAAGATTTAAATAATTATTTAGGTATAAAAAAATTCAACTACGGTGAAATCGAAAACGAGAATAAAATTGGAGTTTCAACCGGTTTGGCCTGGACTGAAGTTGGGGGCGAAATATTAAAGATAGAGTCTGTGAACATGCCCGGCAAAGGAAAGATGCAAATTACTGGCAAACTAGGAGAAGTCATGCAAGAGTCAGTAAAAGCAGCTAAGTCATACGTGAGGTCAAAATCACTTGAATTTGGAATTATTCCTCCTCTTTTTGAAAAGAAAGATTTTCATATACACGTACCAGAGGGCGCAACACCAAAAGATGGCCCATCTGCAGGTATTGCGATAGTAACTTCAATAATTTCTTCAATCACAGGTATACCGGTTAACAAAGATGTTGCGATGACCGGAGAAGTAACATTGAGAGGCAATGTTCTTCAAATAGGTGGATTGAAAGAAAAATTATTAGCGGCCCACAGAGCAGGTATTAAAAAAGCATTAATTCCAATGGATAATAAAAAAGACTTAGTAGAAATACCAGAGGTCATTAAAAAAAGTATCGAAATAGTTTGCGTAAATACTGTAGATGAGGTGTTAAAACAGGCTCTAACAAAAGAGTTAAAACCAATCAAATGGGCAGAGATAGATCCCTCATCAAACAAACAAAAGACGGAAATTACTAGTAGACATTAGTTTAATTTCATTCGACCCAATCTTTATAATTTTCTATATTTTCAATTAAATATTTCGGTAAAATTCCTCTTTTAGCAATTTCAAGTTTTATTTGTGATTTAAATCTATTTTTATTTTTATCAGAAAAATGATCGTAAAAAACAACTCTATTTTTGATAAAGTTTTTCATATCATTTTCTGAAAAATTACTTTTTTCATATTCAAAATGATGAGCAAAGTTAATCATTTTATTGTGTATTTGCTCTGGACTTTTTATATTAGTGAAATGCCATCCACCATCTTTTAAAATACATATATTCTGATATTTTTTTTTTGAAAAAAAGGTGTCAAATCTCCAAAAGGGATATTTCTTGTTTTTTATATTTCTTAGCCATTGTGGATATAAAAAATTTTTCTTTTTACATGCTTTTGATCCGTACCATAAAAAATTTGGATATAATAAGTTAAATTTGTAATAAAAAATTTTTTGTTCAAATAACAAAATGTTATTTTTAATTTTTTCAAATTCTACATTTTCTAAATTAGGTATCTCATCTAAATCAGATAAAATAATCAGATCTTCATCGTTTGCATCTCTAATACCATCAGATAAACAATTTCTTTGAAAATTATCTCTAGCCATAGCATTTAGAATTTTTTTATTATTTTTTTCATCTTGGGAATCCGCATCTAAAATTTTGGATATATTTTTTGGTTCTTTTTCAATATAAAAATAATTGATTTTATTTTTAAATTTTGAGAATTTGTTAATATCGAAATTTTTGTCTTTAATTTTACCGCTATGTGTAAATTTGCTCTCTGCTACAATAAATTTATCTACGTATTTATTTAATATATTTAGACGAAGATTCAACATTTCATCTTCGTCATAATACATAAAACAGTCATAAATTTTCATAATTATTTGAATAAAAGTAAGATATAATATATCAAATTATCTAAATAAAATTATGAAAAAAATAGTTATTACAGGCGGTATTGGCTATATTGGTACCGAACTTTGTAGAATCTATTCTGGTGAAAGCTGGAACAATCAAGTTACTGTAATTGATAATCGCTTCATCTCAGAGAGAGTTAACCAACTGAGAAATTGGAATATGAATTTTGTTCACGCTGACATTAGAAATTTAGATATAGTAAAAAAATATTTAAACGAAGCAGATGTAGTCCACCATTTAGCTGGAATAACAGATGTTGCTAGAACTGAGGAAGAAAAAAATTCTAATAAAGATAAAGAGATGAATGACGTAGCTGAAAAAGGCACTTCAATTGTATTGTCCCAAACTCCTGAAAAATGCAAAATTATATTTCCCTCAACGCATGTTGTTTTTGAAGGAAAAGATATCTTGACAGAAGGTATTGAAGAGGACTTTGAAAAATTTCCTTTATTACCTTATGCAAAGGGTAAAGATAAAAACGAAGAGCAGATAAAAAATTCAGGAAAAAATTATGTTATATTAAGATTGGCCTCGGTGTACGGTTATTCTAATGATGCTACTAGACTAAACATAATGCCCAATTTATTTTCTATGATCACATCTCAAAATGGAACAATTAGGTTATTTGGAGGAGGAAAGCAGCTCAAAACATTAGTTCCATTAATTGATACAGCAAGATGTTTTAAATTCATGGAAGAAAATGATCAAATAAAGTCTGAAATATTTAATGTGTCTAAAGAAAAATCCACAGTAGAGGAAGTGGCTGAAATATGTAAAAAATTTAATCCAAAAATAAAAATTTTAAAAACTAACGATAAAGTTCCAAATCCAGGATATTCTTTATCAAACAAAAAACTTTTAAATACAGGATTTAAATTTTTATATGCTCTTGAGGAAAATATTAAAGAAATGATTTTAAAATGGTCCAAAAAAGATTTAGTAGAAGATTTAGAATACGTTAAAGATGGAGAAAATGAATACGTTGACGCTAGAGGCAAAATTAGCAATCATGAACTTACAGAACCAATCAATTTGATTGGACTTATTAGTTCCAAAAAAGGAACTATGAGGGCAAATCATTATCATCCACAACAAGAACAAAAATGTTTATTTACAAAAGGACAAATTATAGAAGTCTTCCAAGATTTAATTAATCCAAATTCTCCAAAAATTACCCAAGTTGTAAATGAAGGACAACTTTCGATCATAAAACCAAATGTCGCTCATACTATGGTTTTTTCGAAAGATACAGTTTTTTTAAACTTAGTAAGAGGAGAGAGGGAGCATGAAAATTATGGTATAACTCATACTGTTAGACACAATCTTGTTAGTGAAAAAGAAAAAAATTTATTATTGAGTTATTATAAATTTGATTGCAGATCATGCGGAAACAATAGCCTAAAACGAGTTGTCTCTTTAGGTTATCAACCATTAGCAAATAACCTTTTAAAAAAGAAAGATGAAGATTGTGAACTTTACCCGCTAGAACTTAATTATTGCCCGTCATGCCATAATTGTCAGCTTTCAGTTGCTGTTGATCCAAAAAAAATGTTTTCAAATTATTTGTATACCTCATCTACCTCAGGTTCTTTTAGAAAGCATTTTGAGGATGCTGCTAAAAAATATATAAGCGAACTAAAACTTTCTTCAAAAAAATCTTATATTTTAGATATCGGGAGCAATGATGGAGTTGCTTTAAAACCATTTAAAGATTTAGGTTTTAGTAAAATTTTAGGGATAGAACCAGCGAAAAACCTGGCAAAATTAGCTAACAAAAATAAAATAAAGACAATAAATTGTTTTTTAGAAAAGAAAAATTTGAAAAAAATCAAAAAAAATGCCGATCTAATACTCGCTTCAAATGTTTTTGCTCATTCTGACAAACTTAAAGAAATGGCAGAGTGTATGTTAAAACTTATTAAAAAAAATGGAACAATTATTATAGAGGTTCAATATTTATTAAATACAATACAGGATCTTACATTTGATAACATTTATCATGAGCATTATAATTACTGGTCACTTACTTCTTTAATAAATTTTTTCAATCAATTCAGTGCCAAAATTTTTAAAGCCGAAAAAGTAAATACACATGGAGGCTCCTTAAGGGTTTATATTAAAAAGGACAAGAATTTTAAAACTGATAAAAGTGTAAAAGCGTTATTAGATGAAGAAGAAAAGTTTGGTTTAAAAAATTATTCAACGTATAAAGAGTTTGGTAATAAAATTTATAAAATTCAGAGAAACGTTAAAAAAAATATTAAAAATTTAAAATTAAATGGAAAAAAAGTTATTGGGTACGGATCCCCAGCAAAAGCAACTACTTCTCTAAATTTTTATGGTGTTTCATCAGAAATTGATTTTATAGTTGAAGATAATAAACTTAAGCATGGTAAATTTATACCTGGTGTAAAAATTCCTATAGTTAGCAAAGATAATATTTTAAACAAAGAAAACACCATAATTGTTTTAGCTTGGAATTTTTTTGAGGATATTAAAAAAAATAATGCTAACCTTTCTGATACTTTTATAAGTATAAAAGATTTAGAAAATTAATTTTTTTTTAAATATTTCTCTGCTTTTAAAATAATATCCTCAGTGTTTTTTGGGATATCTATATTCTTTCTTCTAGAATTATTTAACTCTTTTTTTAAAATTAAGGGTTTTTCTATTTTCAATCTATTTTTTTTTGTATCTTCTAAAAGTTCGTCTATAGCATAAAGAATATCTTCAACATTGTATGTTTTTCTCATTTTTAAATTTATATTTTTATCTTTTTAAAAAAATTAATACTATCTGGATTTGCTAGTGCTTGTAAATTTTTTATTTGTTCTCCATGGATAATTTTTTTTACTGATAGTTCAACAATTTTACCGCTTTTTGTCCTCGGTATTTCAGGGACTTGAATAACCTTATAGGGCACGTGTTTAGGAGAACAATTAATTTTGATTTGTTTTTTAATATATTCTATATTATTTTCTTTTAGTTTATTTCCAATTTTTAAAACTACAAATAATATTATTTTAACATCATTTTTAAAGTTATATCCAACAACCAAACTTTCTTGAACAAAATCAATGTTTTCAACTTGTCTATAAATTTCTGCAGTTCCTATTCTTACACCCCCTGGATTTAATGTAGCATCAGATCTTCCGAGTATAATAAATCCACCGTTAAAAGTTTTTTGGATATAATCTCCGTGGTTCCAAATATTTTTATATTTTGAAAAATAAGTTTTTTTTAATTTTTTATTATTCTTATCCCCCCAAAATTTTATTGGCATTGTCGGAAAAGGTTTTTGTATTACTAATTCACCTTTTATTCCGACCTTTACTTTTTTGCCATTTTCATCAAATATACCAATGTCTATACCAAGACTTTCTCCTTGTATTTCTCCTGAATATACTTTTGAAAATATATTCCCCAGAACTAAACATCCAACCATATCAGTACCACCACTAATTGATGCTAAGTGAACATTTTTTTTAATATTATTATAAACATATTCAAAGCTTTCTTTCATCAGAGGAGATCCGGTTGACGCAATTACTTTTAGTCTTGATAAATCTAAATTAAAAAATTTTAAATTTTCTTTTTTCAAAAAATCCAAATATTTAGCGCTAACCCCAAAAAAATTTATTTTTTCTTTTGCACAAAATTTAAGCAAAGAGTCTTTCGATGGGTATGTTGGTGAACCATCAAAAAGATATATAGATGAACCTAACGAAAGAACACCAACCAACCAGTTCCACATCATCCACCCAGTTGTTGTATAATAAAATACTTTATCTTTACCAGAGATATTACAGTGTAAAGAATATTCTTTATTATGCTCTATAAGAGCATTCCCCGCTCCATGAGTTATACATTTTGGTCTTCCTGTAGTTCCACTAGAATATAGAATATAAAGAGGGTGATTAAATCTAAATCTTTTAAATTTTGTATCAATTTCGGAATTATCAATAATAGAATTAAAATCTAAATACTTTGAGTCTATTTTATTTTTAAATTCATTCTCATATGGAAAAACTATAACTTTTTTAATAGTTTTTATATTTTTTAATATTTCAGGAATTTTATTTAAAATATCTAATTTTTTTCCATTATAGTAATAATGGTCACATGTTATGAGTATTTTAGGTTTAATCTGAGCAAATCTATCAAGCACTGCTCTGGTTCCAAAATCAGGAGAGCACGATGACCATATAAGACCATTCTTGGATGCTGCTAAAAAAGATATTACAGTTTCGATAGTGTTTGGAACATAAGCGGCGACTCTTTCTTTTTCCTTTAATTTAATTTTTTTAAAAAAATATGAAAATTTACAAACTTTACTATATAAATCTTTCCATGAAATAACTTTTTCAATATTATTTTCAGAAATAAATTTTATTGCTAATTCATTGTTTCTTTTTGATAAAAGATTTTCGGCATAATTTAACTTTGAGTCAGGAAAAAATACATTTTTAAAAAAAATATTATTTTCTTTAATAATTTTTTTTCCTTTTAATCCTTTTATTCCAGTAAAATCCCAAACCTCTGACCAAAAAATTTCAGGATTTTTAACAGACCAATTCCATATCTTGTTAAAATTATAACTAAATTGAAGAAATTTTTTTTTATCTAAAATTTTGCAAAAATACTCAAGTTTGGATCGTTTTTTTTCTTCTTCATTTGCAGACCATAATGAAGACTCATTTTTTTTCATAAATTTTTATTTATAAAAATCTAAAATAAAAATTTTAAAATTTTCCAAAGTTTCGAAGAAATAATCAATATAAGGCCCAAGTATAGGAAATACGTTTGATACAGCATTCCTCGTTAAATCTAAGATCCCAACAAAAAAAATTGATAAAATAATTAGGCATAATAGAAAATTAAAAAAACCAAAACTGGGTTTTGATATTTCTTTTGTAATAGTTGATTTATTTTTTTTGATATTTATCTTTTTACTTTCTTTTTTTGCAATTCCTTTTTCAACAGCGTAATTCTGAATTGTCGATCCCCACTTTTGTTCCATATATTCTTTTGAATAAGGTATTGGACCTTTTTTTTTCTTAACAATATTCTTGTTCGAAACACTCTTTTTTATTGAAGGGATTTTGGGAGCAGTTTTTTTTGCTTGAATTGGATATTGTGTCCATTTATTACCGCATGAACTACATTGTACTAAACGCCCGTTTGCGGTAATAGCGCCGTCTGGTACAGAAAATTTCTTTTTACAGGCCGTACATTCGATAATCATATTTACTAATAATACATTTATTAGACACTAATTAATATTAATTTTTTTTGCTTTTTACATTACAAATTTAATGTTGTATATGTCGGTTCTGCTTATTAAGGGCGGTTAGCTCAGTTGGTAGAGCATCTCGTTTACACCGAGAGGGTCATAGGTTCGAGTCCTTTACCGCCCACCACTTATAAGTGGGGGTGTAGCTCAGCTGGTTAGAGCGCCTGCCTGTCACGCAGGAGGTCGCGGGTTCGAGTCCCGTCACTCCCGCCATTAAGTTTGAAAGTTTTTAGGCAATGATATATTACGGTAATGAAATGGAAAAAATTGCTTCTAACAGAAGTTTTGGCATAGTTTTTTTTGTAGTCTTTATAATAATAGCTTTCTGGCCAGTTCTAAAAAGTGAGGCTCCAAGAATTTGGTCTGTAATAATTGCAATAATTTTTTTATTATTAGGTATTTTTAACTCAAAATTATTAACTCCCCTAAAAATTTTATGGATAAAGTTTGGCGAAATATTAGGAAGGTTTATTTCACCTTTAGTTATGGCTGTAATTTATTTTGCGATAATTACACCCATAGGTATATTTATGCGTTTACTGGGAAAAGATCTTTTAAACATGAAATCTCTCAAAAAAAATTCTTATTGGATCAAAAGGGAAAGTAAAATTAAATCTATGAAAAGACAATTTTAATGCTAAGCTTTGTAAAAGAATTTTGGGAATTTTTAAGAGAAAGAAAGAAATACTGGTTGTTACCAATAATCATAGTACTGGCGCTTTTCGGAATACTAATAGTTTTAAGCCAAGGTTCAGCGGTTGCACCTTTTATATATACAATATTTTAAGTGACTTCAATTTTAGGCATATCAGCATTTTATCATGACAGCGCGGCCACGCTTGTAATCGATGGAGAGGTTGTATCAGCCGCTCAAGAAGAAAGATTTTCCAGAGTTAAACACGATCCAAGATATCCATTTAATGCAGTTCAATTTGTTTTAGATAATTCAAACTTAAAGTTGAGCGAAGTCGACCATGTAGTTTTTTTTGAGAAACCCTTTTTAAAATTTGAAAGATTACTTGAAACATATGTTGCTTTTGCTCCGAAGGGCTTTAAATCTTTTTCTATGTCAATGCCTATTTGGCTTAAAGAAAAACTTTTTCAAAAACAATTTTTATTTGATAAACTTAAACAACATGACGATAATTTTAAAGATATAAGTAAGATTAATTTTTCAGAGCACCATTTTAGTCATGCTGCAAGTGCATTTTATCCTTCACCATTTCAAGAAGCAATTATATTAACTTTAGATGGAGTAGGAGAATGGGCGACTACCACGATTGCAATTGGTAAAGAAAATAATATTGAAATGTTAAAAGAAATTCACTTTCCACACTCTCTAGGTCTGCTCTACTCAGCATTTACTTACTACATAGGTTTTAAAGTTAATAGTGGAGAATATAAAGTAATGGGATTAGCTCCATATGGTTCACCAAAATACAAAGAAATTATAATGAAAGAATTAATAGATTTGAAATCTGACGGATCATTTAAACTTAATATGAAATATTTTAATTTTGCTACTGGTCTGACAATGACAAATAATAAATTTTCTAAATTATTTGGAGAAGATGTAAGAAATCCTGAAAAAGATTTGTTAACACAATTTCACATGGATATAGCTGCTTCTATACAATCTGTTACTGAGGAAATAGTTTTAGCTATAACAAATAGTATTTTTAAAGAAAATAAAATTAAAAATTTATGTTTAGCAGGAGGAGTTGCTCTAAACTGTGTAGTAAATGGTAAAATTTTAAAAAAAAATAATTTTGAAAATATATGGATACAACCAGCCGCTGGCGATGCTGGTGGTTCTTTAGGAGCAGCGTTGGGTTTTTGGTATAAAGAATTAAAAAATGAGAGAGAAACTTTGGGAAATAGCGACCAAATGAAAGGATCCTATCTCGGGCCTTCTTTTAATAACTCTAAAATTGAGAGCGCTCTCAAATCTTTAGGAGCAAAATATCAAAAACATGACGAAGAAAAAATAATAAGTATTGTTGCAAATGAAATTAACAATCAAAAAACTATTGGATGGTTTCAGGGTAGGATGGAGTTTGGACCTAGAGCTTTGGGTTCTAGATCAATTTTAGCGGACCCTAGATCAGAAAAAATGCAAAAAGAACTTAATTTAAAAATCAAATTCAGAGAAAGTTTTAGGCCATTTGCCCCATCCGTTTTGAGGGAAGAATTAAAAAATTGGTTTGAATTAAATTGCGATAGTCCCTACATGTTGGTGGTTTCTGATGTAAAAAAGAACATTCAGATACCGATGAGTGATAAAAACAAAAGTCTTTTTGGTATAGAAAAGCTAAATATCAAAAGGTCATCTATTCCAGCAATTACACACGTTGATTACTCTGCAAGAATTCAGACGGTACATAAAGAAACTAACAAAAAATACTATAAACTTTTAAGTAAGTTTAAGGAGATTACTGGTTGCCCAATATTAGTTAATACTTCTTTTAATGTACGGGGGGAACCTATTGTATGTTCCGTAGAAGATGCATTTAATTGTTTTATGGGAACTAATTTAGATATATTGGTTTGTGAGGACTTTATTCTGTATAAAGAAAAACAATCCCCAGATTTATTAAAAGATTATAAAAATAAATTTGAAAAAGACTAAAAATAAGTCGGATTATCAAAAAAAAAGCTCTTTTTTTTGAGAATGATTTTCAAAATTGTATAAAGACCACAATATAACGCACTTCAAAAATGTATTTAAATTCTTACTTATAATATATAAATAAAATAATTTAGTATGAAAACCCTCAAGCTATTTTGCATTGAGGTACATATTGGAGAAAACAATGCTTTTTGATTTTTTATCAGATTATCTATCTATAATAATTTTCGTTATTATCTCTTTGTTAATTAGTATTGGTTTTATAATAATAAATTATATTGCATCACCAAAAAATCCTGATCCAGAGAAACTATCAGCCTATGAGTGTGGATTTGAAGCCTTTGGCGATTCTAGAATTCAGTTTGATGTAAGATTTTATCTTGTAGCGATATTATTTATAATTTTTGATTTAGAAATAGCCTTTCTATTTCCTTGGGCCATATCACTCGGGAATATTGGCCTATTGGGTTTCTACTCCATGATGATTTTTTTATTTACCCTAACAATTGGTTTTATTTATGAATGGAAAAAAGGTGCTTTAGAATGGGATTAGGATTTTCAAATTTTAGGGATAAAGAGAAAAAAATTCCTGAAGAATTTAAACAGATTGCAAAAGATTTCAGCGAGAAAGGTTTTGTTACTACTTCTTCTGAAAATCTTATTAATTGGGCAAGAACCGGGTCTCTACACTGGATGACTTTTGGTTTAGCATGTTGCGCTGTAGAGATGATGCAAACATCAATGCCAAGATATGATCTAGAAAGATTTGGAGCAGCCCCTAGAGCTTCACCAAGACAGTCAGACGTAATGATTGTTGCTGGCACTTTAACTAATAAAATGGCAGCACCTTTAAGAAAAGTATACGACCAGATGCCGGAGCCAAGATATGTAATATCAATGGGTAGTTGTGCGAATGGAGGAGGTTACTATCATTACTCTTACTCGGTAGTAAGAGGTTGTGACAGAATAGTTCCCGTAGACATTTATGTTCCTGGTTGCCCGCCATCGGCAGAGTCATTGCTTTACGGTATCCTTCAATTACAAAAAAAAATAAGACGAGAAGGTACTCAAAAAAGATAAATTTATAATGAATTTAGTAGATTTAAATAAACTGATTAATTCAGAGCTTACAAGTAAAATTTTAAATTCAGATATAAAAAATGAGGAAATTTTAATTAAGGTAGCTGTTGAAAATTTATATTCAACACTTTTATTTTTAAAGACAGATGAAAATTGTAAATTTAAACAATTAATAGATATTGTGGGTGTAGACTACCCAAACTCTGCAAATAGATTTAATATTTATTATTTACTTCTCAGCCATGAGAAAAACCTAAGAGTTAAAGTATTAATAAATTTCGATGCGCAAGAAAAAATTCCATCTATAACAAAGCTTTTTCCATCAGCTAATTGGATGGAAAGAGAAGTGTTTGATATGTATGGAATAAAGTTCAAGAATCATCCAGATATGAGAAGGATATTAACAGACTATGGTTTTGTTGGTCATCCTCTTAGAAAAGATTTTCCTTTGACTGGTTTCAATGAAGTTAGGTATAGCGAAAAAGATAAGAAGGTTATTTATGAAAAAGTCAAACTAGAACAAGACTACAGGAATTTTGATTTTGAAAGTCCTTGGGAAGGAACAAAATATCTTGAGGAAGTAAAGAAGGTTAACAAAAAAAATGACTAAAGAAAAAAAAACTATAAATCTAAATTTTGGACCTCAACATCCAGCTGCACACGGTGTTTTAAGATTGATTTTAGAACTTGATGGCGAGCTCGTTGAGAAAGCTGATCCGCATATTGGTTTGTTGCACAGAGGAACAGAAAAGTTAATTGAACACAAAACTTACACACAAGCCTTACCTTATTTTGATAGACTTGATTATGTTGCACCCATGAACCAGGAGCATGCTTTTGCTCTCGCAACTGAAAAATTATTAAGGATCGAAGTTCCTATTAGGGCTCAATATCTTAGAGTAATTTTTTGTGAAATAGGTAGAATCTTAAGTCACCTCCTTAATGTAACAACTCAAGCGTTAGATGTAGGAGCTTTAACACCTTCATTATGGGGCTTTGAGGAAAGAGAAACTCTAATGACTTTCTACGAGAGGGCTTCGGGATCCAGATTGCACGCAAATTATTTCAGAACTGGCGGAGTGCATCAAGATATACCAAAAAATCTTTTAGATGATATCGGTTTGTTTTGTGAAAAATTTCCAAAAACAATTCAAGACTTAGAAAATTTATTAACTGATAACAGAATTTTTAAACAGAGGAATATTGAAATTGGTGTTGTAACCAAAGAAGAAGCCGTTGCGCATAGTTTTTCTGGCGTGATGTTAAGAGGATCTGGTATTGCATGGGATTTAAGAAAGTCACAACCCTATGAATGCTATCAAGAATTAGATTTTAAAATACCTGTTGGCAAAAATGGGGACTGTTACGACAGATATCTTTGTAGAATGGAAGAAATGCGGGAAAGTGTAAAAATAATAAAACAATGTTTAAAAAAAATTCCAAACGGACCAATTAAAAATATTGATAATAAGATTTCCCCTCCAAAAAAAGATGAGCTAAAACAATCAATGGAAGCTCTTATCCATCATTTTAAGTTATTCACCGAAGGTTATAGAGTTCCAAAAGGTGAGGTGTACACAGCTGTTGAAGCACCAAAAGGTGAGTTTGGAGTTTACTTAATATCTGATGGTAGTAACAGACCTTATAGATGTAAAATTAGAGCGCCCGGTTTTTCACACTTGCAGTCAATGGATTACATAATTAGAGGCCATATGTTAGCTGATGTTCCTGCAGTTCTTGGGTCAATGGATATAGTATTTGGTGAGGTAGACAGATGAGTATAAAAAAAGTTCATGATCAACAACCTGAAAGCTTTGAATTTTCAAAAGAAAATCTTGAGGTTGCAAATAATATTTTAAAAAAATATCCATCTAACAATAAGAAAAGCGCAGTTATGCCACTGTTGTATTTAGCACAAAAACAGCACAGTAATTGGATACCTCTAGCAGCATTAAAGTACATAGGAAAGTTTCTTTCAATGCCTTATATAAACGTTTATGAAATTGCCACTTTTTATACCATGTACAATTTAGCGCCAGTTGGAAAGTATTTTGTTCAAGTTTGTACTACAAGTCCATGTTTATTAAGAGGTGCAGGAGAAATTGTTAAATCATGTCAAAATAAAATATCAAAAAACCAAAATGAAATTTCAAAAAATGGCATGTGCTCATGGACAGAGGTAGAGTGTTTGGGCGCGTGTGTAAATGCACCTATGATGCAAGTTAATGACAGTTATTACGAGGATCTTAGTAAATCTAACGCTGATAAAATTATAGACTCATTTTTAGTAGATAAACCAGATAAACCAGGTTCATCTAGAAATAGAAAAAATACTGCACCAGAAGGAAATAAAATTAATGGGATGGGAAATGCTTAAAGAAGAAGATAAAATTTTTACAAATTTATACAATCAGCATGGCTGGACAATTCAAGACTCTTTTAAAAGAAAAGATTGGTCCAATACAAGGGAAATAATATCCAAAGGAAAAGATTGGATTATAAATGAAATAAAACTATCTGAATTACGAGGAAGAGGTGGCGCAGGATTTCCTACTGGTGTTAAATGGTCATTTGCTCCTAAAAAGCTTGGTTCTAGGCCTCATTATTTAGTTATAAACGCTGATGAGTCAGAGCCCGGAACATGTAAAGATAGAGACATTCTTAGATTTGAACCTCAAAAATTAATCGAAGGCTGCTTAATAGCGTCATACGCAGTGAGCGCACATGTTTGCTACATTTATATAAGAGGTGAATACATTAAAGAGGGGCAAAGACTTCAAGAAGCAATTGATCAGGCATATGAAAAAAATCTTATTGGGAAAAATGCTTGTAATTCAGGATGGGATTTAGATATTTATATTCATTATGGTGCTGGCGCCTATATTTGTGGAGAGGAAACAGCGTTACTCGAAAGTCTTGAAGGAAACAAAGGAATGCCAAGACTAAAACCACCATTTCCTGCTCTAGTCGGACTTTATGGCTGTCCCACTATAGTAAACAATGTGGAAACTGTTGCGGTTGTTCCAACAATTTTAAGAAGAGGGGGCAAATGGTTTTCATCATTAGGACGTCCAAAAAATACCGGAACAAAAATTTTTTGTATTTCCGGTAACGTAAATACTCCGTGTAACGTTGAAGAAGAAATGGGAGTTCCATTAAAACATCTTATAGAAAAACATGCAGGAGGTGTTATTGGTGGTTGGAAAAATTTACAAGCAGTAATACCAGGTGGATCTTCAATGCCCCTCATCCCTAAAGATATGTGTGAGACTATAAAAATGGATTTTGATTCACTTGTAGCAGCAAAAAGTGGACTTGGAACTGCTGGAATAGTCGTAATAAACAAGGACCAGGACATTATTAAATGCATGGCAAGAATAGCAAAATTCTACAAACATGAAAGCTGTGGTCAGTGCACGCCTTGTAGAGAGGGTGTAGGATGGATGTGGAGAATATTGGAGAGAACAGCCCGGGGCGAAGCTACTAAAGATGATATTAATTTATTATCCGACGTTACAAAACAAATTGAGGGACACACCATATGTGCTTTTGGAGAAGGATCAGCCTGGCCTGTTCAGGGATTATTAAGACACTTCAGAAAAGAAATAGACAAGAGATGTTTTTCTGAACCAACATATAAAAAGAAAAGAAAAATACCGTATCTTGTAGATCAACACTTATTAGATAGAAAAGATGCCTAAAATAAAAATTAATAATAAGGAGATAGAGTTCGAAAATGGCATGACAGTTTTACAGGCATGCGAGATTGCTGGCGCTGAAATTCCAAGATTTTGTTATCATGAAAGATTATCTATAGCAGGAAATTGTAGAATGTGTTTAGTTGAAATGGATAAATCAGCAAAACCAATCGCATCATGTGCCTTACCAGCTGCTGAAGGTATGAATATTAAAACTAATACCAAAATGGTCGAAAAAGCTAGAAAAGGCGTAATGGAATTTCTTTTAGCAAATCACCCTTTAGATTGCCCTGTTTGCGATCAGGGTGGAGAATGTGATTTACAAGACCAATCTTTATTTTATGGTTTTGATAAATCAAGATTTAAAGAAAATAAGAGAGCAGTCGAAGATAAATATATGGGTCCTTTGATAAAAACCCAGATGACAAGATGTATTCATTGTACCAGATGTATAAGGTTTGCAACTGAAGTTGCTGGTGTTTCGGAACTTGGTGCAATAGGAAGAGGCGAAGACATGCAAATTACAACTTACCTCGAAAAGTCAATGGAGTCCGAGTTATCGGGAAATGTTATAGATCTTTGCCCTGTTGGAGCTTTAACGTCAAAACCATACGCATTCGAGGCAAGACCATGGGAATTAAAGAAAACCGAGAGTATTGATGTAATGGATGCAGTAGGCTCTAACGTTAGAGTCGACTCATATGGATGGGAAGTAAAAAGAGTATTACCTAGATTAAATAATAATATTAACGAAGAGTGGATATCAGATAAAACAAGGTTTGCTTGTGATGGATTACTCAAACAAAGAATAGATAAACCGTACAAAAGGGAGAATGGTAAACTTCAGGAAACTAGTTGGGATGAGGCTATAGATTTAGTATCTAATAAAATAAAAGAAACGAACCCCGAAACATTTGCTGGACATGTTGGAGACATGTCAAGTTTAGA
>QCOH01000007.1 GCA_003209895.1 Pelagibacteraceae bacterium AG-430-I06
GACCGTAAAGATATTAGTTTCACCACAGCCGGATTTATTAATTTGATGAAAAGAGACGTCAAATTCAACAATTTGACAGTAAACAATGAAAAATTAAATAATAGTAGCATAAATGAAGTACAGGAGTCTTTTAAGGATTACGTTATTAAAGAGTCTTCTTTGGGTTTTCTAAATTTTTTTAAAATTAAAAAATTTTTAAAAAATTTATCAGAAATTCAATAGATAATTTAATTGCCTGGTCTTGTCATTTTTTTCGGATTTACGATCCTATCAAATTCTTTTTCAGAAATAAGACCAGTTTTTATAGCCTCTTCTTTTAATCCTGTGCCGTTCTTATGGGCTTGTTTAGCAATTTTAGCCGCATTATCATATCCAAGTTTTGGAGATAGAGCCGTCACCAACATCAAAGAGTTTTCTAAAAGAGATCCTATTCTTTTTTTATTTGCTTTAAGACCTTTAATACAAAAATTAGAAAATGCTTTAGAAGAGTCTGCCATTATATTTATTGATTGTAATATGTTGTGTATTATTAATGGTTTAAAAACATTCAACTCAAAATGACCGTGAGAACCTGCCATTGTGATCCCGTTATGATTTCCAATTACCTTAACACAAACCATTGTCACCGCTTCACATTGTGTGGGATTTATTTTTCCAGGCATTATAGAAGAGCCCGGTTCATTTTCAGGTAATATTAATTCTCCATAACCAGCCCTGGGTCCTGAACCAAGAAATCTAATATCATTTGCAATTTTCATCAGACAAACAGCTGTAGTATTCATAGTTCCTGAAAAGTTTACAATAGGATCGTGGGATGCCAAGGCTGCAAATTTATTTTTAGACGGTTTAAAAGGAAGCTTTGTAATTTTTCTAATTTCTTTTACAATTTTTTTATCAAAACCTTTTTTTGTATTCAAACCAGTACCGACAGCAGTTCCTCCTTGAGCTAAAAAGTATATTTCATTAAGGGCTTTTTCAATTCTTTCTATGCATTTTTTTAATTGAGAGTGATAACCAGAAAATTCTTGACCTAAGGTTAGTGGGGTTGCATCTTGAAGATGTGTTCTTCCTAATTTAACTATATTACTAAATTTTTTTACTTTCTTATAAAGTTCTTTTTCAAGTAATTTTAGTGATGGTAATAGTTTATCTCTAGTCTTCATCGCTATAGCTATATGCATAGCTGTTGGAAAAACATCATTGGTAGACTGTGATTTATTTACATGATCATTTGGATGAACAGGTTTTTTAGTACCCATCTTACCACCCATCATCTGAATAGCTCTGTTAGCTATGACTTCATTGACGTTCATATTTGTTTGCGTGCCAGATCCTGTTTGCCAAACTTTAAGAGGAAAGTGGTTATTTAGCTTCCCCTTAATTACCTCGTCTGATGCCCTTACAATATATTTGCTTATCCTTTTTTCCAAATCTCTGTTTTTTGCGTTTACTATTGCCGCAGCTTTTTTAACAATAGCAATAGATTGTATTAGTATTGGTCTTACTAGAAAATCTCCTATATCAAAATATTTGTTCGATCTTTGTGTTGAAGCTCCCCAATACTTATCACCAGGAACTTTAATCTTACCTATAGAATCGAATTCAGTTCTATATTTCATTATTGTATCAAAGATATATTAAGCATGTTTAATTGTAAATAATTTACAAAATGACTGTGGAGATTTTATGACAAACTTTAGTGATGTTAAAAAATTTATGGAAACTTTTGGTCAAGAAGTTAAGAAAAAAGCTGAGTTTCCTTCAGACAAAATAACCAAACTTAGATACGATTTGATCAAAGAAGAATTGGATGAGTTCGAAGAAGCTTTGAAAGCAAAAGACCTAAAAGAAGTAGCCGATTCGCTCACAGATATTTTGTATGTAACTTATGGTGCTGGTCATGCTTTTGGAATAGATCTAGACAAATGTTTTGACGAAGTACAAAGGTCAAATATGAGTAAGCTAGATGAAGATGGAAAGCCCATCTATAATGAAAATGGTAAAGTTATGAAGGGACCTAAATATTTTGAGCCTAATTTAAAAAAATTCATTGAATAAATTAACGTAATGTTATCACTAATAAAATTCTTAAAAACTATATTTTTTTATTATAAATTTTTTCATATAAATTGTCCTGAAAATGAAACGAAGGGTAAGTGAATTTCTTTACAAGTCTAAAATTATGTTTCCTTAAAAAAAATTCAACTTTTTTGTGTGAGAAGTCTTGGTATTGATTAAAAAATAGTTTTTCGATTAAAATAAATCTTACCTTATTTTTGATAATATTTATCGACCCGTTTAATACATTTAATTCATATCCTTCTGCATCAATTTTTAACAAACAATCCTTCAAATCCTTATTTTTAAATACCGTATCAAGTTTATTTATTTTAACTTCATACTTATCTTCATAATTTTTAGATGCACCTAATAGAAGCTTTTTAAAAGATAAAAAAAATGTTTTTTTATATTTTTTAAAAGTAGATGAATATGACATTTTGTTTATATAAATATTTTTTCTAGTATCGTTATTCCCCAGACCAATATTAAAAAACTTTATCTTTTTATTATTTTTAAAATTTTTATGAAGAATATCGTAAATATTTTTTTGTGGTTCAAAGCAATAAATTTTTTTAATTTTTTTTAACTTTAATAAAAAAGTCAAAAACTCACCTTTATGGGAACCAACATCAATAAAATATTGTATTTCAAATTTTTTTATAAAATTAGTTATTCTGGTATAATGTATCGGATTAAGTAGATTGAATATTAATTCAAATTTCATATTTTAGGGGCGTTCTGTATCCCGCACACGGTCAAAGAACTCCTTAAAGTATAACTTTTTTAAACAGTTCGTAGTTAGTTCGTAGTAATTGAGCAGTATTTTGTTTCGATATTGCTTTTGTGGTTCATAGTTTTGGGCTAGAATGAACTTATGAAAAAATTATCTCTATACGTTTTTCTGCTTTTGATGTGGTGCAACGTTGGTTTTGCTGCGTGCCTTTCTGGTAATTGCAAAAATGGACAAGGAACTTTCAAATGGGAAGGTAATGATTCTAGTACTGGAGACACATACGTTGGGGAATGGAAAAATTCTAAAAGACACGGAAAAGGAACTTACACATGGAATCAATTTCCAAAACAAGAATATGTTGGGGAATGGAAAAAAAATAAAATGCATGGACGAGGAATTTACACTTGGCACAAAAAAAGACAAATATTTATTGGAGAGTGGCGAGATGGTTTAATGGTGACCGGAGGAGGGACAGCGTTCGAACGAAGTGTTCAATTAAAACAACTGGTCAAAATGCATAAAGATGGAATTATTTCTAAAGCCGAATTCGACCAAGCATTGCTAAGACAAAAGAATAAAAAAAAATAAAGCTTGATAAAAGAAAAAGTACTTTCAGATTTTTTTATGTTAATAAGCAGGTTGTCGTAAAGCAGGATCAGGAATTGGGTCCGGACCAAAAATCGAGCTCACAATTATGAAAGCCCAGACAAACGCTGCAAAGATCATAGTTCCTAAATAAACTACATAAGGTATATTAGCTTCATATTTTTTAAAAGTTTTCACTGCGGGTAATGTTAATATCAAACCTAAAACTGTTAATGAAAGAGTAAAAGAAAATAATGCGTTATACAAAATTGCAATTAAGTTTGGGTGAGTTACAGCAATTATTTTGTTTTTAACACTTTGATTTGGTTGTAGTGTTAGAAAACCTCCGAATGCACCAATCATTTGCCAAAGTTTAAATGCTTCCGTATCTTCAAATTTTATATTTTTCTTTTTAACGTTTCCAAGCAATCCTAAAGTCATCGCTTTTAAAAACAAATTATACATTTCAAAAAACTAACGGAATATAAATAAAAATTCAATATAAATAAAATGGTTCACTGTAAATTTTTTAAAATATAAGTAAGAAAGGGGCGTTCTGTTGCCAGGTGCCCCAAACCCCGTTTACTTAATTAACAAGTTAATTAAGCAGCAAGTGCAAATTTATTATTTGCATTTATAATTAGCCCGTTACGTCGGAACTATCTCGAACGAAAGAACAGCCTTTAGACACTCGTCGATTCTAATTCACCCCCGATAGAAAATTATGGTGGAGGTGGTGGGTACTGCCCCCACGTCCGCAATGTTTATTACGAAATTCGTTTATCGTTATAGTTGGTAAACCAACATTATTATTTTACATTATTTTATACAAAAATAAATCAGTTTTACATTTAACACAGTCACGAACTAATATACCCGAATTTATTTGGTATTTTGATATAATGTATTTAGCACCCATTTTTTTTGCTTCTGAAAAATTTAATTTAACATCGTCTTTATCATTTACAAACGCATACACTCTGCTGCCCCAGTTGTCGTAATAATTCTTTAGTGTTTCGTTTATATTCAACTCTTTTTCTATAATTTTTCTGAATTTTATTTTATAACTATTTGGATATAATGTATGATAACCATCAATTACATTTATATCATTCATTACAGCTACCATCGGATCTAAGCTAACTGACAAAACTCTATTATCCTTTACTATTTTCTTAATTTCTAAATATTTTTCAGAAGTATAGTAACCTTTGAAAGTATAAACATTTTGGTAAGCAGATTTGTCATCGTTTAGAATAAATTTTTTAATAAATGGAACTGCAGAGGAATTTATTTGAAAAGAAATTAAAGACAATATTGAAAAAAATATAATTATATTTCTAAATTTACTTAAATTTAACAAGTAAAGAGCAATAAGAGAAAATAAGAATGGAACATAAATAAATATCCAGCTGAATCTATATGCTTTTAATAAAACTAAATTATTTTTTAAACTTTCAAAAATTTGCAGGTCAAAAATAAAAACTAAAAAATACAGAATAAATATTAAAAATGTAAAATTTTTAATAACTTTTTCTTTTGATATGATAGAAAAAAAAATAAGTGGTATTAATAAAATATTATATGGCAGATTTGCAAAGACTGTCCAATTTAGACCTGTTGGAAATCTAAATATATTTTTAAATATATTTAAAAAATTTTCAAAAATACCGGGACTTTCTTTAAAAAAATAATCTCTATGAAATACAATATCTCCAAATATTAAAAAAACTAAGTTAATACTTGTAATGATAGCAGGAATAAAAAAAATTACTAAAACTTTACAAATATGTATAAAGTTTTTTTTTACCACATTTAAATTTATTATACTTAAAGTAATTAATAATAAAACGGGAGATAAAATCGAGCCCACTAAATCTGTATTTGCACCAAAAAAAATCAATATGAAATAATGTTTGAAGCGTAAACTTTTTTTGTACATGCATAAGTAAACAAGATAAGGGAATATAGCCACACCAAAACCCTCTAAAGCATTAGAATTTAAAGAGGCAAAAATACAAGCAGATAATGCACAGAAAAAAATATTGCTGGAAATTTTTTTAGCTAAAATGAAAAAAGAGACATAACTAGTTATTCTTATTAAAAAATGTAATAACCAAAAACTTAACTCAGTATTTAGTACTGCATAAAAAAGTGAATAAGGTTTATAAAGTTCCTTAAAATAATTTCCTTCAATTACACCTCCAAGAAATTTATTAAAAGCATTTGGGTCGCCCCCAAGATATTCTCCGATAACTTTATTGTATACAACGCCAGCATCTAATTTGTCGTGATAAAACAAAGTAATATCTCCAAAAATTAATAGTGGAAACAAGTAATTTAAAATTAGAATTGATATAAAAATTATATGATATGTTTTATTAGAAGCAGAGAAAGGACTATTTGCTTTGTATTTAAGGTTCATTTTTAAGTAATTTTAATTTATAAACTATTAATTATAATACAATAAAAGTAGCTTGATATCTAACATCTGATTTATGGAACTAACAAAATTTTGGAAAGGTAAAAAAGTTTTTGTAACTGGACATACAGGTTTTAAAGGTAGTTGGTTATGTATATTTTTAAGTTATTTAGGTGCTAATGTTACTGGATATTCATTAAAACCAAAATTTAAAAAAAATCTATATGATCTAGCGAATGTTAAAAAGATACTTAAAAAATCAATTATTGCAGATGTAAGAGATTATAATAAATTATTTAAAGAAATTAAAAATTCTAAAGCATCTATTTTATTTCATTTAGCAGCCCAGCCTCTTGTTAGACAATCTTATAATGACCCCAAAGAAACTTTTGACACAAATTTTACGGGGTCACTAAATATTTTAGAATGTATTAAAAATATAAAAAATATTAAAACTTCAGTTATTATTACTACTGATAAAGTTTACGATATTAAAAAAAATAAAATATTTAAAGAAACAGACCAACTCGGTGGTTATGACCCCTATAGCTCATCAAAAGTGTGTGTTGAGTTTATGTTCGAGTCCTATGTAAAATCATTTTTTAAAAATAACGCCAATCAAATATTAGCCACCGTAAGAGCCGGAAATGTTATTGGTGGTGGAGATTATTCTCCAGATCGACTAATACCTGATATTTACAGGGGATTATCAAAAAAAAAACTTTATTTACGTAACCCATTAGCCGTCAGACCTTGGCAACATGTTTTGGAACCGGTGAGCGGATACTTAATTTTGGCAGAGAAGATTCATACACCAAAAATAAAAAAACTTAAACAGAACTGGAATTTTGGCCCAAATATCTCAAGCTGTAAGTCGGTTAAATATATTTTTAATTACTTTAGAAAAGAATTAAAAATAAATTTAATTACAAAAAAAATTGAAAAAAATATAAAAAAACCAGAAACAAGTATTTTAAGATTGAGCAACTTCAAGGCAAGAAAATTTATTAAATGGAAGCCAAAATGGTCCTTAAACAAATCTCTAGACAAAATCTTAGAATGGAATAAAAAGATTAAATATAAAAAACCACTTGATGTATGCAAAGAACAAATTGTAGAATTTTTAAGATCTTAAATAAATTAAAAAGAGAGAAAAATGATTAATAAAATTTCTTACGGGAAAAATGTTTATGACAATAGAGAAATAAAAGCTGTTATAAAAACATTAAAAAAATCAACTCAGATGGGAAAATCAGTAAATTTATTTGAAAATAAAATTGCAAAATTATTTTCAAAAAAATATGGACTAATGGTAAATTCAGGATCTTCTGCATTAACATTAGCTTTCAAAGTTTTAAATTTTCCAAATAATAGTGAAATTATTACACCCAGTCTTAACTTTGGAACTGCTGTTTCATCAATAATGTTGGCTAATTTAAAATCAGTTTTTGTTGATTGTGAAGTTGAAACGCTTCAAATAGATGTAAACAAAATTGAAAAAAAAATAACAAAAAAGACTAAAGCATTACTCATTCCAAATTTAATAGGAAATATCCCTGATTGGAAGAAAATTAGGCAACTAGCCACTAAATATAAATTAGTTGTAATAGAAGATTCTGCAGATACTCTAGGTGCAAAGTTTAGCAACAAACCTACTGGAAAATATAGCGATATATCAATTACAAGTTTTTATGGATCACATGTTATTAGTTGCGCAGGCAATGGAGGAATCCTGACAACTAATAATAAAAATTTTTATGAAAAAGCCAAAGTATTAAGAAGCTGGGGCAGAATGTCTTCACTAATTAAAGACTCAGAAAATATAAAAAAAAGGCTAAGTATAAAACTTAAAGGTTTTGATTATGACAGAAAATTTGTATTTTCCGAGGCTGGTTATAATTTCGAACCATCAGAAATAGGCGCTTCTTTTGGTTTAGAGCAGCTTAAAAAATTTGTTCATTTTAGTAAAGTTAGAAACAGAAATTTTGAACTTCATCTAAATTTTTTTAAAAATTTAAAAAAATACTTTATCACCCCTAAAGTAAGTAAAAATATTAAGACAAACTTTTTAGCATATCCAATAATTTTAAAAAATGGCTTAAAATTTTCTCGAAAAGAATTTCAAATACACTTAGAAAAAAATAAAATACAAACAAGACCGATATTTTCTGGAAATATTTTACGTCACCCAGCGTTTAGCAAATTAGTTTCAAGCACAAATAGATTAAATAACTTTAAAAATTCTGATTTTATAATGAAATATGGTCTATTAATCGGGTGCCACCAAGGACTATCGATTAAAGATATCTCATATATTCATAAAACTATTTTAAATTTTAAAAAAATTACAAAATGAACTTATCAGATTATATATTAAAATTTTTAATTTCTAAAAAAATTGATAATGTATTCCTTATAACAGGCGGGGCCATATCTTTCTTGGTAGACTCGTTTTCTAGAACAAAAAAAATTAAGTACACATGTGTAGCTCACGAACAAGCAGCCGCAATGATGGCTGATGCTTATTCTAGAATGGGGCCAAATTTATCATGCACAATGGTTACATCAGGACCAGGTGCCACAAATTTAATTACGGGTATAGCATGTTCTTGGTTTGACTCCATACCAGCAATCCATATAACGGGACAAGTAAATAGTTATGAAAAGCAAGGTGCTCAAAAAGGAACAAAAAAAACAAGACAGGTAGGTTTTCAAGAAACTGATATCGTTTCAATTACAAAACCAATAACAAAATTTTCTTACCAATTAAAAAACCCAAACGAAATAAAATATATTCTTGAAAAAGCATCATTTTTAGCTCAAGAAGGAAGACCAGGACCAGTGGTCATAGATATCCCAATGGACTTTCAAAAAGCTGATATAAACCCAAAAAAATTAAAATCTTTTAAATTTAAAAAACCAAAAATTCATAAAAATCTAAATAAAAATTTAATAAAACTAAATAAGTTAATAAAAAAATCAGAAAGGCCAGTAATCTTATTGGGTGGGGGAATTAAAATATCAAAAAGCGAGAATAAATTAGAAAATTTTTTAAAAAAATTTAACTTACCAATTGTAACCACATGGAGCGGTGTAGATTTAGTTGATCACAATAAATCAAATTATATTGGAAATGTCGGAGTTTATGGTAGTAGGGCGGCTAATTTCGCAGTTCAAAACTCTGATTTACTTTTATGTCTAGGCAGTCGTTTGGATACAAGAATCACTGGCGGAGTACCCAAAACATTTGCTCGAAACGCTAAAGTAATATCTGTAGATATTGATAAAAACGAACTATCAAAACAAAGGGGTTTAAAATTATTTTTGAAAATTAATTCAAATTTATCTGATTTTTTTATCAATTATAATGCGAAGCATAAAAAATTAAAATTTTCAAACTTAGATTGGTTAAAAAAATGTGTTTACTGGAAGAGCAAATATCCAATTATAAAAAAAGATTATTTTAAACAAAAAAAATATACAAATGTTTACGCCTTTTTCTATCACTTATCAAAACTATTGAAAAAAAACTCTACTATAATAGCTGATGATGGAGGACATTTGACCTGGGCATTACAGGCTTTAAAAGTAAAAAAGGGTCAAAAATTTTTTTCTGCATTTGGTAATTCCCCAATGGGATATGCATTTCCAGCTTCTATTGGAGCCTCTTTAGCTCAAAAAAAATCAAAAGTTATTTGTATAGATGGAGATGGAAGTATTCAGATAAACATTCAGGAAATGCAAACTCTTAAATCTAACAATCTACCTGTTAAAATTATAGTTATTAATAATAATGGTTATGGAATAATTAAACAGTTCCAAGCACTCTATTTAAACAAAAGATATGAAGCTTCAATTCCAAAAAAAGGGGTAACAAACCCAGATTTTAAAAAGATTACCAGAGCATATGGAATAAATTATAATGTAATAAATAAAAACTCCGATATAGCAAAGGTACTTAAAAAAACACTAAATACAAACAAGCCAGAATTTATAGAAGTAATGATTAAACCGGATCAAAAAATTATACCAAAACTACAGTTTGGTAATCCTATTGAAGATTTATCACCTCTTTTATCCAGGAAAGAGTTCGCAGAGAACATGCTGGTAAAAACAGTTAATCGTAGTAAAAAAATTTTCGAAGCTAACTAATTTTTAAAATATTTTATCGTTTCAGCAAAACCTTCTTTGCATGTTATCTTAGGAGTCCACCCTAAAAGTTTTAATTTTTTTATAGAGGGCTTTTTATAAAAAAAGTTATTTCTCTTCTTAGAATTTTTCATAATTTTAATTTTTAACTTTTTTATTTTAGAATATTTAAGAATAGTTTTTGCAAGATCCTTAACAGAAAGCATTTGGGATGGATTGGACACATTATAAATTTCATTTTTCTTACCTTTAAGAATTACAGTTAGTATTCCAGTAATAGCATCAGAAATATAACAAAAAGATCTTTTAGTTTTCCCGTCACCTTTAATTATTAAGTTTTTGTTCCTCAAAATGTTATGAACTAAGTCCGAATGTATTCTTCCGTCATTTAGTTTCATTTCAGGTCCATAAGTGTGAAATAATCTTACTGAATTAGTAAAAATATTATATTTATTCGACCAGCTAATGAGCGCATTTTCTGCAAATTTTTTTGAAATTCCGTAATTAGAAGATAATTTTGACGGATTAAGATCGCCCAAACTATTTTCATCAAATATATGTTTTTTACTAAACCTCATATCGCCATAAACTTCTCCACTACTTAACAATAAAAATTTATTTATTTTTTGTTTAATTGAAAAATTTAAAAGATTTATAGTCCCAATAGCATTGGTTAATAAAACTTCTGTAGGTTTTTTGGAATATTCGACAGGTGATGTTATACTTGCCGCATGAAGTAAAATATCTGGTTTAATTTTTAAATTTATCTTCTTATTTAAATCAACCTTAAATACTTTAATTATCTTATTTTTTTCTAATTTTTTTAAATAATTGTTTCTTTTATTTCTTCTAATTCCATAAAAATAAATTCTATATTTTTTTTTCTTCATTACTTTGTACAAATAGTAAATGAATGAGGAAGAAACAAAACCGTTACAGCCAGTCACTAAAATCTTTTTATTTCTAAGTTTATGAAAAGGTAGCTTAGAGTTTAAAACATTTTTTATAATTTTATCTTCTACAGTTTGTTTTAATACTTTCATAAAAAATTAATTATTTTTCAAAATTAATTCTTTCCTCTTCTATAACTATTGGAGCCTTCCTAAATTTAATGTTTATTGACCCGATGTACTCGGCAAGTATTCCAAGAAAAATAAAAATGAAAGAGAAGAAAACAGAGATTAAAATTATGATCGGAGCCACTCCTGTTGTAAAATTATCCCAGAAAATTATTTTGTACATGGTATAAAAAATTCCAATTGAGAAAGAAATTATTGAAAATATAAAGGCAAAAATTGAAATAATTCTCAATGGTGTTTTGGTGTAAGATGTGAATGCAGTACTTGCTAGATCTAAAAGAGTATAAAGATCATTTTTTGTTTTACCAGATTTTCTTACTTCGTGTGTATAATGAACTTTTTTTACTTTCAATGAAATGTCTGCAACTATCCCTCTTAAATAGGGTTCCGGTGTATTAAACTGCTTAAAAATTTCAATAACTTTTCTATCATAAAGACCAAAGCCCATAAAACCCTCATACAAATCTATATCAGAAAACTTATTAACTAATTTGTAGAAAACTTTTCTTATAAAAAACGAAAGTTTGCTGCCCTCACTCCCTTTTTTTATTCCAATGACTGTTTTGTAACCCTCTTCCCAGAAACGAAGAAAATCTTCAATTAAATTTGGTGGATCCTGTAAGTCAGCTACTATTAATATCGCAGCCTCGCCTTTTGATTGCTGAAGGGCCCAATAAGGAGATGCCCACTGCCCAAAATTACGTGTATTAAAAATTAATTTAACATTTTTGTCTTTTTTGGCAATTTCTCTTAAAAATTCTCTGGTTTTATCATTAGATTTATTGTCAATAAATATATGCTCGTAAGAATAGTGTTCTTTTTTTGAAAACAGGGTTTTTACTGCTGTATAAATTTTATCAACATTTGCCTCCTCATTTAAACATGGAGTCACTATACTTATTAATTTTTTATCCATAAATTTATTGTATAATATATTTTGATATAATTAATATCATTATAATCTTTATACATGAAATTAACTAAAGAACAAAAACAAGAAATTGCAGATCAACAGTCTCAAAAAAATGTAACTAAAAGAGTGACTTCTCCCGAACTTGAGAAAATACTCTACGATGCACTTCCTGTTCTTGACCATGGTTTTGTTAGAGTAGTTGATTATATGGGTGATGATACCTCGATAGTTCAATCCGCCAGGGTATCATATGGTAAGGGAACCAAAAAAGTTTCAACGGATAGTGGATTAATAAAATATTTGATGAGGCATAGACACAGCACTCCTTTTGAGATGTGCGAAATAAAATATCATGTAAAACTTCCAATATTTGTTGCAAGACAATGGATTAGACACAGAACTGCAAATGTTAACGAGTACTCTGCAAGATACTCTATTTTAGATAAAGAATTTTATATTCCAGACAAACAGCACCTTGCAGCTCAATCAGAGAGTAATCGTCAGGGAAGAGGAAATTTAATTAATGGTAAACAAGCAGATGAGATTTTAAACATGCTTAAGGAAGATGCTCAAAAAAATTATGACGACTATGAAAAAATGTTAAACCAAAAATATGATGGAACAATTATCGATGAAAAAAAACAAGGTTTAGCCAGAGAGCTTGCACGAATGAATCTTACACTAAATGCTTATACACAATGGTACTGGAAAACTGACTTATTAAACCTACTTAATTTTCTCTCATTAAGAGCCGACAGTCATGCGCAATACGAAATTAGAGCTTACGCAGACGTAATGGCAGATTCTTTAAAGAGATGGGTTCCGATTACTTATGATGCTTTTATGGATTATAGGGTTGGCGCTATGGAGCTTTCTTCCAAAGGAAAAGTAATAGTTAAAAAAATGATGAAGGGAGAAAATTGTAAATACGAAGACTCTGGATTATCTAAAAGAGAGTGGAATGAATTGATGGGTTCTTTAGGGTTTACTGAACGTCTTGTATAATTTTATCCGCTATACTAGAAAATATCTTGGATATCTCATGATCAGATTTTTTATAAGTAAGAGGCAATCCTAAATCTGCAGATTCTCTAAGATCAGTATTTAATGGAATTTTTCCTAAAAATTTTTTATTAAAATCTTTGGCAACTTTTTCAACACCACCTTCCCCAAAGATATTATATTTTTTTCCATCATCGCCTTTAAAAAAACTCATATTATCTACAAGACCAAAAATTTTAATTTTAGTCTTGTCAAACATTTGAATACCTCTTTGAACATCCATTAACGCTAATTCTTGTGGTGTTGAAACAATTATGGCACCATCAATTTTAACATCTTGAGCAAATGTAAGCTGGGTGTCTCCTGTACCCGGCGGCATATCAATTATTAAAAAATCTAAATCTTTCCATGCAACTTTTTCGGTGAGCGTTTTTATTGCACTAATCACCATTGGACCTCTCCAGATCATAGGTGTTTTTTCATCGACCAAAAACCCAAGGGACATAAATTGTGCACCATATTTTTCTATAGGAAATAAAAATTTTCCATCAGTTTTAGGTTTTTCATTAAGCCCAATCATTTTTGGTAAAGAGGGGCCGTAAATGTCAGCATCTAATAAACCAACTCTCCTACCTTTATTTTGAAGAGCAAAAGTTAAATTCATAGCAAAAGTAGATTTACCAACACCACCTTTGGCACTAGATACCATTAATGTAAATTTTGTCCCTTTTATCGGGTTTTTCTTAAAATTTTTCGGTTTGGTTTTTTCTTTTAAACTTTGGCTTATTTTGGCTTCATTATCTGACATTATATCGCTTTATCATAACTTGTTTTTATTTAAAAAGTCACTATATAAAGTGTGATGTCATCAAAAGAAGATATTTTGATCTTAAAAAATGAGTCTCCTTGGGGTTCTAATCCCGGAGGAGGTGGAGATGGAAACGGTAACGGATCTGGGCAAAGACGACAACCACCAAACATTGATGACTTAATAAGAAAGGCCCAAGGTTCAGTTGGAAAAATTTTTCCCGGAGGCAAAGGTAGCAGCAAACCAATTTACATAGGTATTTTAGTTTTATTAATATTATGGGGTTTAAGCGGTCTATACAGAGTTTTGCCGGATGAACAAGGGGTAGTTTTAAGATTTGGAAAATTTATTAAGACAACACAACCCGGACTAAATTATCACATTCCTTTCCCAGTCGAAAGTGTTCTAACACCAAAAGTTACAAAAGTTAATCGTATCGATGTTGGATTTAGATCCGAAAGCGATAGCGGAAGATCTTCTGGGGTTGGAGACGTTTCCGAAGAAAGTTTGATGCTAACAGGTGATGAAAATATCGTTGACATCGATTATTCAGTTTTTTGGGTAATAAAAGATGCAGGAAAGTTTCTCTTCAATATTCAAAGTCCACTTGAAACTGTAAAAGCTGCATCCGAAACAGCGATGAGAGAAGTGATAGCAAAAAGTAAAATTCAATCAATTTTAACAGAAGGAAGATCTAAAATTGAAAATGAAGTTCAAGATATTACTCAGGAAATTTTAGATGAATATGGCTCCGGTATTCAAGTGACACAAGTTCAAACTCAAAAAGCTGATCCCCCTAACCAGGTTATTGATGCATTTAGAGATGTACAAGCAGCAAGAGCAGATAGAGAAAGATCAAAAAACGAAGCAGAAGCATATGCGAACGATGTAATTCCTAGAGCGCGTGGTGAAGCAGAAAAGATTCTTCAGCAAGCAGAAGCATATAAAAAAGAGGTAGTAGCTAAAGCCGAAGGTGAAGCCAGCAGATTCTTAGCAATTTATAATGAGTACAAAGACGCTAAACAGGTTACACAAGAAAGAATGTATTTAGAAACAATGGAAAAAGTTTTAGCAGATATTGACAAAGTAATAATTGATAAAAATTCTGGATCAGGCGTAGTGCCATACCTTCCGCTTCCAGAAATTAAAAAGAAAACTCAGGCAGGAAACTAATGAAAAAATTTTTTATTCCACTTTTCATAATCATTGGTGCTATCGTATATAATACATTATTTGTAGTTCAAGAAATTAACCAAGCAATTGTTCTACAGTTTGGTGATCCAAAAAAGATCATCACTAAACCAGGTTTAAATTTTAAAATACCCTTTATACAAAACGTAGTATTTCTAGATAGAAGAGTTTTAAATTTAGATAACCCACCAGAAGAAGTTATTGCTGCAGATCAAAAAAGGTTAATAGTTGACGCATTTGCTAGATTCAAAATTGTTGATCCGCTAAAGTTTTATATATCAGTTGGAAATGAAAGAGTAGCAAGATCAAGATTGGCTACGATCATAAACTCAAGAATAAGAAGTGTTTTAGGTACACAAGAGTTAGCAACTTTACTTTCAACAGATAGAGCAGTTCACATGGGTACAATTCAGAACGACGTTAATACAGAAGCTCAAAATTTCGGGATTACAATAGTTGATGTAAGAATTAAGAGAGCTGATTTACCACCAGCTAATAGTGAAGCAATTTATGCAAGAATGCAAACAGAGAGACAGAGGGAAGCAAAAGAATTTAGAGCACAAGGAGCAGAGATGGCTGCAAAAATTACCTCAACAGCAGATAAAGAAGTTACAGTCATATTGGCTAACGCAAATAAAGAATCCGAAATTATGAGAGGTGAGGGAGACGGTAAACGAAATAAAATTTTTGCATCTGCTTTTGGAAAAGACCCAGAATTTTTTGGTTTTTATAGAGCCATGCAATCTTACGAAAAAGCTTTAATTGGTGGTGATACATCAATGATTTTATCTCCTGACAGCGATTTCTTTAAATTTTTCGGAAAAACTGGGGCTTCAAAAAAACAATAAAATATAGGGCATGAGAGAAATCATCATTGCCATTGGTTTAGTTTTATTTATTGAGGGACTTCTTTGCGCCTTGTTTCCGTCAAAAATCAAGAATATGTCTAAAATAATAGAGAAAATGCCCGTAAGCAATCTAAGATCAACTGGTATAGTTTTTGCTTTAATAGGTTTTATATTAATTTGGTATATAAAAAGATAATGAGATCGTATTTAAAAAAATTTGTAGTATTTTTTATTTTTTTTAATCTTATTTTTTTTAATTTAGAAAGTAGAGCCAAAAATGCACCAAGTTCATTTGCTGATTTAGCAGAAAAATTGATGCCTTCGGTTGTAAATATTTCTACGACGCAAACAATTCAAACTCAATCATCACCTTTTCCATTCCAATTTCCACCAGGATCACCTTTTGAGGATATGTTTAAAGAATTTCAAAGACCATCTGAAAGAAAAGCAAATTCTTTAGGATCAGGATTTGTTATAAAAAAAGATGGAACGGTTATTACTAATAATCATGTTATAGCTAATGCTGACGATATAATAGTTAGAGTTAACAATAAAGAGTACCAAGCAAAAGTTGTTGGAGCTGATCCATATGCAGATGTTGCGGTTTTAAAAATTGATTCAGCCGAGTCTTTTAAACCAGTTCAGTTTGGTAATTCAGATAATGCAAGGGTAGGAGATTGGGTAGTTGCTATTGGTAATCCTTTTGGTTTGGGCGGAACAGTTACATCTGGAATTATATCTGCAAGAAATAGAGATGTTGGTCTTACACGTTATGATGATTTTATTCAGACCGATGCATCTATCAATCAAGGAAATTCAGGAGGTCCGCTATTTAATTTAGACGGTAAAGTAATTGGAATTAATACTGCTATTATTGCTCCTGGGCAAACAGGATCAATCGGAATAGGTTTTGCGATACCTTCAAATGCAGCATCAAATATAATTGATCAACTAATAAAATATGGAGAAACTAAAAGAGGATGGCTTGGTGTAAGAATTCAACAGGTTACAAAAGAAATAGCAGAGATACAAAAGCTTGAAGAACCTAAGGGAGCATTAATTGCTGGGGTCTCTGAAGGAAGTCCTGCAGAAAAATCAGGAATTAAACCAGGAGATATTATTTTGGAATTTGACGGTAAAAAAATAAAAACAATGAGAAATCTTCCCAAAATTGTTGCAAACACAGAAGTTGGAAAAAATGTTCAGATTAAAGTATGGAGAAATAAAAAGTTAATGACTAAGCGCCTAACACTTGGAAGACTAGAATCTTCAAAAGACTTTTTAGCAGAAAATAAAAAATTGGATAAACCGAAGCAAACCGAAATAGAGAATTTGAAAATTTCTGTAAGAGATTTAGCAGCTGAAGATTTAACAGAAAGAAAACTTGATAAAAATTTTAAAGGAGCTTTAGTAACAGATATTTCACCAAAAAGCCCCCTTTCATTTCTTATAAGTCCTGGAGATATAATAGTAGAACTTCAAGGTGAGGCCATAAAAAATGCTAAAGACTTAGAAAAAATATCAAAAAGAATCAGCAATAATTCTAAAAAAACTCTTTTGATTAGATTCATTAACAAAAGAAATCAACCAAGTTACGGTACTGTTAAAATTAAATAAGTTGCTAAAAAAAAATAAAAAAAAAATAATATTATTATTTGGACCAACTGCATCTGGTAAATCGAAACTAGCAGTTGATATTGCAAAAAAATTCAATTGTGAAATAATTAATGCTGATAGTATGCAGGTATATAAAGAGGTTAAAATCTTATCTGCAAGACCTGAAAATACTTCTATCAAGCATCACTTGTATGGCTGTGTTTCTGTAAAGAATAGATTTTCGACGGGCTTGTGGATTAAAAAAGCAGTAAAAAAAATTAATCAAATACACAAAAAAGGAAAAATAGCGCTAGTAGTTGGAGGAACTGGTTTGTATTTTAAAGCTTTGACAGAAGGTTTTTCTGAAATACCCGGTATACCAAAACCAAACAAAAATTTTGAATTTAATAAAAGTTATGCGGTTAAATATCCAAAAATATTTAAAGGTGTTTCACTAAATGATAAGCAAAGAGTGCAAAGAGCTTTTTTAGTATACAAACACACAGGCAAACCTTTGTGGCTTTGGCAAAAAAAAAATAAAAAATTTTTTAAATCTAGTGATTTTATTAAAATATATCTTCAACCTTCTAAATTAGAAATTGATGAAAGAATAAAAGAAAGGTTTACAGATATGTTGAGAAAAGGAGCTATTCGTGAAGCAAAAAAATTTATTAAAATTAATCCAAGTTCAATGAACTCATCAAATTTTATAATTGGGCTTAAAGAAATATCCCTTTTTTTAAATGGAGAACTATCAATAGAAAAACTAAAGGAGAAAGTATCTATAAGATCAAGACAATACGCCAAGAGGCAATTTACCTGGCAGAGAGGTCAGATGAAGCACTGGAAAGGATTTGGCGATACCAATTATCTTGATTTACGGAAAAAAGTTATAAGTTATTTATCTAAAACTTGACCCAAAATTTACCTAAGATAGATTACATTTATGGGTAAATTATTTTCAGGTGCAGAAATTGTTTTTAAGGTTTTAGAACACCACAAAGTTGAGCATATTTTTGGATACCCTGGTGGCGCGGTACTTCCAATTTATGATGAGTTAAAAAATCATAAAACAATAAAACATATTTTAGCTCGTCACGAACAAGGAGCGGGACACGCGGCTGAGGGTTATGCTCGTTCTTCAGGAAAACCTGGAGTGATGCTTGTAACATCTGGTCCAGGCGCAACTAATGCGGTTACCGCTTTAACCGATGCTTACATGGACTCAGTTCCAATTGTTTGTATAAGTGGACAGGTTCCAACTCATTTGATAGGAACTGATGCATTTCAAGAATGTGATACAACTGGAATTACAAGGCCATGTACCAAACATAATTGGTTAGTAAAGGATATAAAAGATTTAGCGAGAGTGATGGATCTTGCCTTCGATGTTGCCACAACTGGAAGACCGGGACCAGTTTTAGTTGATATTCCAAAAGATATTCAATTTAAAAAAACAGAATTTGTTTTAAAAAATAAAAAAAATAAAAAATTAAATGGAAAATCAAATGGTAAGATTGGTAATTCAGATCTTGATAAGATAATCCAAATGATGAAAAAGTCTTCTAAACCAGTTTTTTATACTGGTGGAGGAGTAATTAATTCAGGACCAGAAGCAAGCAAGTTGTTAAGAGAACTTGTATCGTTAACGGGGTTCCCAATAACATCTACACTTCAAGGACTAGGAGCTTACCCAGGAGATGATCCTATGTTTCTTGGGATGCTTGGTATGCACGGAACCTATGAAGCAAATAATGCAATGTACAATTGTGATTTGATGATAAATATTGGAGCAAGATTTGATGACAGGATAACTGGTAAGGTCGATGAGTTTTCACCCAAATCAAAAAAAATTCATGTAGATATTGATCCATCCTCTATTGGAAAAAATATAAAAGTAAATTTAGCAGTTATTAGCGATGTAGTAAATTTTTTAAAATCTTTAAATAAAAGGTTTAAAGAAAAAAATAAAGATTTTTTAAATTCAAATAAGTCTAATACATCAAAATGGTGGAAAGATATCGATAAATGGAGACAAAAAAAATCTTTAAGTTTTAAAAACAGTAATCAAGTCATTAAACCACAACATGCTGTAAAAAGATTGTATGAATTATCTAAACACAAAGATGCTTATATAACTACTGAGGTCGGCCAACATCAAATGTGGGCAGCTCAGCATTATAAGTTTAATAAACCTAATAGATGGATGACGTCTGGTGGACTTGGAACAATGGGTTACGGTCTTCCAGCAGCAGTAGGTGTGCAAGTTGCCAATCCAGATAAATTAGTTATTGATATAGCGGGTGAAGCATCTGTTTTAATGACAATGCAAGAGATGTCAACAGCAGTTCAATATAATCTTCCTATAAAGATATTTATTTTGAATAATCAATACATGGGCATGGTTAGGCAGTGGCAAGAGCTTCTTCACGAAAAAAATTATTCTGAAAGCTATACTGCAGCATTACCAGATTTTGTCAAACTCGCAGAAGCTTACGGATGTGTTGGTATACAGGCAAAAAAACCGGATGAATTAGATGATAAAATTAATGAAATGTTAAATGTAAACAAACCTGTTATTTTTGATTGTTTAGTTGATCCAAATGAAAATTGTTTTCCTATGATACCCTCGGGAAAGCCACACAATCAGATGCTTCTTGGACCAGAGGACGAAGAAGAAATTTCCAGCGAAGGAAAGGTCCTAGTTTAAATGAAAGCTCCTAAATCAGCGTATAGTGCCGCTACAAAAACAGGCAAAGTAGAAAAACATATAATGGTCATTTGGGTTGATAATGAAGCCGGTGTATTAGCCAGAGTAGTAGGTTTATTTTCTGGCAGAGGTTATAATATTGAGTCACTGGCAGTTGCAGAAATTGATAAAAAACAAAAACTTTCAAGAATTACACTTGTAACGTCGGGCTCACCCGAAGTGATATCCCAAATAAAAAAACAGCTTGAAAAACTTGTACCAGTTCACAAAGTAGCTGATTTTATGAGAAATGATCCGAAAATCATATTTAGAGATATGGCTTTACTTAAAGTAATATCTAATGAAAAAAAAAAGAAGCAAAGCTAAGAGATTATGTAAAAAATTTGACTCAGTTATTCTTGACAAAAGCAATAAATCAATAGTTATTCAAGTTACGGCTTTAAGAAGAGACATTGATAAACTAGTGAGTGATTTAAAACCACTAGGTCTAGCCAGCGTCTCTAGAACAGGTGCGGTTGCAATGACAAGGGGAGCAGAAATTTTTAAATAATACAGGAGAATAAAAAATGAAAATGTTTTATGAAAAAGATGCGAATGTTAATTTAATAAAAGACAAAAAAGTAGCTATTTTTGGATATGGAAGTCAGGGCCACGCCCATGCTCTAAATTTAAAAGACAGTGGTGTAAAAAATGTTGTTGTTGCATTAAGAGAGGGATCATCAAGTATAAAAAAAGCTGAAAGCGAAGGATTAAAAGTAATGCCTTTATCAGATGCAGCTGCTTGGGCTGATGTTGTAATGGTTTTAACTCCCGATGAACTCCAAGCATCTATTTATAAAAATCATATAGAGCAAAGAATGAGACAAGGAACAAGTCTAGCTTTCGCACATGGTTTAAATATTCATTTTAATTTAATTAATTCAAGGAAAGATTTAGATGTTTTTATGGTTGCACCAAAAGGACCCGGACATTTAGTTAGAAGTGAATATCAACGAGGAGGTGGAGTACCTTGTTTGATGGCAGTTCATAAAGACAGTTCTGGAAAAGCAAGAGATCTTGCTATGTCTTATGCTTGTGCTGTTGGAGGGGGAAGATCGGGAATTATAGAGACAACTTTTAAAGATGAATGTGAGACTGATTTATTTGGTGAACAAACTGTTTTATGCGGAGGTTTAGTAGAGCTTATAAAAAACGGTTTTGAAACTTTAACCGAAGCTGGTTACCCGCCTGAGATGGCTTACTTTGAGACTCTTCATGAGGTTAAATTAATTGTTGACTTAATTTATGAAGGTGGAATTGCAAATATGAATTACTCAATCTCTAATACCGCAGAATATGGAGAGTATGTATCAGGAAAAAAAATAGTTGATTCTAAAACAAAAGAAAGAATGAAAGAGGTTTTAAAAGACATTCAATCTGGTAAATTTACAAAACAATGGATGGATGAGTGCAAAGGTGGTCAAAAAAACTTTTTAAAAATGAGGGAAGAATTGGCAAAGCACCCAATTGAAAAAGTAGGAAAAAAACTAAGAGACCTAATGCCCTGGATTGGAAAGAACAAACTGGTTGATAAATCTAAGAATTAACCCAATCTGGTTCCTAAATTAATTATTTTATAAAAATTATTTTGCAAATTAGCGTATTAATTGTATTATATTAATTACCTAAAAATTACAAAAGATAATGGAAGATAAAAATAGAATCATAATTTTTGATACGACAATGCGGGATGGTGAACAGTCTCCAGGGGCCTCAATGAGTCTTGAGGAAAAAATTCAAATCTCGCGAGTTTTTGACGAATTAGGAATAGATATTATCGAAGCAGGTTTTCCAATTGCTTCTCCAGGTGACTTTGAAGCAGTAACGGCAATTAGTAAAATTTTAAAAAAATCTATACCCGCTGGTTTAGCAAGACATACCAAAAAGGATATTGATGCTTGTCATGAAGCCTTAAAGTCTGCAAAACGCTTTAGAATTCATACATTTATTTCTACTAGCTCTTTACATATGAAACACAAATTAAATAAAACACCTGAGCAAGTAATCGACTCAATCAAAGAGCATGTAACTTATGCTAGGAAATTCACCGATGACGTTGAATGGTCTTGCGAAGACGGAACTAGAACAGATATGGATTTTATGTGTAAAACAGTTGAGCTTGCTATCAAGTCAGGAGCTAAAACAATTAATATACCCGATACAGTTGGTTATACAGTTCCTTCAGAGTTTAAAAAAATTATAGAAACACTCAAAAATAAAGTTCCAAATATAGATAAGGCTACTCTTTCAGTGCATTGTCACAATGATTTAGGTTTAGCAGTTGCAAACTCATTGGCTGGGGTAACGGCAGGCGCAAGACAAGTAGAGTGTACAATTAATGGTATAGGTGAAAGAGCAGGTAACGCTGCCTTAGAGGAGATCGTTATGGCAATGAAAACTAGAAGTGATTTAATGCCATACAAGACAGGTATTAATACAAAACTTATTAGTAAAGCATCAAAAACAGTTTCAAATGCTACTGGTTTTCCAGTGCAATTCAATAAAGCTATCGTTGGTAAAAATGCTTTTGCCCATGAGTCTGGCATTCATCAAGATGGAATGCTCAAAAACAGAAACACTTATGAAATCATGACTCCAGAGAGCGTTGGAGTTAAAAAAACTTCATTGGTAATGGGAAAACATTCCGGAAGACATGCGTTCAAGGACAAATTGTCTGATCTTGGTTACGCAGGAGTTACTGATGATGTAATTCAAACTGCTTTTGGTAAATTTAAAATTTTAGCCGATAAAAAAAAACACGTTTACGACGAGGATATCATAGCATTAGTAGACGATAGCTTAATTAAAGAAAGTAATGTTATTAATTTAAAATCTCTTAAAGTTTTTGCGGGCACAGGCGAACCTCAAAAAGCAGAGATGACACTAGAAGTCTATGGGGATGTAAAAAAAGCAAACGAAACCGGAGATGGTCCAGTTGATGCAATATTTAAATGTATTAAAAAATTATATCCTCATGATGTCAAACTTCAACTATATCAAGTGCACGCGGTAACCGAAGGGACTGATGCGCAAGCTACTGTAAGTGTAAGAATTGAAGAAAAAGGCAAAACAACTGTCGGTCAAGCTGCTGACACAGATACTCTTGTTGCTTCTGCCAACGCTTATTTAAATGCTTTAAATAAGATGATTATTAAAAGAGAAAAAACAGCTCCTGAAGAGTATGAGCAAGAAAAAATGAGAGGGATATAAGATGTTTGGATTAAATAAACTTTCAAAAATGTGGTCACAAGATATGGCAATTGATCTTGGAACAGCTAATACGCTAGTAGTCGTTAAAGGCAAAGGCGTTGTATTAAATGAACCATCTGTTGTGGCAATTATCGACGAAAAAGGAAAAAAATCTGTGCTGGCTGTCGGCGACGAAGCTAAAACTATGCTGGGTAGAACTCCAGGAAATATTTCAGCAGTTAGACCGTTAAAAGACGGTGTTATTGCTGATTTTGTAGTAACTGAAGAGATGATAAAACATTTCATTAAAAAAGTTCACAAAAAAAATGCTTTTGCTAACCCAAGAATATTGGTTTGTGTACCTACAGGTTCCACTCCAGTTGAAAGAAAAGCTATTCAGGACTCTGCCTTAGCAGCAGGCGCAAGAAAAGTTCAATTAATTGAAGAGCCAATTGCTGCCGCGATAGGTGCTGGCCTTCCAATATCTGAAGCAACAGGCTCAATGGTTGTAGATATAGGAGGAGGCACAACTGAAATAGCAGTAATGTCTTTGGGCGGAGTTGTTTATTCAAGATCATTAAGGGTAGCTGGGGATTCTATGGACCAAGCAATAATTACTTACATGAGACAAAAGTTTAATTTATTAATCGGCGAAGCTAGTGCAGAAAAAATTAAAAAAGAAATTGGAACTGCGATAGCAACTTCAGGTAATACTTATTTAATGAAAGGTCGAGATATTAGATCTGGAACGCCACGAGAAATAAATCTTAAGGAAGAAGATACAGCTGATGCTCTTAAACCGGTTTTAGATGTTATGATGGCAGGAGTTAAAACAGCTTTAGAAAATACCCCGCCAGAACTTTCAGCAGATTTAGTTGATATGGGATTAATCTTAACTGGAGGCGGCGCTCTTCTTAAAAACATAGATAAGTTGATATCAAGAGAAACAGGATTACCTGTTCAGATAGCTGATGATCCGCTGTCTTGTGTTGCGATTGGAACAGGTAAGGCATTGGAGCAAGAGGAGTTATTCTCTACAATGCTTACGGAATATTAATTTTTTGGTTTTTAGAATATGTCTACAAGCCGAGATGATTTTGGAATAGCAATTCGTTCGGCTCTATTACAAAGAGGAGCCAAACAGAAATTTTCTCTTTTTGTTTTAATTTTAGTATCTATCGCAGTATTTTCCCTAGACACCTTAAATTTAAAACCCATTAAAGTCTTAAGAAGTTTTATAAATGATGGCGTTTATAGAATTTCAGCAATTTCTTCTTCACCAATTAAATTTACATCTGCAACAAAGAGTTTTTTAACAGATCATATTTTTTTGTATAAAGAAAATGAAAAATTAAAAATAGAGTTGGAGGAACTAAAAAAACAAAAGTTGAAAACATCTTTTTTAGAAACTGAAAACAGAAAATTACAGGAAGTTGTTCAATTAGATAAAAAATCAGTATTCATTACATTAGGTGCAAAAGTGATGATGGATAAAAATAGCCCATATTTAAATTCAGCCATTATAAACAAAGGGAGTAATTCAAAAATTAAATTAGGTATGGCAGTTTTGAGCAAAGGGCATTTAGTGGGTAGAATTGTTGAGGTAAACTATATTTCATCAAGGATTCTTTTTTTAAATGATTTAAATAGCAGAATACCCGTAGTTATTTCTCCTGATGGTGATCAGGCTATACTCTCTGGATCTGGAAGAGAAAAGCCAATTCTTGAATACTTACCTGAGAATTTCACTGTAGAAGACAATCAAATGGTTTATACGTCAGGAAAAGATGGTGTTTTAATTTCTGGTATTTCTATCGGTGAAGTTAATGAAGATCTTGAGGAAAAACGTATCGAAGTAAAGTTATTTTCTGATCCAAATCAAATATTTTTTGTAAATGTAGTTTTAGGCCAATCTACAGATGTAGAGGAAATGTAAAATGGCAATAAATGTTAAAACTTTTAAAGAGGGTTTTTTACGTTCATTACCATTATTGTTACTTATCTATATTTGTATTTCAGAATTTCATACGCAATTTTATTACTGGAATATTTTTTCTTTTAACTTACAATTTATAATAATTTATTATTGGATATTAAGAGATCCTTCAATATTAGGTTACGGTTTTATTTTTTTATGCGGATTGATTAATGATGTAATATTGAGTTTCCCGCTTGGGACAAGCGCGCTTTCCTTTTTATTTGTTTCTTTAGTAGCCGCATATGTTAGAAACGCTACTGTAAGAAGTACGTTGTTCACAGACTGGTTTACATTTATTTTTGGAGTTTTAATTGGTAATTTTATTACATATTTTTTAATAAAGAATTTTTCGGAAATGAAAATAGAATATCAAAGTATGCTTTTTAACTCTCTATTTACATTTATTTTATATCCAGCATTTTGGGGAATTTTTGAACTTTATAAAAAATTAATAAATTTAAAAACTTATGATTAGATCTGGTGGAGAAAGCAAAATAACTTTACTTGGTAGACGAATGTTTATAATTTCTGCCGCTAAAGCTGTAATTGTTTGTGGAATTGTTACAAGGTTAATTTCTCTTCAAATTACCGAAGGAAAAAAATATAAAACTTTATCTGATAAAAATAGGTTTAGAGAGTGGAAGTTTTCACCTCCTCGTGGTTTAATCAAAGATTATTTTGGAAAGGAAATAGCATCCAACAGGCAAGTTTACCAGTTACACATAGTACCAGAAAATTCTGAAAATCTAGAACTTTTGTTTTTCAGATTAAAAACTATTTTAAATCTTTCAGAAAATAAAATTCAAAGCTTAAGAAAAAAAATTAAATCACAAAAACCCTGGGATCCCGTAATAATTTCAGATAATTTAAATTGGTCTGATTTTTCAAAAATTAATTTATTTTTACATGAATTACAGGGAGTTGAACCAGTAGTGTCAATTGCAAGATTATATACCGAACCATCTTCAGCACACGTTGTGGGTTATGTTTCAAAAGTTAGTAAAAAAGATTTACAAAATAAAGAATATTTACAAAAAAAAATCGCTACAGGAACTAGAGTAGGTAAAACTGGACTTGAAAATATTTTAGACCCCAAGGTTATAGGTGATGTTGGGTACAAAAGATATGAAGTAAATGCCTATGGAAAAAGAATCAAAGAAATATCTATTGATCCTGGTAAAGCTGGAGAAAATTTTAGAACAACACTTGATTTAGATGTTCAAAAACTTGCATCTAGTTTGTTAGCAAATAAATCAGGTTCTGTATGTGTAATGGATATTTATAAAGGTGATATTATTTCTATGGTTTCCTCTCCATTATTTGACTCGAATAAATTTGTTCATGGCATTAGCCAAAAAGATTGGAACAGTTTAATGAGTCATAGAGATAAACCTTTAATAAATAAGGCTGTATCTGGCCTTTATCCCCCAGGATCTACGATAAAACTTTTATCAGCAATTAGTGCATTAGAAAATGATGTGTTCAATCCAAAAACCGTTATTCAGTGCAAAGGACATATAGAGTTGTATGGAGAAAAATATCATTGTTGGAAAAAAAAAGGGCATGGCTATCTTGATATGAGAGAAGGCATGAAACAGTCATGCGATGTTTACTTTTATGAGGTTGCAAGAAAACTAGGAATTGATCGTCTAGCAGAAACAGCAAAAAAATTTGGTCTTGGACAAGCTGTTTTGGAAAATCTAATTGAGGAAAAAAGAGGAGTAGTTCCTGATACAAGTTGGAAAAAAAAGTATATTGGAAAAAATTGGTATTTAGGTGAGACACTCCATGCTGGTATTGGACAAGGTTATTGGCAAACCTCTCCATTACAATTATGTTTAATGATGTCCCAAATTGCAAACGGTGGTTATAAAATTAAGCCTAGAATAATTTTAAAAAAAGAAGAAGACAGAACTTTTGATAATTTAAAACAGTTTATTCAAGATAAAAAAATATTTTCAGAAGATGTAGTTAGTCTATATGACTTTATATCAAAATTTAAATATAAAAGTTTATTTAGAAATCCAGAGAATATTAAATTTGTGCAAGATGCACTATTTGGAGCAACGAATGAGCCAAGAGGAACTTCTTATAGTTCAAGATTAAAAAATGATAAGTTTGTCTTTGCTGGAAAAACAGGAACATCACAGGTAAAAAGATTTACAGAAAAACAAAGAGAACTTGAGGTAAAAAATGAGGACCTTCCTTATGAAGACAGAGACCACGCATTATTTGTAGCTTTTGCACCATATATTGAGCCACGATATTCAATAAGCGTTTTAGTAGAGCACGGAGGATCAGGAAGCAAGAGCGCTGCACCAATTGCAAAACAAGTAATCAAAAAAGTTTTAGAAAAACATAATCAAAGAGAGTTAATATCAGAAAAAGGAGAGTCAGTTTAATGTTTAGACCTGGCTCAATTCAATCGCATTTATCATTCAGGGATAAAATTTTATCATTAGATTTAGTTTTATTTTTTTCAGTTTTAATTCTTGGTATAATAAGTTTTTTTGCGATGTACTCTACAGATGCTGGAAAGTTTGATTATCATACTAAAAGTCACATTATTAGATTTATAGTATTTTTTACGTTGTTTATTATCATTTCTTTTTTGAAAATAAATTATTGGTATAATTCAAGTACATATTTTTACCTTTTGATACTTATACTTCTTGTCTTAGTGAAGTTTTTTGGTTTAAGTTCTTCAGGTTCACAAAGGTGGCTCAATCTTTATTTTATAAATCTTCAGCCCTCTGAATTAATGAAAATTGCTTTAATTTTATTTTTATCAAAGTATTATCATAGAATTTCGTCTTCTGATGTAAACAGACTCAAGTATCTTCTAAGCCCATTAGTTGCATTAATTTTTCCGATAATATTAGTGATCACACAACCCGATCTTGGAACAGCTTTTTTGATAGCCGCTGGCGGAGTAATAGTCATTTGGCTAGCAGGAGTTAAAATGAAATTTTTTGCTTATTTATCTGTAGTTTTTTTATCTTTAGCACCAGTAGCTATCTCTTTTTTAAAGCCATACCAAAAATCAAGGATACTAACCTTTCTTGACCCAAGCAGGGATCCTTTGGGGGCTGGTTATCAAATTACCCAATCTAAAATTGCAATAGGTTCAGGAGGTTTTTTTGGCAAAGGATTTTTAAATGGATCACAAAGTTACCTTGATTATTTACCAGAAAAACATACCGATTTTATTTTTACGTTATTTTCTGAAGAATTTGGATTTTTTGGCTCTATTTTAATTTTAGCACTTTACGTGATAATTACCTGGCGAATAGTCCAAATTGGGAATTTAACCAGAGATGCCTTTGCGAAACTATATTGTTTTAGTTTCGCCACTGCATTTTTTATATATGTGGTTGTAAATATGTGTATGGTTTTAGGGCTAATTCCGATTGTAGGGGCCCCTTTACCAATACTTTCATATGGAGGATCATCAATGTTGGCTATAATGATAGGCTTGGGAATTGTGATGAGTTGTAAAATACATAAAGATGAACCCATAGGATAATACAACTTAATCTAGTAAATTTTTTAAAAATTAATATTTTACTAGTTGCAATCTTACTCAGAATTTGTTGAAATAAAGTATGTTTGGAAGTAAAAAACCTTCGGCACCTAGACCATTAAACGACTCTGGAAGGTCTCTGATAAGCGAAACTTTTTCACTAGAGGGAACTTTGCGGACTTCAGGGGCAATCGATATTGCAGGGTTAATCAAAGGTCCTGTTTATACAAATGATTTAATTATTAAAGAAACCGGTTCAGTAGTTGGCCCAATTGAAACAGATAAAATTGAAATTTACGGTCATCTTGAAGGAAAAATTGTAGCAAAAACAATAGTTATTGGTAGCTCGGCAGTTGTAAAAGGCGATATTTTATTTAGTGAGAGCTTGAAAACTGAAGAGGGTGCGGATATTACCGGATATATTAAAAAAACTGAGAGCACAAGTCTAGAGGCTGCTCAAGATGAATTTAGATTAGATTCCATTGAGGCAAAAGAACTCAAAGACAAAGAAAAGACTAAAAAGGGAAGACCAAAAATAGTTGCTAGTAACTAGCCTAAAAAAGTACAATCTAACACAGTTGAAACATTTATTATTTATTTTATAAGACTAGTATGTCTGAAAAATCCTGTTCATCTGTTGGAATTATTGGTGGAGGAATACAGGGCGTCTGTATTGGCCTTCAGCTGCTTAAAAAAAATATCCCAGCGACTATATTTGACCGTAATGATCCTGGCATGATGGCATCTTACGGCAATGCAGGTCATTTTTCTCCGTATGCAGTATTACAATTAAATAGGCCAGATATTTTATATGATATTCCAAAGATGCTTTTAAGTTCATTTGGTCCATTAGCACTCAAATGGAACTATATCCCTAAAATGTTACCGTGGATTTTTAGATATTTAAAAAATTGTAATAAAAAATCTATGTTACATACTGCAAGATCAATGAACCAGATTCTAAGTCTTTCAATGGATGCTTATGAAGAAATCTTTCAGGAAATAGATACAACAAATTTAGTTGATCAAAAGGGGATTATTTATATTTGGACAAATAAAAATTTAAAAAGTAGAGAATTAGAAATTAAAGTAAGGAATGAATTAGGTGTTAAGCAAAAAATTTTAAACGTTAAAGAAATTTTAGATTTAGAGCCTAATCTTAAACCAGTTTTTTCTGGTGGTTGCTTTTATGACTATGCCTATCACGCGAGAGATCCTCATGGAATTATAAAAAAAATATTTGAACTATTCTTGAAAAGAGGAGGAAAGTTTATTAAACAAGATGTAATATCAGTACATCAATCCCAAAAAGATCAAACACTTATAAAAACAGATAATGGAGAATACAAATTTGAAAAATCAGTTATTGCATGCGGGGCGTATTCAAAGAAATTAACCGATCAACTTGGAGAAAAAATTCCTCTCGATACCGAAAGAGGTTATCATGTTCATTTTAAAGGCATGGAAAATTTATTAAGAAGACCAGTAATTTTTTTAGATAGGGGTTTTGGTATGACGCCAATGAATCAAGGCCTTAGGGCAGTAGGTACTGTAGAGTTAGGTGGGTTAAAGAATCCCTTATCAAAAAAAAGGATTCAATATATTGTAAACTGCGCTAAGGAACTTTTACCACAACTTGGAGATCATGAAGATGAGTGGATAGGCTTTAGACCAACACTACCTGACTTTCTTCCAGTAATTGGTCCTTCAAAAAATAACCAAAATATTATTTATGCTTTTGGACATCAACATTTAGGTTGGACACTTGGAGCAATTACAGGAAAAATCGTTTCAGGAGTTTTGGCTAATGAAAAGACCAATTTAGATTTATCTCCCTATAACTCAGCAAGATTTAACTAAATTTTCAGATATCAATCCTCAAAAAGATAGGAAATTAGGGAAAACTGCAGGTTGTATTTATTATCAAAAAATCTGTATATTTATGCAGAATTTTGTGTTTGATTCGTTTTGGAGATAATAATGAGGAAGATTACAAGTTTAATTTTATTTGGTTTTTTATTATCAGGTTGCTATGCATCCTCTCTAACCTACGTGGGTACGGGAGCAGGGCTAGTACAAGGTAAATCCGTTCAATCTATAGCTACTCAAGCCGCAAGTATTGCAATAAAAAATGAAACAGGAAAAAGCCCACTAGAACATGTTTTAACTCCCAAACAGCTTAAAACCTATGAAACAAAAAAAGCGAAATTAAATCCTTGCGTGCAAACTCCAGAGTTGTGTTCTAAAATAAACCTTAGAGTCGCAGTAATAAATAATATTTTAAAATCTAAAACAACGCCCTCAAAAAGCAATTAAATTTAATCCACACCCAATCAATAATTTTAAAAATTTACTAAAACTTAATAGTAATTTGTAATATTAAGTCATTATTTTTAATTAAAGAATCAACTAGTTTGTTTTTATGAGAAAAAGAGCTTTATTTTTAATTTTAAGCAGCATTCTTTTAACAGGATGTTTTGCTGAGTCTATGACTTTAGTTCAGTCGGGATTTGGAGCATCCCAGGGTAGAGCTCTTCAATCTACTATATCTCCAGCAATAAGTTTTAGCGTTAAACACACCACAGGTAAATTTCCAGTAGAGCACATCATTATGAGAGAAAAACAAAGAATAGCAAAGAAAGCGTCAGATTTTGAAAAGGCAATTATCCAAACAACTAAAGAAAAAGTAGAAATGTCTAAAGAGAAGTTTACACCTGTTAAAAAAAATATTGAAAATCAGGTTACTAGACTGAATGATCAATTAATAAAAGTTAAAACCTTTACCGTTAAGAATTTTAAGCACAAACCTAGGTTTTCCTACAAGACTAGATAAATAATAATCATTTTAAAATAAGAGGATTTGTCATATTCTAAGACATATGAAATCAAAAGCCAAAGTAGTAGTGATCGGTGGCGGTGTGGTTGGCGTTAGCGCCCTATATCATTTAGCCAAAAAAGGCTGGTCTGACTCAGTGTTAGTAGAGAGAAAAGAATTAACTTCGGGTTCAACTTGGCATGCAGCTGGTCTTCTTCCACTTTTTAATATGAGTTACTCAGTTGGACAGCTACATAGATACGCAGTTCAACTATACAAATCTTTAGAAAAAGAAACCGGTAAGAAAGTTGGTTTTAGCGTTGTATCAAATATACGTTTAGCACAAACAAAAGATCGTATGGACGAGTATCATCAGTATGCTGGTGTCGCCAAAACTATTGGAGTGAATGTAAAATTTTTAAAACCAGAACAGGTTAAAGAAATTTGGCCTTTATGTAATATTGAGGGATTAGTTGGTGCAATACAACATCCTGAAGATGGATATATTCAGCCAGCTGACCTAACCCAAGCTATGGCAACAGGTGCGAGAAATCGGGGAGCAGAAATTTATAGAAATACAACAGTTGTTGGAATTAAAAAAACTAAAGATGGATGGACAGTAGAAACTGACAAAGGAAGTATTTCTTGTGAACATGTAATTTCTTGTAGTGGTAATTTTGCTAGACAAACAGGGGAAATGGTTGGAATTGAAATTCCTGCTATTCCAGTCGAACATCAGTATATTGTAACAGAACCTCATCCAGAGCTTCAGAAAAGAAAAAAAGACGGCAAACCTGAAATGGGGGTATTAAGAGATAGTGATAATGCTTGGTATATGAGAGAAGAAGCCGGCGGATTTATTTTAGGACCTTACGAGAAGGGTGCACCCTGTTGTTACGTTAATGGCCCATCTAAAGATAGTGAATATGAATTATTTCAAGAAGATCTAGACCGTTTAGCACCCCATATTGAAGGTGCAATTAAAAGGGTTCCAGCGTTTGCAGAAGTTGGAGTTAAAAAAGTTTATAATGGCGCTATTTGCTACACTCCGGATGGAAATCCAATTGTAGGACCAGCTCCGGGGCTTAAAAATTTTTGGATAAACGATGGACATAGTTTCGGAATAACTGCTGCTGGTGGAGCTGGTTGGCAATTAGCAGAGTGGATAATCGATGGTGAACCAACAATTGATATGCTTGGAGTAGATCCAAGAAGGTACGGAACATACGTAACAAAATCTTATTTAATAAAAAAAAATGAAGAGGCATACGCTAATGTATTTACAGTCCATTATCCCGACGAAGAAAGAGAAGCGGGACGACCACTTAGACAAGCTCCTTGTTATGACCGTTTGAAAAAATTAGGGGCAGTATTCGGACAAAAATTTGGATGGGAAAGAGCAAATTTCTTTGCAACAGATGGAGAAAAACAAGAGGACGATTGGTCATTTAGAAGATCAAAATGGTTTAAGAGTGTTGAAAAAGAATGCAAGAATGTAAAAGAAAATGTTGGATTATTAGATATGACTGCTTTTGGAAAATGTAGAATTAAGGGTCCAGGAGCGGAAGAATTTTTAGACAAGCTTGTTGCAAATAAACTTCCAAAAAAAATTGGAAGAATTAATCTATGTCACGCCTTAAATACAAAAGGTGGCGTGCACTCAGAATTTACAATAATGAGAGAGGCAGAAGATAGTTTTTATTTAGTCTCAGCAGGAGCTTTTCAATGTTTAGATCATGATTGGATACATAAATGGATGCCAAAAGATGGTTCGGTCCAATATGAAAATTTAACAAATAGTATGGGCGTTCTAGTTGTTTCGGGGCCCAAAGCAAGAAAGCTTATGCAAAAAGTTTCAAAAACAGACTTTTCTAATGAAAAGTTTAAATGGTTAAGTGCACAAAATATAAATATTGGATTGGCGCCATGTAATGCCATGAGAGTAAATTTTGTAGGTGAATTAGGTTGGGAACTTCATCATCCAATTGAATACCAAAATCATATTTTTGATAAGCTTATGGAGGCAGGGAAAGAATTTAATCTTAAACCTTACGGTATTAGGGCGATGAATAGTTTAAGAGTTGAAAAATCTTACAAGTTAGTAGGTACAGAACTTTCAATTGAATATGCCCCATACGAGTCAGGTTTAGATAGATTTATTCACCCTAATAAAGGAGATTTCATTGGACGTGCGGCACTGGATCAATGGAGAGCAAAAGGTTTTTCAAATAAATTAGTTACTATGGAAATTCATGGAGTTTCAGATGCGGACGTACTTGGAAACAATCCTATTTATGAAAATGGATCTGTAATTGGTAGAGCAACTGGAGGAGACTACGGATTTAGATTAAAAAAATCGATTGCCCTGGGCATGGTTAAACCAGAATACGCAAAAGTTGGACAAAAACTTAAAATAGATATATTAGGTAAAATGCATGAAGTTTCTATTATCGAAGACTCCCCATACGACTCAGAAAATAAATTACTTAGAGCCTAAATGAAAATCTTAGTAGCCGTTAAAAGAGTTATTGATTACAACGTCCAAATAAGAGTTAAAGAAGATGGCTCTGGAGTTCATACTGACAATGTAAAAATGTCAACTAATCCACCAGATGATAATGCTACTGAGGAGTCAGTAAAACTAAAAGAGTCTGGAAAAGTCAAAGAGGTTGTTGCAGTTACAATTGGTGAAGAAAAAGCACAAGAAACTGTTCGTAAAGCTTTAGCAGTTGGTGCAGATAGAGGAATACATGTTAAAGCAGACAGCTATATCGAACCCTTAGGAATTGCTAAAATTTTGAAAAAAGTTGTAGAAAAAGAAAAACCAGACATGGTTTTCTTAGGCAAACAAGCAATCGATGATGATTGTAATCAAACAGGTCAGATGTTAGCTGCCATGTTGAATTGGCCACAAGCTACCTTTAGTTCAAAAGTTTCTCTTAAAGATAAAAGCATGGAAATAGTTAGAGAAATTGACGAGGGCCTAGAGACAATTGAAGTAAATTTACCAGCAGTGGTTACTTGTGATTTAAGACTTAATGAACCTAGATATGCCTCTCTACCAAATATTATGAAAGCCAAAAAGAAACCAATCGAACAAATGGCTGCTAAAGATTTAGGTGTAGACATTGCAAATAGAGTTCAGCAATTAAAAGTAGAAGAACCACCAAAAAGAAAAGCAGGAATTAAAGTTGCGAATGTGGCTGAACTAGTAAGTAAACTCAAAAACGAGGCGAAGGTAATTTAATGTCAGTACTATTAATAGCAGAGCACGATAATAAAACACTTAAACCATTTACTTTGAACGCAATAAGCGCAGCGTCAAAAATAGATGCTGAGGTACATGTATTAGTTGCAGGTAGTGGATGTGAAAGTGTTGCCAAAGAAGCTGCTATAATTCCTTTAGTAAAAAAAGTTTTATACTGCGATTCCCATAATTACCAAAATTATTTACCAGAAAATTTAGCTCCTTTAGTAACTAAGAATGCAGATAAATATGATCACATTGTTGCATCAGCAAATACTTTTGGAAAAAACTTTATGCCAAGAGTTGCTGCTGCGTTAGACACCTCTCAAGTAAGCGATGTAATAAAAGTTAATTCACCTGATACTTTTGTAAGACCGATTTATGCAGGTAACGCTTTTGCGACAGTAAAAAGCAATGACAAAAAAAGATGTGTAACAATTAGACCAACTTCATTTGAACCTGCACCTAAAACAGGAGGCACTGCACAAGTCGAAAAAGTAGATGCAGCTGACGTTCCTAACTTTTCAAAATTTATTAAAAGAGAGGAAACAAAATCAGAAAGACCTGAATTAGGTACAGCTAGAATAGTAGTATCTGGCGGAAGAGGATTAGAAAGTGGAGAAAACTTTAAACTCATTACAGATATTGCTGACAAACTTAATGCAGCGGTTGGTGCATCACGTGCAGCAGTTGATGCAGGTTATATAAGTAATGACCATCAAGTTGGTCAAACAGGAAAAGTTGTTGTACCGGATTTATATATTGCAGTTGGTATTTCAGGAGCAATTCAGCACCTAGCTGGTATGAAAGAGAGCAAAATAATTGTCGCAATTAACAAAGATGGTGAAGCTCCTATTTTTAGTATCGCTGATTATGGTTTAGAAGCAGACTTATTTAAAGCTCTTCCTGAATTTTTATCTGAGTTAAACAAACTCAACACTATCCAAAAATAATTAGTTTGATATAGTCCCTGCATGGCTCGAGAAGCAATGCAATATGATGTGGTTATAGTTGGTGCTGGACCATCAGGTTTGTCTACTGCAATTAAATTAAAACAATTAGATCCTAAATTAAACGTGTGTATTTTAGAAAAAGGATCTGAAGTGGGAGCTCACATTTTAAGCGGAAACGTTTTAGAGACAAGAGCTCTTGATGAATTATTGCCGAAATGGAAAGATCAGGGAGCTCCAATAAAAACAAAAGTCACAAAAGAAAAATTTTTATTTTTAGGAAAAAAATCATCATTAAGTTGGCCTACTTGGCTTTTACCAGCGGTTCAAAAAAATCATAATAATTATATTGTTAGTCTCGCTAATCTCTGTAGATGGTTAGCAGAGCAAGCTGAAAAGTTAGGTGTCGAAATTTTTCCAGGATTTCCAGCAAGTGAAGTTCTTTATAATCAAGACGGTTCTGTAAAAGGTGTAGCAACTCTTGATATGGGTTTGGATAAAGAGGGAAATAAAAAAGATGGATACCAAGAAGGGATGGAACTTCATGCAAAAGTTACAGTATTCTCTGAAGGATGCAGGGGGCATTTGGGAAAACAATTAATTAAAAAATTTAATTTAGATGAAGGAAAAAATCCTCAACAATACGGTATTGGCCTTAAAGAAATTTGGGAAGTTAGTGAGGAACAACATAAGGAAGGACTAGTAATGCACACTGCAGGCTGGCCTTTGGATAGCAAAACATATGGTGGAAGTTTTATTTATCACGCTGAAAATAAACAAATTTATCTTGGTTATGTTATTGGTCTTGATTACCAAAACCCACACCTATCTCCATTCGATGAGTTTCAAAGATTTAAAACACATAAGGCAATAAGAAAAATGTTTGAAGGTGGAAAAAGAATTTCTTTTGGAGCAAGAGCTTTAATTGAAGGTGGTCTTCAAAGTTTACCTAAAATGTATATGCCTGGAGCATTACTAGTTGGTTGTGATGCAGGAACCTTAAATATGCCTAAGATTAAAGGAACTCACACAGCAATGAAAAGCGGGATGATTGCTGCAGAAACTATTGTTGAACATATTAAAAATAAAAGAAAATTATCTTTGTATGGAGAATTATTTAAAAAAAGTTGGGTATACCAAGAACTTCACGCAGCTAGAAATGTTAAACCAAGTTTTAGTTGGGGTTTATTACTTGGAATTATCTTTACAGGTATTGACCAAATTCTATTTAGAGGAAAGTTACCTTTCACGTTAAAGCACAAACATGCAGATCATGAGTCACTTAAACCAGCGGGCCAAATGCCCAAAATTGATTATCCGAAACCTGATGGTAAACTTACGTTTGATAAAACTAGCTCTGTATATCTAACAGGTACAAATCATACTGAAAACCAACCAGTGCATTTACAGTTGAAAAATAAATACCTACCAATCCAATACACTCTTAAAGAATATGATGAGCCAGCTCAAAGATATTGTCCAGTTGGAGTTTATGAAATCCAACAAAATCAATTTGTTATCAATTCACAAAATTGTATTCACTGTAAAACTTGTGATATTAAGGAGCCTTCTCAAAATATTAATTGGGTTGTCCCAGAAGGTGGCGGCGGTCCAAAATACGGCAACATGTAATGCCAAAAAATAAAGTTAGCTCAGCTATGTTTTTTGTATTGTTAGCTGGGTTGATCTGGTCTTTTGGGCCTTTGGTTGTAAGAAATATCAATAATGCTGAATTAATTCCATGGCAATACTCTTTAATAAGGGGATCTGCGATCTTTTTAATTTTAAATATCTATTTATTTTTAAATGAAGGAAGTAAATTTACAAGCAACTATCATAGAATTGGTTTCTCCGGACTAATCGGAGGGGCATGTCTTGGTATTGCTAATATTACTTTCGTATTTTCAATAACCTCAACTACAGCTGCGGTTACTTTAATGATGCTAGGAGCGATGCCTTTTGTTGCGGCTTTATTAGCTTATATTTTTTTAGGAGAAAAAATTTCAGTTAAAACATTTGCTGCTATGATAATAGCAGCTACAGGGATAATTTTCATTTCCTTTGACAGTAAAGAGACTGGAACTTTGTTCGGTTTGATCAATGGATTGATATCATCATCAGCCTTTGCAGGATTTACTGTTTCTCTTAGATGGAGAAAAAAAGTTCCAAAACTTACAACAGTATCTTTAGGAGGAATTATTGCAGCGAGCTTTTCACTTTTAGTTTTAATTTTTTATGAGAGTAACATTTTAATATCATTTAAAAATACTTCTCTATCAGCTTTACATGGCTTTTTAGTTTGCTCAGCACTAATATTATATTCAGCAAATGCGAAATATTTACCAGCGGCTGACCTAACGCTACTTTCTCTTACAGAAGTTCTTGGTGGAATATTTTGGGTATGGCTTCCACTATTTGGAATTAATGAAGTCCCAAGCTCAAATACATTAATTGGTGGAATGATTATAGTTATTGCAATCGTGTTTTACGGTTTTAATACCAGGCGATACAGATTCAGATATTAATTTAAATTGGCAATTTTCTCAAGTTCGTCTGACTCAAAAATTGTTTCATCTAAGTTATTTTTTGAAATATAAAGCATTGCTTTAACAACATTTTCAACTTTTATAGGCTTATATTTTTTCAAATTTCCAAAAGCAAAAAAAGTAAGTGTATTCATTATAGGTGTAAAAATTACTTCACCGAGTCTAAATGATTTTCTACCCCCAACCAACAATGATGGCCTAATAATTATAAGCTTAGGAAAATTTAAATTTTTTAACTCTTCCTCGACCTGCCCTTTATTTTTTAAATAGTTGCTAATTGCATTAGCATTAGCACCAATACTTGAAACATAAATAAAAGAATTTATAGAATTTGCTTTTGCAATTCTTGCTACCTCGATAGGAATATCGTGCTCAATTCTTCTATATTCATTTTTATCAGGCGAATCTTTTTTTGTAGTACCGATACAAAAGTAACAATCATTTCCTTTAATATTATCTTTATATTGATGTAGATTATTAAAATCAGTTTTAATAATCTCTACCTTTGGATTATTAACTTCTGGTATTGATCTAACAAAAATAATAATTTTACTATAAATATTATTGAAAAGTATTTTTTTAAACAGTTCGTTACCAATAAAACCTGATGAACCAAATATAATTGCAGTTTTCATTTATAAATTTTGAAGAGTTTAGAATTTATATTTCCCAATCAAATCTTGGAAAAGTATCGAATAATTTTACAACTTTTTCTGACCATTGATTACAAACTTTGGCGTAGTCTTCGTCTGTTGTATTTAAACATTTTAAGGAGGTAATTTTGTTTGTATCTTTTTTGTAAATAGCAAAATCTATCGGAGGTCCCACAGTCAAATCACTTTTTAAAGTCGAGTCCATTGAAATTAAAGCACATCTTGAAGCATCACCTATTTTCACACTCGGCGTTATTACTCTGTCAAGAATTGGTTTTCCATACTTAACCTCGCCAATTACTAAATATGGTTTGCTATCAGCTGGTCTAATAAAATTTCCCTGCGGATAAACTAAATAAATTTCTTGAGGTTGACCTTTAATTTGGCCGCCAACAATAAACGTCGCTCCAAGAGTAAGAATGTCTGTGTTAACCCCATCTGGCGATGAATGTTTAATGTTTAATTTCCCTAAATATGTTGCAATCTGCTCAAAATCCTTACATGTATTTAGGTTTGGACCCGCCTTATTTTTTAAATCTTTCTCTATAGATTTATACACTGCCTGAGAGGTACCTAAATTCCCTGAAGTTACTATGAATATCGTTCTATCATCAACATCATGAGTGAACATCTTAGAATAGATATTTACATTATCCATACCAGCATTTGTTCTTGAGTCGGAGGCAAATACTAAACCCTCTCTAGTTTTTATTCCGATACAATATGTCATGATAGAATACTTAATTAAAAAATGTTAAATATTCAAATTAATTATTACATGTCAGCTATCTAATTAATGCAATTGCTTGTAACGTTAAATTGTAAACAATGAAGGAATGTTAATGGCTTCACTATGGGATAAATATGATTCCGATACCACCTATGATGAATATCTAGGTGAAGATAATAAGCTTAGAAAACAAGCTAAGGTAATCTCAAATATACTTGAAAGAATTGGTAGTAAAAAACTTCAAGAGATCGAAAAAAATTGTGCAAGCACAATAAGTGCGAGAGGAATTAATTTTCGTGTTTATTCATCGGGAAAAAAAGCTCAAGAAAAAAAGTGGCCGCTCGATATAATCCCAAGAATTATTCCAAAAAAAGATTGGTCTAAAGTATCAAAAGGATTATTACAAAGAGTCAAGGCTCTTAATCTTTTCATTGACGATGTCTATAACGATAAAAAGATATTTAAAGACAACGTTATTCCAAGAGAACTGGTTTTTAACTCTCCTTATTATTTAAAAGAGTGCAATGGTTTTTCACCAAAACATAAAGCGTGGTCAAATATTTCTGGTATAGATTTAATTAGAAATATCAAAGGAGACTTTTTGGTCTTAGAGGACAATTTAAGAGTTCCTTCAGGGATTTCATATATGCTTGAAAATAGAATGGTTATGCGTGATGTATTCCCTGAATTATTTACTAGATATAAAGTTTCAGATATTCATCAATACCCAAACAAACTTTACAACTGCATGCTTGAGTGTATTCCAAAAAAAACTAAAGATCCTCACATGTGTGTTTTAACTCCAGGAAGAGCCAACTCTGCATATTTTGAACACAGATTTTTATCGGAACAAATGGGTATAGCTCTCGTAGAAGGTAAAGATTTATTTGTTGAGAAAGATGTTGTTTACATGAAAACTGTTAGAGGAAAATTAAAAGTTGATTGTATCTACAGAAGACTTGATGACACATTTTTAGACCCCAAGGCCTTTTACAAAGGATCTTTAATTGGAGTTCCAGGATTATTTAAAGCTTGGAGAAAAGGTAACGTAGGAATTTTAAATGCACCAGGAACAGGAATAGCCGATGATAAAGCAATTTATTCTTACGTTGATAAAATGATAGTTTATTATTTAGGTGAGCAACCGAAAATACAACAAGTTGAAACCTTACTGTGTAGCGAAAAAGTACATAGAGAACATGTAATAGAAAATATTTCTAAGTTTGTTGTAAAACCAACAAATGGTTCTGGTGGCAATGGTATTTTAATTGGACCACATGCTTCAAAAAAAAACAGAGAGGCAATGAAAAAAAATATTTTAAAAAACCCTAGAAATTATATAGCACAACCTCTAGAAATTCTTTCAACAACACCAACAATCACAGAAAACAGTATTGAACCGAGACATTTGGATTTAAGACCATTTATTTTAAGCGGAAAATCAACTTGGGTTACCACAGGTGGATTAACAAGGGTGGCATTAAAAAAAGGAAGTACAATTGTAAATAGTTCACAAGGTGGTGGATCTAAAGATACAATGATAATTGATATGTAGATCTAAAAGTCTTGGCCAGCAACTTCTACCCTTCACTTCTTAACGTTATACAATACTTTTTTTTCAATCTGAAACCATATTTTGCTTCTATATGTGATCAAATTGTGATCAATTTATATTTGTGAAAATCAATAAAGGTCTGACGTATAAAGAGCACATTAATAGAACGGTTGATAAAAAATACTTAAATCAACAATTCAAAATATTTAAACATCACAAGAAAGCTGCAAATCAAAATTTAGAAAGATTTAAAAACGTTATCTCTAATAACAAAATTTCAAAAATCGATGTTGAATACCTTAAGTTTTTTTATGAGATGATACACAAAATTGATTATAACATAGCAGAGTTGGCAAAAGGTATACAAAAATTATCTAAGCCAAATAATCTAATGACCTCAATGTTTTTGTTTAGAGGACAATTAGAATTAGTTTTTTTTAATATTTTCCTTACACATAAATTAAAAATTTATCTAGATAAAAAAAATTTTCAAAATTTAGTTAACTTAAGCTGTAGAGCAAACTTAGCTTCTGGAAGTGACAGTGTTAAATTAGATATGATTGCATCAGAAAGTTTTATTTTATCAAAGATAATTAAAAAATTTAGAAATAAGAGAATACATATTAATGATTGTATTAGATTTTATAAAAAAACTGATTTTAATGAATTATTATTTTCAAAAGACCAATTATGGAAACAAATTGCAGAAAGCACGGATAAAAATTTTTTTAAATCAAGAGATATAAAAGTTGATGCAGAAATTGTTATCTCAGCCTATGATAGATTATGTGAAGTTATTCATCCAACTGCTCTAATGATAAATGACTCTCAGGATAAAAGGACACTCCTTGATTATAAAGAAATTCTTCTCAAAATATGCACTTCATTCTTTTTTTTAATTAATATTTATTGCTTCCCAATGAAAAATTATATTTTTAATGAAATAATCAATAATAGAGATGATATTATTGATGTTTTCAAAAAAGTATTAAAATAAAAAAGTGATAAAAACGAAGAATTATATCAGAGGGAAAAAGAAATTAGCTGAGTATAATGGATCCTATCCTTGGTTAACTAAAAAAAAGTTACATAGTTTTTGGAATGATCAATTAAGTCAATTAGCTTATATAGTTTGGCTTTTCTCAAAATTAAAAATAAAGAGTTTAAATGACTGTTACTCTAAATTAAACTTAAATTCTTTAAGAAGATATGGCTTTGGAACTCATCAAAATCTTACATCGCCTGTTAAAATTACACAACAAATATTTAATGAAAAAGAAATTAAGCCTTGGTGTTTTAAAAAAAATCCACAAGGTTTATTTTATAATAAAAAAATAATTAAAGATTATTTTTTGTGGCTTTTTAAGATAAAAAAAATAAAGACTAACGAGGATATCTATAAAAATATTAACACAAAAATTCTTGCTAAATATTCTGGAAGATCATTATGTGATTTGCCAAAAAATTATTATAAAACAACAAATTTTAGACAAATAATAATAAAAACTTTTCCAGAGAAGAATCTTAAAGAGTGGTTATTTAATAATATTAGAAGAGGTTTTTGGAATAAAAAATCAAATCTTATTCTATTATCAAAATTTATAGCAAAAAAACATAATTTCAGAAAACTTGATGATTGGTATAAACTTAATAATGAAATTTTGATAAATGATGGGTCCTTTCATTTAACTAAAATTTATCCTAATGCAATAAGTTTTTTAAAAAAAATATATCCTAAGAAAAAGTGGTTGCAGTGGAATTTCCCAAAAGTTACTGGTGTAGCTTGGAATTCAAAAAAGTTTCAAAAAGAATACATTGCTTACTTTGTTAAACAGAAAAAAATAAAGAAACCAACTGATTGGTACAAAATTGAAAGAGATGATTTTAGAGATTCTAGAGGAGGATATGGTCTTTTAAAAAAAATTAAAACGGTACTTAAGATAGCTAAAATACACTATCCTAAATACAACTTTTTGGCTTGGAAATTTAAAAAAATAGAAAGAGGATTTTTTAATAAAAGAAAAAATGTTTTGATTTATATAAACTGGATTGAAAAAAAACTTTATATAAACAAAAAAAGAGACTGGTATAGTTTTGGTTACGAAAATTTTGAAAATAATAATGGGCACGCTTTACTCTCAAGATTTTCCCACTCTCCTTTAAAAATTTTACAATACTGCTACCCTAAATACCCGTGGTTAGTTGAAAAATTTGGGAAAACAAGCAAGTTTGAAATTCAACTGTTTAAAATAATAAAGAAACTTTTGAAAAATAATAAAGTAGTTCATAGGTATAGATCAAAAAAATGTAGATTTAAAAAATCAAACAGACCAATGGAACTTGATATTTTTTTACCAGAGTTCAACGTAGGTATAGAATTTCAAGGTTCGCAGCATTACTTTGCTAAATGGGGAAAACATAATCTTAAAGATATTAAAAGTCGTGATAGGGAAAAAAAAAGAACTTTTAAAAAGAATGGAATTAAAGTTTTAGAGGTTACTTACAAATGGAAAGGCCAAGAAAAAGCTATTATCAATCTTTTAAAGAAAAATAAAATTATTTGAAATATTTTTGGCCTCCAGGTGTGATCAAATTGTGACCAAATAAATAATTTTGGTTGTATTAAAATTAATTAACGTTGATTTCATTGGTAGCGAGGGGCGGATTCGAACCGCCGACCCCAGGCTTATGAGAGATCTACCGCAAACTCTTTTAATTTTTCTATTTTTACTAATTCTAAAGTTTTTTCGTGAGTTGCTTTTAAATATATTGGGCATCCTTTTCCAGCTTCGAGCGCCCTTGCATACCAGCTAGCACAAACGCACCATTTATCTCCATCTTTTAGTCCAGGGAAACCAAATTCAGGATGAGGAGTAATTAAATCATTACCAGCGTCTTTGCACCATTTCAAAAATTCATCATTTACCCTTACACAAACAGTATGAAGTCCACGATCGTTTTTGTCTGTATTACAACAACCATCCCTAAACCATCCTGTTATTGGATCAGTTGAACAGCTTTCTAAATTCTCACCTAATACGTTTTTTTGTTTTTTCATTACAAATTTATAACATCCTCCAAACGATTATTGAAGTGATCCTCAAAAGAGCTATGGCAAGTGACAAGATATTTATCTTTAAGATGATAAATACAACAATCGATTCTAGCAATTAAAGTTTGAGCCATAGTTGAAACAGGAAATTTTTTTGGACGAAGATCAAAGTGAGTTAACTTATTTAAATAATAGTTCTTATTATTACCAGTGAACTCATAATAAAGTGTATTAGAATAATTAGAAGCTAATATTTCCTCATTAAGATTCATTCTAGAAACTATTTTTATGATTTCTTTATCTGATTTTTTTTCTAAACATACCAAACTCCATTGATCAAAGGATTGTTTTGAAAAAAGGAACTTATCATTTTTTACTATTCTTAAATTATCTAGTGGCGGAAGAAGAGATATTTCTCTATTAACTATTTCAGCGAAGTTTCCATCACCTTTGCCTCTTAATAATATCTGTTGAAAATTCTGTTGTTCGATTAACATACCTTTTGCTGAAAAACTTCTCATCATACTTTTAACCTTCGATTTTCTGGATCAATAAAATTTGGTTTAACTACCTCAACAGCTATAGTATTAAGATTACTTGTTGAAACAAAAAGTTGACTACCAATTTTTCTATTCCCTCCTTTAATTAAAGCCATAGCTATGGAATAGTTAAGTGTTGGGCTAAAATAACTTGAAGTAACTTGACCAAGCATTTGCACTGGTTTTTTTATTGGAGTTGAGATAGTTTCCTCTTCGATAACATGCTGACCTTCCTCTATTCCATAGCTTTTATCTATAGGAACAAGGCCTACCAACTGCTTTCTATCAGACTTTATAATATCACTCCTACTCAAAGATCTTTTACCTATAAAGTCATTTTTATTTTTTCCAATCATCCAATTTAAGTTTAGATCAATAGGCGTAACTGTACCGTCTGTATCTTGACCAACAATAATGTAACCTTTCTCTGCTCTTAGAAGGTGCATAGTTTCTGTTCCATAAGGAACCAATTCAATATCTCTGCTAAAATAAAATATTCTTTCCCAAAGTTTTAAAGCATGTTTAGGTGGTACGTAAATCTCATACCCTAATTCCCCAGTAAAGCTAGCTCTTAGAATCCTTATTTCGGTATCTAAGTAATCTATAAATTTAAAAGCCATGAAAGGAAAATTTTCATTGCTAAAATCTATATTCGGAAAAACTCTTTGAATGATTATTCTAGATTTAGGACCACTAAGATTAAAAGTTGCATATTGCTCAGTGATAGAATTCATATAAACATTCATATTTGGCCATTCTGTTTGAGCATATTCCTCCATATGAGATAATACATTTGAAGCACCACCTGTTGTTGTAGTTGCTATAAAGTGTTGATCATTAATTTTACAAACTATCCCATCATCTTTAACCATACCATCCTCTCCCAGCATTAACCCGTATCTTCCTGACATAGATTTCATTCTAGTAAAATCATTTGTGTACATTAGGTTAATAAACTTAAGAGCATCTTTTCCTTTGATCTCTATTTTTCCAAGAGTGCTTCCGTCAAGAATACCAGCAGACTCTCTTACCTGTTTAGACTCCCTTTGCACTGCTTCGTGCATACTTTCATTTTCATATTTTTTAAAATACCAGGGCCTTTTCCACTGTCCTACATTTTCAAAAACAGCATTTTGTTTTTCATGCCAAGGATGAATAGGTGTTTTTCTAATTGGATCATAAAATTCGTAAACACCTCTCCCAGCTATTGCGGAAAAACTCACAGGGCTATAAGGAGGTCTGTAGGTTGTCGTTCCAACTTCAGAAACACTTTTTTTTAACAATTTTGAAGCGATCCCAAGAGCATTAATACTGCTTATTTTTCCTTGATCAGTGCCCATGCTATTGGTTGTAAACCTTTTGAGGTGTTCTATTCGATCAAAACCTTCACGAATAGCCTGTCTTAAATCTTTTGTTGTAACATCATTTTGTAGATCTATAAAAGATTTTGACCACAAAGATTTTTTTAAATTTTTTGTTTCCCAAATTTCTTTAATAGAAAATTCTTTAGGTCCCAGAACTTCTATATTTGTTTTTATTTCATTACATCCATCTATAAAGCTTAGTTTTCTATTTATCTCTTCAACCAATTTTTTAAAATAAAAATTACCACTCACTGAACCTAAAGTAATCGTATTTTGAAAAGATTTTTCTGGCTTAAAAGTTAAAAATTTTTCGTCCCATTTAACCAATCCTTTTGATTGTGTAAATAGGTGTATATCTGGATTTAATCCACCAGATATACAAAGCATTGATGTTTTTATTTTTAATAATTTATCTTTTTTTGATCTTATAAATATTTTTTCAATTTGATTTTTTCCTTCGCAACCCTCTATTTCAGATTTTGGATAAAACGGAATATTAAAATTATTTATTAATTCTAATGTTTCTTTTTCAATTTTTTTAGGATCTCTTATATCAACATATGCTTTAGGTTTATATTTCATATCAACCAATGTTTTAAGAAGACTAAAGGTTGATGAATTGTTAGTAAAAATCACTGGGCTAGTATCAGCAACTACACCATATCTATGAATATATTTTTCAAATGATGCAGCAAGCATTACACCGGGTAGGTCATTATTTCTGAATGATAAAAATCGCTCTATATGTCCATTTGCTAGCACCGTATGTTTTGTTCTAATCTTATGCATAACAAGTTCAGGCTTACTATTATCAGGCGGAGTACCAATTGATTTGTCCTCTATTGCTATAAGGTGATCTTTATAATTATAAGTTGTGACTGTAGTATTTTTTAAAATTTTTATATTGCTTGCACTTTTTAATAACCACTCTGTTTTTTCTATCCAGTTGTTACTTTTTTGGTCATCTATAAATTTAATTTTATTAGAATTTCTTAATATACCTCCAAGATTATTATCTCTTTCTATTAACAAAACGTCCTGATCTGTTCCAGCTAATTTTTTTGCAGCCAGAAGACCAGCAAGACCACCACCTACAATTAATACGTCGACGTTATGATGAAGATGAATACTTTTGGATTTGAATTCTCTAGGAGGTTTACCTAATCCCGCTGTTCTTCTTATTAAAGGTTCATAAATATTTTTCCAAAAACCCTTAGGACCCATAAAGGTTTTATAATAAAAACCAGCAGAAAATATTGGTGATAAAATATTGTTTATTGATCCAAAATCTGTTTTAAGCGATGGCCATCGGTTTTGGCTTTTAACAATCATCCCATCATAGATTTTTTTTACTGTTGCTCTGACATTTGGTTCGTTGTGTTCATTAAGAATTTGGACAAGAGCATTTGGTTCCTCTATTCCGCAAGTATATATGCCTCTAGGCCTATGATATTTAAAACTTCTACCAACAATCTTCACTTCATTTCTTAGTAGTGCAGAAGCAATAGTATCTCCTTCATTCCCACCATATGTTTTTCCGTCAAATTTAAAATAAATTTTATTTTCACTCATATTTTTTAATTTAGTATTTTCTTTTTTTCCTTTTCATATTCGTATCCAGTTATTACGCCATTTTTATATTGGTCCATGAGCTTTTTTAATTCATCAGAAACCTCATCACTTATGACTTTATTAGTCTCTATTTTATTAGATTTTTCTGCGTTTATATTTCCATAGAATAAAGAGAAAAAAAATGTGATTAAAAAAATAATTTTAATTTTTTTCATGGTTTTTTCACAGTAAAATTTCCAGACCCTACGTCTGGTTCACCAGATGGAGATTTAAGTGAATTTTTAAATCCTTTAAGTGATGGAGGAGTTTCCCCCATTTTATAAACTTTTAGTATTTCATCTGTAGATGTGTTCCTTATTGCGTTAAACCATTTCTTACATCCATGTGAATGAACCCATCTTTCATAATATATCCCTTTAGGGTTTGAACGTATAAAAACATACTCCGACCACTCTCTGTCACTTATACTCCCGGGATTTTTTGGTCGAGAAACATGGGCCTCACCACCATTTGTAAATTCTGATTGATCTCTCTTTCCACAATAAGGACAATTTATTAAAAACATTTCAGTGAGCTACAGCAGCTGCTCCGTGTTCGTCTACCAATCTACCGCTTACAAATCTTTCTAGTGTAAAAGGGGCATTTATAGAATGAGGTTTATCTTTAGCTATGGTATGCGCAAAAACATTTGCACTTCCAGGCGTTGCTTTAAATCCTCCAGTACCCCAACCACAATTAAAATATAAGCCTTCGATATCACATTTACTAATTATAGGACTAGCGTCTGGACAAATATCAACAATGCCTCCCCACTGTCGCAGCATTTTCATTTTTCCAAATATTGGATAAAGTTCAATGATAGCTCTAATGGTATCTTCAACAATATTATAACCACCTCTTTGAGTATAAGAATTGTAACCATCTGTTCCTGCTCCAATTACTAGCTCACCCTTATCGGATTGGCTCACATAAGCGTGAACAGCATTTGACATTACAACAGTATTTATAATTGGTTTAATTGGTTCTGAAACTAATGCTTGAAGAGGTTTGCTTTGAAGAGGTAACTTTATCCCGGCTGTTTCTGCTAGAACACCTGTATGTCCTGATGCGACAACACCAATTCTTTTTGCTCTAATAATTCCTTTTGTAGTTTCAACACCATGAACTTTACCATTTTTAGTTACAATTTTTTTAACTTCACAATTTTGTATTATATCCACACCTAATTCATCAGCTCTCATTGCGTATCCCCATGCAACAGCATCATGACGTGCTGTACCAGCTCTTGGCTGATAAGAAGCTCCAAGAACAGGATACCTACAATTTTCTGTATTCATTATTGGAACAAGTTTTTTTATTTCTGTAGGGCTTACCCAATCAGAATCTATTCCATTAAGTTTGTTTGCACTTACCCTTCTTCTAATCTCCTTAACATCATGTTCGTTGTGAGCTAAGTTTAGAACTCCACGCTGGCTAAACATAACATTATAATTTAAATCCTGACTCAAATTTTCCCAAAGTTTTAATGAGTGATCGTAGAGATGTGCACTTTCATCCCAAAGGTAATTAGATCTTATAATTGTGGTATTACGACCTGTATTACCTCCGCCTAACCAACCTTTCTCAATCACAGCAATATTTTTTAAACCATGTTCTTTTGCAAGATAATATGCGGTTCCAAGACCATGTCCTCCTCCTCCAACAATAATGACATCGTAAAATTTTCTAGGCTCGGGATTACGCCACATCTTTTTCCAGTTCTCATTATCTGAAAGAGAGTTTTTAATTATATTGAAGATAGAATATTTTTTTTTCACAATGAAAAATTAACAAAAAAAATTGATTTCATCTAGTATTTTTAAATTGAAGACCCTAGAGAAATTGGAGCTGAAACCATTGTGGTTAACCAACAATTTTGAAGTGGACCGCTTTTTAAATATTTTTCTACTTGCCACTTGAACATGTGATACTTTTTTTCACTATCCATGACGATTACTTCAAACATAACCACATTTTCGTCGGAGAAGATCTCATTAATTTTGTGATCTTTATGGTTAAGAAGCATTTTGTAAGAATCACCTTTGAGCATTTCTTTGAATCTTTCTAATGGTCCGGTGAAAATTTTATTATTGGGATGGGCAAACTCCCACGTCTGTTCAATACCTTGGTCTTTATAACCAGAGTCATTTTTTTTTAGTCCGTCTAGTTGAATTTTAACAACTTTCATTGGAATGATATTTTCATTTGGTTTTAAAATTTCTGCAAAAGCTGGGCCCAAAATAAGGAAAAAAATACAAATGAGGGAATTTAAAATTCTAAACATTTTACCTTTTTAAAACATTAAGTTAATACGTCAAGTCTACTACTTGACGTATCAACAAAAATTTATCTTATGCAGCTAAAGCTTGTTTAATATCAGAAATGATATCGTCTGGGTGCTCTATACCAATAGAAAGCCTTACATAACCTGGTGTTACTCCAGCCTCAGCCAATTGCTTTTCATTTAGCTGACTGTGAGTCGTTGAAGCTGGATGAATAGCTAAACTTCTAGCATCACCAATGTTTGCAACATGGTAAAGAAGTTTTAGGTTATCAATAAATCTAGCTCCTAACTCTTTACTTCCTAAATCCATTCCAACCAAAGATCCATAGCCGCCTTTCATATATCTCTTAGCTCGATCTCTTATTTCGCCCTGGTGGTTTGTTGGATAGATAACATTCTTAACTTTTTTCTGTGTTTCTAAAAACTTCACAACTTTCTCAGCATTTGCACAGTGTTGTTTCATTCTTAATGCAACAGTTTCTAATCCTTGAATGATTTGGAATGCGTTGAAAGGTGATAGTGGAGCACCAAGGTCTCTTAAAAGAACAACTCTAGCTCTTACAGCAAAAGCAACATTTGCCCCTGTCATTTTAGGAACATCTCTTCCCCAGATTGCACCATTGTAACTTGGATCAGGCGTGTTAAACAAAGGCTGTCTCTTTGCATTTCTCACCCAATCAAAATTTCCGCCATCAACAATTATTCCTCCGATTGACGTTCCGTGCCCCCCAATATATTTTGTTAAAGAGTGCATAACTATAGCAGCACCATGTTCTAATGGTCTACAAATTACTGGAGCTGCAGTATTGTCAATGATTAAAGGTATTCCATGTTTCTTACCAATGTCAGCAACCTCTTTAATTGGAAAAACTCTAAGATACGGATTAGGACAAGACTCTCCGTAATAAGCTCTTGTCTTCTCATCAGTTAATTTTTCAAAGTTCTTAGGGTCTTTTGGATCAGCAAATCTAACTTCAATACCTTGCATGCTTAAAGTATTTTTAAATAAGTTTACCGTTCCACCATATAGATCAGTCGAAGAGACAATGTTGTCCCCGGCTTGACAAACATTTTGTACACAAAATGCAGATGCAGCCTGACCCGATCCAACAGCAACAGCTGCTAAACCACCTTCTAATGCAGCAACCCTTTTTTCAAGAATATCGCAAGTAGGATTATTTATTCTTGTATAAATATTTCCAAACTCTTTTAGTCCAAATAAATTTGCAGCTGTTTTTGCATCTTTAAATTGGTAAGAGGTAGTTTGATAAATTGGAACCGCTACAGCTGTTGTAGCCGGATCACTTCTATACTCTCCTCCATGCAAACCTATTGTTTCAGGATTTTTAATTTTACTCATTTTTCTTCTCCTTTTTTAGTACTTCGACAAAATGTCAGGCGTACAATACAGTTCAAATGCCTGGTTTTAGTTTGAAACTATTTCAAAAAAAAACCACCGGCTAAAGCGGTGGTCTCGAAAGATTTAACGCTTTAGCGGATTTTATAAAGCGCTCGCAATTTGTATTAAATCAGCGCTACAATCAAAATTATATTAGATTCAACGTCATAAAGTCAATACCAATTTGCTTCATTTTTTAAGGGGCAAAAATGATGTAAAGTATATTTATGAGTAACAAATGGAATAGTGATTTAACTCCTGAGCAAAATTATATTTTAAAAGAGGAGGGTACAGAGCCTCCCGGGTCTAGCCAGTTAAATGAGGAAAAAAGAGAAGGTGATTATCATTGTGCAGGGTGTGGAGTAAAACTTTTTAGCTCAAACATGAAGTATGAAAGCGGTTCTGGTTGGCCATCTTTTTTCTCCTCTTTACCAGATGTATTTGAAACTAAAACGGATACTCACATTGGTTATGAAAGAACAGAATATCATTGCAAAAAATGTGGTGGACATCATGGACACATATTTGATGACGGTCCTAAACCTACCGGTAAAAGGTTCTGCAATAATGGCCTTTGTTTAGTATTCAAGCCTAAAAAATAATAAAATAAAGGATAAAAAAAATAAGAGAATATTCCAAAATAGTCTTTAATTTTTTTAATTTCTCAGCACCAAACTTATTTTCTAAGTATCTTTTTGAAAAATAAAACATTAGATGAACTATAATTACTGATATACCAATCCCAATTAAAGTTGCTTTCAAACTAAAATTTTTGTATCCGAAATAGCAAGCTAATACGAAGGTTATCCAAGAGACTTTAGAAATAAAGACTTTAAATAAAAGCGCTGTTTTTTTACTAAAAATAGACTGTGTTCTTATAAAAGAGTAGGACCAAATAAGACCTAGCAGAAAGCTAAAATACTTTATAATCATATTATTAATAGTATCATTAAATTATGTTTATTAAATCATACATAGCATTCGGGGCAGGATTTATAAGTTTTTTATCACCCTGTGTATTACCTTTAATACCTGGATACATTTCATATATATCCGGTCAAAACCTTGAGTCAATAATTCAGAAAAAACAAAAAATTTTAATAAAAACTATTATTTTCTCGTTAGGATTTTCTTTAGTCTTTATTTCTTTTGGTGCTACAGCTTCTTATCTAGGAAGTTTTCTTATTAATTATTCAGATATACTTAGAATAATTGCTGGAATTATAATAATAATGTTCTCATTACAAATATTAGGTATTTTAAAATTAAATGTATTAAATAAAGAGAAAAGATTTTACACAAAAAATTATTCCAACAATTTATTTTTTCCATTTTTAGTTGGCACAGCCTTTGCATTTGGCTGGACGCCTTGTATTGGACCTGTTCTAGGTTCAATTTTAACAATTGCTGCTGTTGAAACAAGTATCACACAAGGAATTATACTTTTAAGTTTTTATTCTTTAGGTCTTGCAATACCATTTGTATTATCTGGTTATGGAATAACAAAATTTTTAAGTATTTCAAAAAATTTAAAATCAAAAATAAGAATGATTTCATTGGTAGGTGGATCCATACTTTTAATTACAGGAATACTTATTCTTGCCAATGTTTTACAAATAGTTGGTTTTTATCTACTTGAAATATTTCCGTTTTTAGAAAATTTTGGGTAATTATTACGCTAACAGTTTATCTAACTCACCAGTTTTATTTGCTGCCTGTAGTTCTGCATTACCACCAACATGGTGATCACCAATGAATATTTGTGGAACCGATGTTCTTCCACCACTTTTTTTTAACATTTCTTCTCTTTTGTCATCATCTTTCCAGACATCAATTTCTTCAAATGGTACATTTTTTGATTTAAGTAAAGCTTTTGCATAAACGCAATATGGGCAAGGATCACCAGTATACATGATTACTTTTTTCATAATTAATATATATCACTTATCTTAATTTTTTCTCTCATTTTTTTTCTAGAAAGTTTAAATTTTTTTCTATGTTTAATACTTGTATTATGTACTCTTTTTCTCCAAAGTCTGAAGGAACTTGGCTTTAGATTTCTTCTCATTATCTTAATTACCTGGGACTCATTCTTTCCAGCTTTCTTTTCTATTTCCTCAAAAGTAATTCTATCTGCCCACGCTGCCCAAATTATCCAATCATCATTATATTTTTTTGGCTCTGGATTCTTTACTCTTGTTTCTGGAATTAAACTTCTTTTTTTCATTAAAAAATATATAATTAAAAAAATGTTTCCAGAAAATTATATACTATACATTCAATTATTGTTGTTCCTATTTATCACACCTGGACCACCAAGAGTTGTCATTGTTTCTCATACAATAAATTATGGTCTCAAAAGATCTGTTTGGACAGCTGTTGGTGATGTAACAGCAAACACAGTTCAAGCAACTTTGGTAACTTTTGTGATAGGTTCACTATTGATTGATAATCCTAAAATTTTTACCTATTTAAAATGGACTGGTATTTTATATATTCTCTACTTGGCATATGAAACTTTTAATATAAAAATTAAAAGCATTAGTTCAAAAAACTATTACCACAAAAGTATATTTTCTTTTTTTAAAGATGGATTTTTAGTTGCCGGATTAAGCCCTAAAGCTTTGTTGGTTTTTGCAACAATATTTATACAATTTATTAATTTTAACGAAAATGTATTTTCACAATTTTTAATCTTAACTCTCACTTGGGTAATTTTAGATTTCTCGACATTAATGATTTATGGGTTGGCAGCAGGAAAAATCAGAGAGTGGCTAAAAGGAAATCCAAAATTTCTTAATACAATCTCAGCGTGTGTACTAATTGTTATAGCGGTCATTGTTGCATTTAAAACATAAATTTTTTCATCTTAACCTGTTGTTTAAAAAGTAAAAAGTTGCTTTAATAAAATTAAATTAATTAATTAATTAAATGGAGGAACAATGAATAAAATAGCAAAACTATTTATTACATTAACTTCAGCTATTCTTTTTACACTAGCTACAATCTCTTCTGCTTTTTCAAAAGTCGAAGGTGATACTATTGTATTAGGTGCTGCAGTTTCTCTTACTGGAAAATACTCTTCCAACGGAGTACACACTCAAAATGGTTACAATCTTGCAGTTGAAAGATTGAATAAAATGGGTGGCGTAAAGGTCGGTGGAAAGTCATATAAATTTAAAATTATTTATTATGATGATGAGTCAAATCCGAAAAGAGCAGCTCAGTTAGCTGAAAGACTTATAAATCAGGATGGTGTAAAATATATGCTTGGGCCTTACAGTTCAGGTTTAACTAAAGCCATCGCACCAGTAACCGAGAAATATAAAATTCCTATGGTTGAAGCAAATGGTGCATCAAGATCTTTATTTACAAAAGGTTATAAATATTTGTTCGCGGTATTATCGCCAGCAAACCAATACCTTGAAGTAGCGATTGATCTTGCAGTAGAAAAAAATGGTGGTAAGCCAGTAAAAATTGCACAAGCATTTGAACAAGATGCTTTCTCACAAGACGTGAGACTAGGTATCTTAGATGCAGCAAAAAGAACTGGATCTGAAATCATTATAGATGACAAATTGCCAAAAGAGTTGAATGATATGAAAGCTACATTAGTTAAAGTTAAAGCTAAAAAACCTGATGTACTTGTTGTATCGGGTCACACAAAAGGTGCATTAACTGCAATCAGACAAATAGCTGAAATGAAAGTTGATGTTCCAATGTTAGCGATGACGCATTGTGATGCTGCAAAACTTTCCAAACAACATGGAAAGAATTCAGAATATGCATTGTGTGCATCTCAGTGGCACAAAAACTTAAGCTATAAAGATAAGTTTTTTGGTGGTGGAAAAAAGTATGACAAAGACTTTACAAAAAGATTTGGTTATGCTCCGCCTTACCAATCAGCTGAATCATCTGCGGCTTTAATCGTTTTCAAAGATGCTTTCGAAAGAGCAAATTCATTTGATGGTGATAAAGTTAGAGATGCTTTAAAAGCTACAGATATGCAAACTTTCTACGGAAATATTAAATTTGGTCCTGGCGGTCAAAACATTGCTAAGCCAATGATATTATTCCAAGTAAGATGTAAAGGCGATAAGTGTGAGAATAAAGTTGTTGCTCCAACAAAATGGGCTTCAGACAAATTCTACCACCCAATCCCAAGTTGGTCTAAAAGAAGTTAATTTAGATCTATAAATTATTTGAAATGCCCTCTCTATATGGGGGCATTTCTTATTTGAGGCAAAAAATTTTATGGACTTTTTAATTTTTGAAGCACCTATCTTAATGGTCCAAGCCACATTGGATGGAATTCTAATTGGTATTCTTTTTGCATTGATAGCATACGGAATGGCTCTCCAGTGGGGAGTTATGAATATAATAAATATTGCCCAAGGTGATTTAGTTATCCTTGGTGGATATATAGCTTACACCATGTATCTCGCTGGCATACATCCCGCATGGGGAGTGATTGTTTCACCAATAATAATGTTTTTTGTTGGTTGGGGACTTTATAAACTTGTAATTAACAAAGTAGTCGACAGAGATCTTTTTATTTCTATTTTAGCAACATTTGGTATTGCAATTGTATTTCAACAACTAATGAATTTTATTTTTGGAGCAGACGTTGTTGTGGCTCAATCAGGATATGGAACAACGATGTTGTTTGATAACATTGTAACTTTACCTCACTCAACAATATTTTCGGCAGTAATAAGCGTTTTATACGCTATTGTTCTTGTTATTTATATGAGGAAATCTAAACTTGGAAGAGCAATAAGAGCTACCGCACAAAATGCAAGAGCAGCAAAAATTTTAGGAGTTGATACTGAAAAAGTTTATGCAGCAACCTTTGGAATTAACGCTGCACTTTGTGGTGTCGCTGGGGCATTAATTGCAATTACGTTTACATTACATCCATACGTTGGGTTACCTTATACCGTTAGATCTTTCATGATTGTTATAGTTGCCGGTTTAGGAAATTTACCAGCGGTAGCCATTTCAGGTATGGGATTAGGAGTTTTTGAAGAATTTGCTGATTATATATTGGGAACGGAATTCAGAATTGGTTCAGTTTTCATGTTACTAGTTATAATTTTGGTTTTTAGAAGATTTAAACTTTCAAGAAAAAGGGAGTACTTAAAGTGAGAAAAATACTCTTCATTATAATATTTTCTATTTTAATTAATCCACTCTATGCAGGACCTAAAGATAAAGTAAAAAAAAGTGGATTCATTTCAAAAAAAAATATTCATCCAATTAAAAATGATTTTAATATTAGCGATCCTAAAAACAAAATAATTTTGATTTATAATCACGGACAAAATGAAAATGATATGGCATTACAGTCATGTGCGTGGGTATCTATGCTAAGGAATCATGCTTCCCTTATAGATCAAGAAGTTAATGGAAAAAAAATAATGGTTTACAATTTTTGTACCAATCACTTAGCTGGTGACATGTCACCAAAAAAAGATTGGTGGACCTTAAAAACTCCAGAAGTTTATAAAGGTAAACACAAACTAGATAAAAGGGTTGAAGCCAATCTTGATTTAATTAATAAATTTGTAAAAGCAGGTGTTCCAAGAAAACAAATTTTTATTACAGGACATTCTTGTGGAGGCAAGACTACTTTGCTTTTTATGAGTAGATACCCCGACAAAGTAGGAGGAGGTATATCTTATATGCATGCTTGTTTTGGAAAGCTTTCACATAAATATAAAGTTAAAAAACTGGGTGTTGAAAAAGCAATGGAGAAATTTAGAAAAAAATGGAAAGGACCTC
>QCOH01000008.1 GCA_003209895.1 Pelagibacteraceae bacterium AG-430-I06
AACGTAAACATTTGCACCTTTTTTTAAATATTGTTGAACTACATTTACAAGACCTTCATTAAAAATTACTATTCTGTGCCACTCTGTTTTTTCTTTTCTTTCCCCAGTTGATTTGTCTTTCCAACTTTGACTGGTTGCAATACTAAGCCTTGCGACGTTTTTCCCGTTAACCATTTGTTTAATCTCTGGATCTGCCCCAAGTCTTCCGATTAATTGTACTTTATTTAAACTTCCAGCCATAATATCTTAGGTTTATTATAATGAATAAATTTAACAAATAATTTTATAACATATTTGATCGTTAATTATAAGACCAATATATTTTGGGGATAAAAAAGATGTTGAAAAAGATATTGATTAAAGGGGCAAAAGAACACAATTTAAAAAATATTTCATTAGAGATACCAAAAGAAAAATTAATTGTAATAACCGGACTTTCTGGTTCCGGAAAATCATCTTTGGCATTTGATACAGTATATGCCGAAGGTCAAAGAAGGTATGTGGAAAGCCTTTCTGCATATGCAAGACAATTTTTAGACAAAATGAAAAAACCTAATGTTGATTTAATAGAGGGTTTGAGCCCAGCGATATCAATTGAGCAAAAAAATGCTCCAAAAAATCCAAGATCTACTGTAGCAACGGTAACGGAAATTTATGATTATATGCGAGTTTTATATTCTAGGGTAGGAATACCCTATTCACCATTTACTGGTAAGCCTATTGTATCGCAGTCAGTGAGCGATATGGTTGATAAAATCAAAGCACTACCCAAAAGTTCAACAATTTTTTTACTTGCGCCAGTAGTAAGAGGAAGAAAAGGTGAATACAAAAAAGATATTCTAAATTATAAAAAAAGAGGTTTTTTAAAAATCAAAGTGGATGGCACATATTACGACATCGATGATTTTCCGAATTTAAATAAAAAAATTAAGCACGATATCTCAATCATAGTCGACAGAATTGTTTTAAATTCAAATTTAGGTAATAGGCTTGCAGATAGTGTTGAAACGGCATTAAACTTATCAAACGGTTTGTTAATTGTTGAATATGAGAATGAAACTATACCAAAAAAATTTAGAAAAAAAGAAAGTGTAATTTTTTCATCTAAATTTTCTTGTCCTGAAAGTGGCTTCACAATTGAAGAAATAGAACCTAGGCTTTTTTCTTTTAATAGTCCTTTTGGAGCTTGCGAAGAGTGTGAAGGAATAGGCCATAACTTAAATGTTGACCCAAATCTCGTAATACCAGATAAAAATAAAAGTATTTCTGATGGCGCAATAGAGCCTTGGGCAAAATCTACCTCTATGTACTATGCTCAAACTTTAGCATCTATAGGTAAGCACTATAAATTTGATTTATCTATAAAATGGAAAAAGCTTTCAAAAAGAATACAAGACATTATACTTTACGGTTCTGATGACGATGAAATTAAATTCCATTATGACGATGGATACGAAAAATACGATACAAAAAAAACTTTTGAGGGTGTAATTAATAACTTAGAAAGAAGATATTTAGAAACAGATAGTGACTGGAAAAGAGAGGAAATTTCACAATATCAGAGCGAAACAAATTGCGATAAATGTAAAGGACTCCGTTTAAAAGACGAGGCTCTTTGTGTAAAAATTAATAAAATAAATATCAGCGAAGCAACTAGATTTTCAATAGAAGAAGCTAAAAAATGGTTTGATAACTTAGAAAATATATTATCAGCACGGGAAAAAAAAATTGCTCAACATATATTGAAAGAAATTAACGAAAGACTTAATTTTTTATTAAATGTTGGCTTAAATTATCTTACGCTTTCAAGAGAGTCCGGAACTTTATCAGGTGGAGAGTCCCAAAGAATTAGATTAGCTTCTCAAATCGGCTCTGGTTTAACTGGAGTCTTGTATGTTCTAGATGAACCATCAATAGGTCTTCATCAAAGAGACAATAAAAAATTAATAGCTGCATTAAAAAGACTTAGAGATCTTGGTAATACAGTTATTGTCGTTGAACATGATGTTGAAACTATGGAAAATGCTGATCACATTATAGATTTAGGACCAGAAGCAGGTACCAATGGAGGTAATATAAGTGCACAAGGTAACCTGCAAGATATTATAAAAACTAAAGAAAGTATTACAGGAAATTATTTGTCTGGAAAAAAACATATTGAAGTTCCTAAAAAAAGAAAAAATGCCAAAAATGGAAGATTTTTAGAAATTTTAGGTGCGAGCGGTAATAATCTAAAGAATGTTGATCTTAAAATTCCTATTGGTACTCTCACTTGTGTTACTGGTGTTTCGGGAAGTGGAAAATCTACATTAATATTACAAACCTTATTTAATGCTCTAAATCTATTATTAAATAATAATAAATCTAGGAAATTACCTAAAGAGTTTAGAAATTACAAAGGAACAGAATTAATTGATAAAGTTATTGATATCGATCAATCGCCTATTGGAAGAACACCCCGATCAAATCCAGCAACTTATACTGGTGCGTTTGGTCCGATAAGAGATTGGTTTGCAAATTTACCAGATTCAAAGACGAGAGGATATAAGCCTGGAAGATATTCGTTTAATGTTAGAGGTGGTAGATGCGAAACCTGTGAGGGTGATGGCGTAATAACTTATGAAATGCATTTTTTACCTGACGTGTATATTCCTTGCGACGCATGTAAAGGTACAAGATACAATAGAGAAACATTAGAAATCAGATTTAAAAACAAAAATATTGCTGATGTATTAAATATGACAGTAGATGAAGCTTGTGATTTTTTTAAAAATATACCGGCTGTTTACTCTAAAATATTGACTTTAAAACATGTTGGGTTGGGCTACATAAAAATAGGCCAGCAGGCCACAACTTTATCGGGTGGTGAAGCTCAGAGAATAAAATTAGCAAAAGAACTATCAAAAAGGTCAACGGGAAGAACACTGTACATACTTGATGAGCCTACAACTGGACTTCATGCACATGATATTAAGAAACTACTAGAAATATTGAAAGCTTTTGTTAATACTGGGAATACAGTTGTTGTTATTGAGCATAATCTAGATGTAATTAAAACTGCAGACTGGATTGTGGATATGGGTCCAGAAGGTGGTGATGAAGGTGGTAAAATAATTGCCGAAGGTTCTCCGGAAAAAATAGCAGAAATTCAGGGCAGTTATACAGGAAAATTTCTTAAAAATTTAATAAATGGTAAAATGAAAAAAACCGCATAAAAACTAATTTTTGTGCTATTATTAAGTATGGTTAGTATATTAAATTCTTTGTCAAAAACTATTCATCTTTCGGTTATATTAGCTATTTTATTGTTTGCAGGACTCTTTTTCTCTGGAGGTGATTGGGCTTTTGACAGGTTATTTTGGAGCTGGTTATTTAGATATCTTCATGTTGTTGTTGGAATAATGTGGATTGGATTATTATGGTATTTAAATTTTGTACAAATACCAAATATGACTAAATTTACAGATGAACAAAAACCCGCTATTACAAAAATTATCGCCCCTGCTGTTTTGTTTTATTTTAGATGGGCTGCATTAGCGACAATAATAACTGGTTTAATTGTAGCTTATTTAAATGGGTATGTTCACGATGCAATGATACTTGGTATTGGAAGTGGAGGAAAAAATACAGCGATTGGTATTGGTATGTGGCTAGGAATAATCATGGCCATTAATGTGTGGTTCATAATTTGGCCTAATCAAAAAAAAGTTCTGGGAATAGTTGAGTGTGCACCAGAAGATAAACCCAAGCACGCAAAAATAGCAATAATCACATCGCGTGTTAATACATTACTTTCTTTGCCAATGCTTATGACTATGGTAATTGCCCAAAACCTTTATTAAACTTCGCTGCTATCTTTATCGATGGTTTTAAAACTAACATTTAAATATTTAAGAATAGGACTAGCAACAAATATTGATGAGTAAGTGCCTACGATTACCCCAATTATCATAGCTAATGAAAAGCCCCTCAATATTTCTCCCCCTAAAATAAAAATTGAAAATAGAGCAAGTAGTGTTGTACTAGAGGTGATTATTGTTCTGGACAATGTTTCATTTATTGAAATATTAGAAATATCTTCAATTTTAAATTTTGAAAATTTTCTTAAATTTTCTCTTATTCTGTCGTATATTACAACAGTGTCATTCATTGAGTAACCAACTATAGTTAAAACAGCAGCTACAATTGATAAATTAATTTCAAGAGATAATAATGAAAAAATACCAATTGTAATAAAAACATCGTGAAATATGGCCATTATTGATCCAAGACTGAATTGCCATTCAAATCTAACCCAAATATAAAAAAGCATAGCACCAAGGGCTAAGCTGATTGCCAAAATACCTGAATTTAGTAGTTCGGCGCTAACTTTGGGACCTACATTTTCTACTCTTCTAAAATTTATTTCTGACCCAAGTTTATTTTTTACTTCATTTTTTATTTTTTTAATACTGTCCTTATTATTAAAAGTTTTTTTTTCAAATTTTATAAGGTAATCGCCAGTTTTACCAAATTCTTTAACATTTAAATCACCCAAATTCATATTGGAAAATGAGTCACGAATTTCAGAAATTTGTATATTTTTTGAGTCAATACGTAGCTCGATTAGTGTCCCGCCTTTAAAATCTATCCCAAAATTTAAACCTTTAAATAATATTAATAAAAAACTTATAATAACTAATAAAATAGAAATTATATTAGCCAATTTAAATTTGGAAACAAAATTATATTTAATGTTCATATATTAATTTTACTTTCACTGTTTTTGAAAACAAATATCGAAATTAAATGTCTTGATATAAAGTATGCAGAAAATAATGTTGTTATTAAACCTATAGATAATGTTACCGCAAAACCTTTAATTGGACCACTTCCAAATATAAACAAAATTATTGAAGCTATTAATGTAGTAATATTTGCATCTAAAATTGTGGTAATTGATTTTCTAAATCCTAAATCAAAAGCTTGAACATTATTTTTTATATCAGAGAGTTCCTCTTTAATTCTCTCAAATATAAGAACATTTGCATCTACTGCCATCCCAACTGTCAAAATAATTCCAGCGATACCTGGCAATGTTAATGTAGCTTCGATTAATGTAAGAATCCCTATCAACATTAGTAAATTTGATATAAGTGCAAAATTAGCTATTAGTCCAAAAAGTCTATATTTAATAATCATAAATATAATGACTAAAGTAAAACCAACTATTAATGATATAATGCCTGCTTTGATTGAATCCTTTCCTAAATCTGGACCAACAGTTCTTTCTTCAGCAACGATTAAAGGGGTTGGTAGAGCTCCTGAACGTAGCAATAGTGATAAATCAGTAGCAGATTGAAAAGTAAAATTTCCAGAAATTGTTCCGTTTCCGCTTGTTATAGAATCTTGAATTACTGGAGCGCTTATAGCCTGACCATCAAGAATTATTGCTAATCTTTTTCCAATATTTTCAGAAGTAACTTTTCCAAATCTTTGAGATCCCAAACGATCCAAAGAAAATGCAACAATAGGTTGATTGTTAAGATTGTCAAATTTTGGTTGTGCATCTATTAAATTTTCGCCGCTTATAACAATTCTTTTACTAACTAGAATTTTTTCATTTGAATTTTGAAGTATAAGTTCTTCACTGCCAAATTCTCCCGATTGGTCTGTGACAAGTCTAAAATTTAGTTCTGCTGTTTTTCCTAGAAGCTCTTTTATTCTTTCAGGATCCTTAACACCAGGCAATTCTACAAGTATACGATTATTTCCTCTTTTTAAAATAGAAGGTTCTTTTGTTCCTACGTCATCTATTCTTCTCCTTACTATTTCAACAGATTGATTAACAGCTGCAGATTTTATATTTATAATGCCATACTTGGATAAATTAACATTAACTTTATTATTCAAAATTTTATAATCTAATTCATAAGAATTGTATTGATTTAAAAAAGGATTAATCAAATTATTATTTTTTTCTAAAAAAAACTTTTCAAATTTATTTGAATCATTATCATTAAAATTAAACTCAATATTATTATCTTTTATAATGAAATTGTTAAATTTAATCTCTTCTTCCTTTAACTTTTTTTTTAAAGGAATGGCTTTTGATTGAATTGCTTTTCTCTCTAATAATGATGTGTCAATTTCTAAAAGTAAATAAGATCCTCCCTGAAGATCAAGACCTAAATTTATTTTTTTTTTTAAAAAAAAGTCTTCTGAATTTATAAAGTTAAAAAATGTAAAAATACTTGTAAGAAAAAAAATTAAATATATTGATATAGCTTTTAACTTTGAAAAATTCAGCACAAAATTATTTTTTAATTTCTTTTTTTAAATGACTTTGTATCGTATTTCTAATAACTTGAACCTTAACTCCGCTTGATATTTCAATTTCTATTCTATCATCTTCAAAAACTCTATCCACTTTTCCAATAATTCCGCCTGAGGTTATAACCTCATCTCCTCTTTTGAGGGCTTTAACCATATCCTTGTGTTCCCTTACTCTTTTTTGTTGAGGTCTAATTAGAAAAAAATAGAAAATAACAAAAATAAGTATTAATGGAATAAATTGTGCAAAATTAGATCCGCTCATTATGTTAGAATAAATATATTAATAATATTATTTTAACAACTAATTTTTTTAATTAATATTAAATTTTATCTAAATTTTTCATGTATGGTCTTAAGCAGTCAGGAATAGTTATAGAACCATCTGGGTTTTGATAGTTTTCGATAATTGCAATTAAAGTTCTACCAATAGCTAATCCTGAACCATTGAGGGTTCCTAAAAAATCATTTTTGCTATTTTCATCTTTAAATTTAGCTTTCATCCTTCTTGACTGAAATTGACCACAAGAAGAACAACTTGAAATTTCCCTATACTTATTTTCAGAAGGAATCCATACTTCAAGATCAATTGTTTTTTCTGCACTAAATCCCATATCGCCAGTTGAAAGAAGAACCGACCTATATGGAAGTTTCAATTTTTTTAAAATTTTCTCGGCGCATGAAGTCATTCTATCAAGCTCCTGAACACATTTGGCCGGATGTACGATACTTACTAGTTCGACTTTATAAAATTGATGTTGTCTCAACATTCCTTTTGTATCTTTTCCGTAACTACCCGCTTCTTTTCGAAAGCATGCTGTAGATGCAACTAATCTAATAGGAAGACTTTTGTTTGGTAGTATTTTCTCTTTTACCATGTTTGTTAAAATAACTTCAGCTGTTGGTATTAAGTATTTTTTTTGATCACCGTCTAAATTTAGTTGAAACTGATCGTTCTCAAATTTAGGTATTTGACCTGTGCCATACATTGTACTTTCATTTGCTATTAACGGTGGTGAAATTTCTTCATAACTAAACTCTTTTGTATGTGTATCTAACATAAAATTAGAAATCGCCCTTTCTAGCTCTGCAAACTTACCTTTCAAAAAAACAAATCTTGACCCAGAAGTTTTTGTCGCTGTATCAAAATCAATTAAATTTAGTTTTAAACCAATTTCATAGTGTGACTTAGGTTCAAAATCAAATTTAGGCAATGCACCTTCTGTTTTTAATATTTTGTTTGACTCGGCATCTTTTCCGACCGGGACATCGTTTAAAGCTATATTGGGCATAATGTTTAAAATTGGATTTATTTTATTTTTTATTTGAGACTGTAAATTATCAAGTTTTTTTATCTCATCAGATATTTTTTTCGATTTATTAAATAATTTTTTATCCTTAGTTTTAGATATTAATTTTTTTTCTTGTTCTAATTTTTCAATTTTTTGGGTTAGTTCTCTATTTTTTTTATCAAGTTTAAGTAATTCGTCAAAATTTATTTTTGAATTTCTATCTAAAATCTTTTTCTTAAAAAGTTTAGTATTTTCTCTGATAGATTTAATGTTATGCATTTTATTCTTTATTATTTTTTTCTGTAATTTTCACAGATAATATAGATAATTCATAGAGTATCAATAATGGTATTGCTAAACCAATTTGTGTAATTGGGTCCGGAGGTGTTAATATAGCGGCAGCAGCAAAAATTATAACAATAAAATATTTTCTTCTAAGCTTTAAATATTCTGAGTCAATAACACCTATCCTTGCTAGTAAATTTAATAAAACTGGTAATTGAAAACTTAATCCAAATGCAAAGATTAGTCTCATAATTAAAGATAAGTATTCATTAACTTTAGCTTCTAGTTGTATAGGTAAAATGTTGTTTGTTCCAGAAGTCTCAAAAGATAAAAAAAATTTAATTGCTAAAGGCATAACCAAATAATAAATAAGCATCGCACCAAGCAAGAATAAAATTGGTGTTGCGATTAAGTATGGTAATAAAGCTTTTTTTTCGTTTTGATATAAACCTGGTGCAACAAATTTCCATATTTGTGTTAAAACTATTGGACTCCCTAAAAAGATAGCGGCGAAAAAAGCAACTTTTAAATAAGTAATAAAAGTTTCGTGTAATGCAGTAAAAATTAATCTTCTTTCAATACCATCACCTTCTACTGCTTTTGCATATGGTTCTACTAAAAAATTATAAATATTTTCAGCAAAAATATATCCGGCAACAAAAATTACAAAAATAAAAATAAGTGAACGAATAAGTCTAGACCTAAGTTCGCTTAAATGGCTTACAAAAGAAGACTCTTTTTTATTTTCACCCATTTTTATTTTCTTCTTTTTTTGATGATTTTGTCTCTTTTGGTTCTTCGACTTTGATTTCATCATCAAAATTACTTAATTTTTCTTGGATATTCGAAAAATACCTTTTTGTTGAACCTATAAAATTTCCAATTTTTTTTAGTACAATGGGAAAATCTTTTGGTCCAATAACTAATATTGCTACTGTCACAATAATTAGTATTTCAAACCATCCAATCTGTGGCATGATTAATTACTTTTTCTCTGAATTGGAATCTTCTTCTTTATTTTCAGATGATTCTATCTTCTCGTCAGAAGACATACCTTTTTTGAAACTTTTAATTCCTTTAGCAACATCTCCCATTAAACTAGAAATTTTACCTCTTCCAAAAAGTAAAACTACAAGGACAACTACTATCGCTATTTGCCAAAAACTTATACCCATAATTACCTATTTATATACAATAAATATTATTAAATAAATATCTTTATTCGTCAGTTTTCGGTGTCTCTTTTATCACCTCGTCTATATTTGAATAAATATTATCTTTCTTTTCCTTTTCTTGCTCTTTAAAGAATTTACCAGTTCCAAATATTGATGAATCAACTGATGATGTATCTATTAAACCTGCAGAACTTAGTTCATCAATTGTCGGAAGATCAGACAGTTTTTGAATATTAAAATGATTTAAAAAATTTTCTGTAGTGACGTATTGAATTGGTTTTCCAGGAACATCCTTTCGGCCAGATGGTTTTATCCAATCTAATTCTAATAATACTTCCAATGTATTAGAGGCAAAAGCCACTCCTCTTATATTTTCAATTTCAGATCTAGTTACAGGCTGGTGATATACAATTATAGAAAGAGTTTCGATAGAGGCTCGCGACAATTTTTTTTGAGTGGATTTTTGTAGAGACATTAATTCAGATAAATCTGTAGCTGTTCTAAAAATCCATTTATTAGAGATGCACACTAAGTTAATACCTCTTGAAGAGTATTCTTCTTGAATTTTTAATAAAATATTTTTTATATTCTTTGTTGTGCCAACTCTTTTTATTATAGTGTCCTCATCTAGAGGTTCGTCAGCAGCAAATATAATAGCTTCTATTTCTCGTTCTATCCTAGATTTTTTTTTTGGGAAATTAATTATATTATTATCGTTTTTGTCTTTTTGCATTTAACAATTATCTCTCTTTTAATTTCAATGGAGTATGCTTCGCAGTTCTAATTAAAATGTCATCAAATAAATTATTTTGCATTAAATCTATTACACCATCTTTCGTTAACTCAAGGCTTGCAGAAAAAATTGAAGCTAATGCTGTTTTTTTAAATTTATTTATTTTTGTGAAAGATTTTGGAACAAGTTCTTCAATTTTTTTCCAATCTGATATTAAATTCATATTGTCTTTAATTTGTTTGATTCCCTCTTGAGTAGTCATCACAGGAAGTTTGGGAATATCTATTCTTTGAAAAGAGGATTGAGTTTTAATTTCAGCATAAGTTTTAAGTAATTCGTACAATGTTACTTTATAGACTGGATTATTTATAGATCTTATTCCACCTTTTGAACCTCTATAAAATAAATCTCTACCCACTCTTTCTTTTTTTAATAATTGATCAGAAAGCAATCTAATTAATTCTAATTTTTTTAATTGTAATTTAAGTTTTTCAGCAATTTCATTGGCCTTAAATTTATCCTCTTCATCCTCTGGTAGAAGTAGTTTAGATTTCAAATAAGTTAACCAAGTAGCCATTAGCAAATATTCAAACGCTATGTCTAAATTTTTATCATCAAATTTTTTTATAAATTCTAAGAAACTATCGGCTAATTTAGTTACAGATATTTTTGTTAAATCAACTTTTTGATTTTTAGCTAATTCCAGAAGTGTTTCTAATGGACCTGTATAATTGGGTATTTCAATAGATATTTTTTTTATTTTTGATTCCATTTTTAATTTTATCTTAAAAATCTATAAAATTCCGAGGTTTTTTTCTTTGTGAAACTATCAATAAAGTTAATATTCCTTAATAATAGAGTTGATTCCCTTAAATTGCCCTTACAATACAATACTAGATTGCAACCAGACTCTAGAGCTTTTTTGGAATTATAAATTAAATCATCACTTAAAGCTTTCATAGATATATCATCAGAAATCAATATTCCCTTAAAACTTAATCTTTTTCTTATAAAATCATTTATTATTTTTTTTGAGTGGGTAGCATTGAAAATAGGATCAATATTTTTATAAATAATATGAGCCGTCATAGCAAAATGACAGTTGATATTTTTAAAAGTATTAAAATCATTTATTAATAAATCTTTGAGAGGTTTTTTTATAATTGAAACCTGTTTATGCGTATCAACTTTTGATGAACCATGACCCGGAATATGTTTAGACACACTACCAATTTTATTTTTTTTTAAAACATCAAAACATATATTTTTTAAAGAATTTACTGTATTTATTTTTTTTGAAAAACTTCTATTTCCGATAATACTATTTGAATTTTTTTTAAATATATCTAAGACAGGTATAGTATTTATATTTATACCTCCCTCTTTTAATAATTGGCAGATAAAATATAGGTATTCAATATATGAATTTTTTCCAAGAATTTTATTTTTTTCATATAGGTAACCAAAATATGCCTGAGAATATGTTTTTGTATTAATTATATTTGATAGTCTTGATACCCTCCCGCCTTCTTCATCAACCAAAATAGGGTAATATTTATCATTTATTAAAGATCTGATTTTATTTGTTAAATTTTTAAGTTGTTTCAAATTTTTGATATTTCTTTTAAATAAAATTATACCCCAGGGTTTATGATTAACTATTAACTTTTCTTCCCCTTTAGATAGTTTAAATGATTTTATACTAATAATGATCGCTTTTCTCTTCATGATTTATTTTAATAATTCCCAGACTTTTCTTTTTTTAATTTTATTTTCAAATATTTCATCTGAACTATATATTATAACATTATTTGTGTCATTTTTGATTAAAGGGATACTGCTAGTATCGTATTCTTTTTTTTCTTGTGTCTCATTATATTTTTTATTCGTTAATGATATATTTTTAGTTGAGAAATAAGTTGATGTAACTAAATATAAAAAAAATAAAATTAATATGAAATAAAATATTTTTAATGAATTTCCGAACATTACATTTTTTTAGGTAAGCTAACACCTAGTATTGACATTCCGTTTTGAAGAATTATAGAAATTAGTTGAAATATTTTAAATGACATTTTAGAATTCATTTTTCCGTCAATTATAAATTTTAATTCTTCATTTTTATTCCCTTGACTCCAATATGAGTGGAAAATTGTTGATAGATCATATAGGTAAAACGTAATTCTGTGAGGTTCCAGCTTTGTGGAAGCAATGTCTATAACTTTTGGCCATTCTATAATTTTTCTTATTAATTTATTTTCAAAATCGTTAGGTTTAAAATCTTCAATATTAAATGATATATCTTTATATAAATTTATTTTTAGTGTTTTAAATAAGGAATTAATTCTTGCATAACAATACTGAACATAGAAAACGGGATTGTCTTTATTTTTCTCTAAGACTTTTGAAAAATCGAATTCTAATTCAGATTCGTTACCTCGATTTAACATCATAAATCTTATCGAGTCTTTATCTACTTCTTTTAATAAATCATTGACTGAAATAAAATCTCCTAGACGTTTTGACATTTTGAATGGTTGTCCGTTTTTATAAAGCTTTACTAGTTGGCAGACTTTACATGTTAATTTTATTTTATTTTTCGATATGGCTTTTACTGCTGCTGTTATTCGTTTTATATATCCTGTGTGATCAGCACCAAGTATATTAATTAAATTATCATAATTTCTTTTAACTTTATGTGAGTGGTAAGCTAGATCGTTCGCAAAATATGTCCATGAGCCATCATCTTTTTGTAAAGATCTATCATTATCATCACCGAACGATGTTGATTTAAATATTAGTTTTTTAATACTCTTCCAGTTTTTTTGGTTTTCTCCTTTGGGAGGCTGGAGATAACCTTCGATTACTAATTTGTCTTTTTTCAAAATCATTAAACATTTTTTTATAAGATTTTTTTTTACTATTTCTGTCTCGTAAAAAAAATTATCATGTTTAATTCCTAAATGCTTTAAGTCTAACTTTATTAAATTCATTGAATGTTTTATAGCTTCTTTAGATAATTTTTTTTCAATTTTTTTTAAATTATCCAATTTGATATCAGGATTGATTTTTATAATTTTATTTGCAATATCTATAATATAAGACCCAGGATATAGACCTTTGTTAGAAGGGAATGGAACTTTAAGCTTAATTTCTTTTAATCTGTGAAATACAGATTCAGTAAAAATATTAATTTGATTACCATAGTCATTTACGTAAAATTCTTTTGTTACTTTATTGCCATTAAAGATTAATAAATTCGATATAACATCGCCAAATACTGCTCCTCTGCAATGACCAACATGGAGAGGGCCAGTAGGATTCGCTGAAACAAATTCAATATTATATTTTCGTCTACTAACATTTGAGCCATATTTATTTTTGTTTTTTAAAATATTTTGAATGTTTTTGATCCAAGCTTTTTTGCTGATTTTAATATTTAGAAAACCGGGACCAGCTATATCTATTTGTGAAAAATTATCATTTTGAATAATTAATTTTTTTATTTTCTCTGCTAAATCTCTAGGTGACAGATTATTTTGTTTTCCTAATATTAACGCAATATTACAAGATAAATCATAATCGAAGTTTTCAGGTGGTTTTTCTAATATAATATTAGAAAGATTTTTATTTTTGACAATCTTATTAAAGGATTTGTCATTTAAAACTATTTGTTTAATTTTTTCTAAATAAATTATAAATACATTCATTTTATAGATTTATACAATTTGATAGCATATCTATCAGTCATACCAGCAATAAAATCGCAAACAATTCTTTCTTTTTGAAAACTATTTAAATACGTATTTTTAATAAAATTCTTCGGTTTTTTAATTATTTTTTTAAATAAAGTGTTAACAATTTTCATTCCTTGTTTGGTTTTATTTGCTACTAATGGGTGCTTATACATATTTTCTTTTAAAAAAAACTTTATTTCTTGATCAAAATCTTTCATTTTTTCTGAAAAGTCTACTAATCGCAATTTTGATTTGTAAATATCATTTATATTTTTCGAATTGTCCATTTTCAAATTTTTTCTTGTATTTTTAATAACATCTTTTACCATTTCGTTAATAATTTCTCTTATAATTTCGTTTATTATCAATTCTTTATTTCTATGTTTATTTTTTTTTTTATGTTTATAAATTATATCCGAAAGTACCGGTATATATGACAAATCATTAACATTAAATAAACCAGCTTTTATACCATCTTGTAAATCATGGCTATTATAAGCAATATCATCTGATATAGAGGAAAATTGAGCTTCTAAAGATGGTTTGTTTAAAAAGTGAATTTTATTTTTAAAAATTTTTGGTCCCAAAATCTCATCAAACATTGTTTTGTCTTCTATCGGGCCGTTGTGTTTAATTAGTCCATCAAGAGTTTCTAAAGACAGATTTAATCCTTTAAAATTATAATATTTATTTTCTAACAATGTAACTATCCTTAATGTTTGAATATTATGATCAAAGCCATTAAAATTTGTCATACATTCGTTAAGAGACTCTTCGCCAGCGTGACCAAAAGGTGGATGACCAAGATCATGAGCCAAACTTACTGTTTCACATAAATCTTCATTTAATTTAAAAATTTTAGCAAATGTTCTTGCAATCTGTGAAACTTCAAGAGAATGTGTTATTCGAGTTCTATAGTGGTCTATGTCCGTATTAATAAAAACCTGCGTTTTATGCTTGAGTCTCCTAAATGCTCTAGAATGTATTACTCGATCTCTATCTCTTTGATAAGGAGGTCGTAGTTGGCTGGTTTTTTCTGTATAAATCCTTCCGATCGATTTAACGGGTGTAGCGACTTTTGAATATTCGTATTTTGTCATAAGATGTGTTAAAATAACAATATTACATAATTTTAAGAATATGACTAATAAAATTGAATTTACAGACTCTGCAAAAAAAGAGATTGAAAAAATTGTTCTAGCAAAAGGTAAGAATACTTATTTTAGAATATCTGTTTTAGGAGGAGGATGTTCTGGTTTTAAATATAACTTCTCTTTTGACGATAAAACAAAGCCTGATGATATTATCTTTAATAAAACAGTAATTGACAAAAACTCTTTACAAATCATTGATGGTTCAACCATTGACTTTAAGAAAGAGTTAATAGGGAATTCTTTTGTTATAAATAATCCTAAAGCAAACTCTTCGTGTGGTTGTGGATTATCTTTTTCTATTTAATGAAAATTGTTTCTTGGAATGTAAATTCTGTAAGAGCTAGAATTATAAATATATCAGAATATATAGAAAAATTTAAACCTGATATATTAATGTTACAAGAAATCAAAACAGAAGAAAAAAACTTTCCATTTGAAAATTTTAAAAAACTAAAATATGAATCTTATGTTTTTGGACAAAAATCTTATAATGGAGTTGCTATTATTACAAAATCAAAAATTAGTGGTTTTGAAAAAAATTATATTAAAGATAAAAAAAACCAAGCAAGAATTTCAAAATGTGAAGTAAAGATAAAGTCTAATCTAGTTAATTTATTTAACATTTATGTTCCAAATGGAAACCCAATAAACACGGATAAATATCAGTATAAAAAAGACTGGCTAAACCTTTTTATTAAAAAAATCGAGCAAAGTTTAAAAGCTAATAAAAATATAATTATTGGTGGTGATTTTAATATTATTCCAGAAGAAATAGATGTACATGATCATACAAGATATGAGAATGATGCTTTATTTAAAATTGAAATTAGAAAAAAATTTCGAGAGCTAATAAATTTAGGTTTCGTAGATATTTATCGACATATAAATAAAAACAAACAGGAATATACTTTCTGGGATTATTTTGCAGGTTCTTGGCAGAAAAATTTAGGTATGAGAATTGATCATTTTTTGATTTCAAATAATTTAATTAATAGAATTCAAAATGTAAAAATAAACAAATTTCCAAGATCAAGAATTAAACCATCAGATCATACACCAATTGAGTTGGAGATTATTTAATCCTGCCGTAAATATCTTTATATCTAATTATATCATTTTCTCTTAAAATAGAACCAATTTGTACTTCCATTATTTTAACTGGAGTATTAAAAATATTTTCAATTCTATGAATAGAACCACACGAAATAAATACAGATTCGTTAGGTTTTTTAAAAAATTTATTTTTGTTAATTGTAATCATTGGTTTACCAGAGGATACTGTCCAGTGTTCAGATCGATGATTATGTTTTTGTAAACTTATAGATGATTTAGAATTGACCACTAGTTCTTTTATTAAAAAACCTTTTCCATAAAAAAGATTAGTATATTTGCCCCAGGGTCTATAAAAAACGTTCTTCTTTTTAAAATATTTTTTTTTGTTATTTTTAAAAACATTGGTGATTTGTTTCCAATCACCAAGATCATTCCATGGCGAATCTAAATTAATTACATTAATATTTTTTGATTTTTCTAAAATTGCATAGTCAAAAGATAAATTTTTAATTTTTAAAAAACTTTGTTTGTTCAGAATATAAGTATTTTTGATAATTTTTGATTTAATCAACGAGTCTAAACAAAATTTTAGTGTTTTAGGGTCATGTTTTAGAAAGTTTGAAATAATTGAAATTTTGTTAGCAAAAATCATTCCTGAATTCCATAAACCTTTTCTCTTTAAAATCTTTTTAGCTTTAGATAAAATTGGTTTTTCTATAAAACGAGTAACTTTACTTATATTATTAGATTTTCTTTTCGACATAATATAACCATATTCAGAAGATGGGGTCTTGGGTTTTATGCCAAAGAGAAAAATATTCTCATTGTTAAGGTTTTTTATATTTTTTTTTAATTGTGTAATAAGTTTATTTTTTTTTTCTAATAAATGATCAGAAGGAAAACAAAAAATCGGTTGCTGATAATCTATCTCGTTTAATAAAGTTGAGGAAAGAATAGCTGCCGATGTATTCTTTTTAATAGGTTCTAGAACTATTGTATAATTTTTAACCTTATAATTGTTTAAAAATTTCTTTGTTGTATTTAGATATTTTAAATTTGTGCTTATAACCGGGGTATCGAAAATTGGATCTTTAATTCTTTCTAATGTTTTTTTAAAAAGTGTCCAACCACCAAAATCTATAAATTGTTTTGGGATATTATTTTTAGACTCTGGCCATAATCTTGTACCTGCTCCTCCACATAGGATTATAGGTTTAATTTTCATTTATATATCTGCATAACACTTAACTTCTTTTTTTCCACCAGGATGGGTTGAGGCACCTAAATAAGCTGGTCCAACAGTTTGAGCGTACTTCCACAGAGTTCCATTACCAAAGTTAATTTTTTTTGGTTTCCATTTCTTTCTTCTTTTAAAAAATTCTTTTTTTGAAAGATGGGCGTTTATTGTTCCTTTTTTTGCATCAATATGAATTATATCTCCATTCTTTAGTAAAGCTATAGGACCCCCAACAGAAGCTTCAGGTCCAACATGACCAATACAAAATCCTCTTGTTGCCCCAGAGAATCTTCCGTCTGTTATCAATGCAACTTTTTCACCCATGCCTTGTCCATATATAGCGGCTGTAGTTTGTAACATTTCTCTCATCCCCGGCCCGCCTTTTGGTCCTTCGTGTCTAATAACTATTACATCGCCTTTTTTATATTTTTTATTTAAGACAGCTTTTAAAGCAGACTCCTCGCTGTCAAAACACCTGGCCTTGCCTGTAAAACTTAACTTTTTTAATCCCGCAATTTTTACAATTGCTCCATGTGGTGACAAGTTTCCTTTCAATCCTACAACACCCCCGTCTTTTGTAATTGGGTTATTATATTTTCGCATTACTTTTTGTCTTATATTGAATTTAACGTTTTTTAAATTTTCACGCATAGTTTTTCCGGTTACTGTTAAACAGTCACCGTGTAAATATCCACCATCTAACATTGTTTTTAATAACATAGGAATTCCTCCTGCTTTCCACATGTCTTTAGCTACATATAAACCACCAGGTTTCAAGTTTGCTAAATAAGGAGTTCTTCTAAAAATTTTTGCTACATCCATTAAATCAAATTTAATTCCTATTTCGTTTGCTATAGCAGGCAAATGTAATGCTGCATTAGTTGATCCACCAGTAGCAGCAACAACTGCTGCAGCATTTTCTAAAGATTTTCTTGTTACAATGTCCCGGGGTCTAATTTTTTTTCTTAATAAATTCATTACCATTTTTCCACTAGCTACTGCAAATTTATCTCTCTTTTGATATGGCGCCGGAGTTCCTGCGGAATAAGGTAAAGCAAGACCAATTGCCTCTGAAACACATGCCATTGTATTAGCTGTAAATTGTCCGCCACAAGCACCTGCGCTTGGACAAGCTTTTAATTCCAATTTTCTTAGAGCATGTTGAGAAATTTTTCCTGAAGAATATTCACCAACTCCTTCTATAACATCTTGAACGGTTATGTCTTTTCCGTTAAGTCTTCCAGGTAATATTGATCCTCCATAAATAAAAACACTCGGAACGTTTAATCTAACCATTGCCATCATCAAACCTGGCAAAGATTTGTCACAGCCCGCCAAACCAACTAAAGCGTCATAACAATGCCCTCTAACTGTAAGTTCTGTAGAATCAGCAATAATATCTCTAGAAACTAAGGAAGACTTCATGCCTTCATGACCCATTGCAATTCCATCAGTTACAGTAATTGTGCAAAATTCTCTTGGAGTTCCGCCACCTAATTTAACACCTTTTTTGACAGATTGTGCTTGCCTCATTAAAGCAATGTTACATGGTGCAGCTTCATTCCAAGTTGATACAACGCCTACGAAAGGTTTTGAAACATCTTTTTCAGTAAGATTCATGCCATAATAGAAAGATCTTTGAAAAGCTTTTTCTGGACCCAGTGTTGTATGTCTGCTTGGTAATTTTTTTTTGTTAAATTTTATCATTTAAAGCTTTTGATAGTTAAATTTATTTTGTCTATATCTTTTTTTAATTCATTATAGGTATTTTTATCCTGTTCTACAATATGCTTTGGAGCTTTTTCAATAAAGCTTTTATTATCTAATTTTTTACTTATAGTTTCTAATTCTATAGAAAATTTGCTTTTTTTCTTTATGAGATTGTCTCTTATAAGGTTTAGATCAACGTCCTTGTCAAAATAAATCTTAAAAATTTCGCCTGAAACAACTAAACTGGCATATTCTGCGTCTAAATCATTCGTACTTATTGAGTTAATTCTTCCTAGTTTTTTTAATATAGTTTGGTTTTTTAAAAAAAGATTTTGCCGATTTTTGTTTACACTTTTAATTGATATATCAACAAAGGAACCAGGATTTACATTTAGTTCACTTTTAAAAGACCTTAAAAGTGAAATCACATGAATTACTTGATTAACATTTGTAACATCTTTATCAATTAATACTTTGGTTTCCTTGAACCATGGTGTAAGCATTAAGTACTTGTTTTTTTTGGATCCTAATTTATTTTTTAACCATAATTCTTCAGTAATAAACGGAATAAAAGGGTGTAATAATATAAGTATTTCTTTAAAAATAAGCCCAGAGGTATTCTTAACTTCTTTAATGTTTTTTGTATTTTTAGAAAAAAGTATTGTTTTTGAAAGTTCTAAATACCAATCGCAATAACTATTCCACACAAACTTATAAATAACCCTACATGCTTCATCAAATCTATAATTTTTAATAAAGCTTGATGCTTCATTTTTCGTATTAATTAATTCAGAACATATCCATTTATTAATGTTTAAAGAGAGTTTGTTAGATTTTATTTTACCTTTGAAATTACATTTGTTTACATTTAAAAAATTATTTGCATTCCAAATTTTAGTAAGAAAATTCCTATAACCTTTAACTCTCTGTTCTGATAGCTTTACATCCCTACCTGGAGAGGCCATAGATAATAAGGTAAATCTCAGTGCATCCGCACTATAACTTTCAATAAGGTTCAATGGGTCGATAACATTACCTTTTGACTTTGACATTTTTTGTCCTTTTTCATCTCGTACAAGAGCGTGAACATATATTTCTTTGAACGGTTCTTTATTTAAGAATTCCATACCTAGCATCATCATTCTAGCTACCCAAAAAAATATAATATCAAAACCGGTGACCAATACTGAGGTAGGATAAAATCTTTTAAGATAATGATTAGAAACGGGCCAACCTAAAGTAGCAAAAGGCCAAAGACCAGAAGAAAACCATGTATCCAAAACATCTGGATCTCTGATTAACTTTACATTTTTTTTGTAGTATTTCCTTGCTTCTAATTTTGCTTTTTTTTCATTTTCAGCAACAAATATTTTTTTATCAGGACCATACCAAGCTGGTATCTGATGGCCCCACCAAAGTTGTCTTGATACACACCATGGCTCTATGTTGTCCATCCATTGAAAATAAGTTTTCGACCAATTTGGGGGAAAAAAAATCGTTTTTTTATTCCTAACAATCTTTTTTGCTTTTATAGAAAGTTTTTTTGCATCAACAAACCATTGTTCTGTTAAATACGGTTCAATTATTGAATTTGATCTGTCTCCATAAGGGACTTTATTTTTGATATTTTCTTCTTTTACTAAAATTTGTAATTCAATTAACTTGTTTAAAATTTTTTTTCTCGCATCAAATCTATCTAGACCGACATATTCGCTTGGAGCATTATTGTTAATTTTTCCATCTTCATTAAAAATATTAATCAATTTTAATTTTTGTCTTTTACCAACATTAAAATCATTAAAATCATGAGCCGGAGTAATTTTGACTGCTCCAGTTCCTTGTGTAGGGTCTGCATATTCATCTTGAATAATTTTTAACCTTCTCCCTACAATCGGTAAAATTGCAAATTTGTTTAAAACATTTTTATATCTATTATCTTTTGGATTTACTGCAATTGCAGTATCACCAATCATGGTTTCAGGTCTTGTAGTAGCAATGGTAATAAATTCACGAGAATTCTCTATTCTGTATTTAATATAGTAAAGTTTTGAATTTACCTCTCTCTGATCTACTTCTAAATCAGAAATTGCTGTCTTTAGAACTGTATCCCAATTTACAAGTTTTTTAGACTTATAAATAAGTTTTTTTTTGTGAAGTTCTACAAAAACTTTTACAACAGCTTTCGAGATATTTTTGTCTAAAGTAAAAGCATTTCTAGACCAATCGCATGAGCAACCTAGTTTTTTTAGTTGATTAATAATTTTCCCACCATATTCATTTTTCCATTCCCATACTTTTTTTATAAATTTTTCTCTTCCAATTTTGTTTTTATCTATGTTTTGTGATTTTAGATATTTCTCTACCAAAGCCTGGGTTGCTATACCTGCATGATCTGTTCCGGGTTGCCACAAGGTTTCAAAACTATTCATTCTATAATATCTTGCCAAAACATCTTGAAGAGAATTGTTTAGAGCATGCCCCATGTGTAGACTGCCAGTTATATTTGGTGGCGGTATAACTATAGAAAAACTTTTATTATTTTTTTTCGGTTTAAATAGCTTGTTTTTTTCCCAATAAGAAAAGATTTTATTCTCAACTTTTTTATGATTATACCTATCTAGACTCATACCTATAAATATTAATAATATATACAAACTTCTAGCTTTATTTTTCTATATAAAGGTATATTAATCTCATTATTATTATTAAACTGGCCACGTGGCGGAATGGTTACGCAGAGGATTGCAAATCCTTTTATCCCAGTTCGATTCTGGGCGTGGCCTCCAAATTAAGTCTTGTTATAAATTTTATATATTGTAAGTATATCCTTTATTCCTCGGTAGCTCAGTTGGTAGAGCAGTTGACTGTTAATCAATTGGTCGCAGGTTCGAGTCCTGCCCGAGGAGCCAAATCAACCAGTCTCTTTAAGATCAGTGGTATTTTTTAAGATTTGTAGAACTTTAGTTTTTTGAGTTTGTGAAAGCTTAGTAAATATTTTGACAATAAAAGAATAATTTAAATCTGCCATTTCGTCTTGGTTAATGTTCTCACCTACTTTATTTTCTGCATAATCTTCATAAAAATAGTTTACAGGCACTTTTAAGAAAACAGCTAGCTGTAAGAGACGGCTAGAACTAACACCATTTGTCCCTTTTTCGTATTTTTGTATTTGTTGGAAGGTTACATTAATTGCATTTGCTACTTTTGTTTGGGTGAGACCAAGTGACAGCCTACGCATTCTTAACTTTTTTCCTAAATGCGTGTTAAAGTTTTTTTCCATTTTATTCCCTCAGATTTTGAGATTGAACATTAAAAAAAATATTTTAGCAATAGTTAATATAGATATTTGTAATTTTAATTTGGGTCAAAAAAACCCTTATTTTATATAAAAAAAAACATAACTATCTTGACATATCTGGAATTTTAATGAGTTTTTTTATTTAAAAAATTAATATTTTACCTCATTTAATCGATACTCCCATTTTCCAAATTTTTCATAAGAGGCTTTAATCCAAATTAGTGATGCCTCGTCGTACCAAATTTTTAAATTAAGCTTTTTTTCATTCATGGGTTTTTCGTTTTTTGAAAAAAGATGAAAATTAACTGTATTAAATTCTTTATTTTTAATAAATATTTTATCTTTGCCCAAATATTTTACTTCTTGATTTATAACTCTTCCTGATATTGAGCTAATTTGATGTTGTTTTAATACGATTTCATGATTCCACAAGTCACTAATTATAGAGTCGTATGTTGTTTTGCCATTAAATGATGATCCATCAATCAATAATTTTTTTTTATCTGATTTTATTCTAACATATTTTTTTTTATCATTTTGCAGTGTTTCTGAATTAAATTCTAACAACATATTATCCTTATAAATTCCGTTACTTTTTGTTCTATATTTCATTAAATCTATGCCGAGTTTATTAACTTTAAAATAACCAGAACCTACTACATGAAGTTTACCGTTTATTCTGTTGAACTCAAAATTATGATACCCAATTAGTTCGTTATTCAAAAATAAATCATATTTTAACACTTTGATTTTATTATAATGATTTACGTGTGAATGCAGTTCGTTTGGTAATAAAATTAACCAAAAAAATATAAAGATTGAAAATCTTTCCATTAAATTTTATAAAAATTTAAAGAATTTGACTTAAAAATAACTTCGTTCTTTCATTTTTTGGATTAGCGAAGAAATCTTTAGTTTTAGCTCTTTCTACAATCATTCCTTCGTCCATAAAAACAACTTCATCGGCTACTTCTTTTGCAAAACCCATCTCATGTGTTACCACGATCATTGTCATTCCAGCTTTTGCGAGATTAACCATGGCATCTAATACTTCTTTAATCATCTCGGGATCTAAAGCTGATGTAGGTTCATCAAAAAGCATAATTTTTGGCTCCATACATAAAGCTCTTGCAAGAGCGGCTCTCTGTTGTTGCCCGCCGGATAATTGTCCAGGAAATTTCGCTGCTTGATCAGCAATTTGAACTTGCTCTAGTTGTTTCATTGCAAGCTCTTCAGCTTTCTTCTTTGGAGTTTTTTTTACCCATATAGGCGCAAGAGTACAATTGTCTAAAATTGATAAATGAGGAAATAAATTAAATTGCTGAAAAACCATGCCAACTTCAGCTCTTATTTTTTCAATATCTTTTGTTTTTTCTGAAAGTTCGTTACCATCAACTATGATTTGTCCCTTTTGATGTTCTTCAAGTCTATTTATACATCTAATTAAAGTGGATTTTCCTGATCCTGAGGGTCCACAAACAACTATTTTTTGTTTTTCCCCTACTTCAAGATTTATATCTTTGAGGACCTGAAAATCTCCAAACCATTTGTTTACATCTTTCATTTGTATAATCGTTGTCATAAATTCCTTATCTATCGGTTTTATACTTTAACTCTAAATGTTGACTATATCTACTCATAGCATAACAAATTACCCAGAATAATATAGAGGCAAAAATATAGCCCTCCATTGCATATCCTAGCCATTTAGGATTAGTTTTTGCCATTTGAAGCATACCAACAACTTCTGATAAACCTACTACAAATATTAATGGAGTATCTTTGACTAAAGCTAAAAAAGTATTTGCAATTCCCGGTATAACCAATTTTAAAGCCTGGGGTAAAATTACAAAAATTTGCATTTTCCAATAACCCATTCCTAAAGATTTAGCGGCATCATATTGACCACGAGGTAAAGCTTGCAACCCTCCCCTAATTACTTCTGCAACATATGCAGCTTCAAAAAGAATTATTGCAACAATAACTCTAACTAATTTATCTACAAAAGCATCTGCTGGTAAAAACATTGGAAACATTACTGATGACATGAATAAAACTGTGATCAACGGAACTCCTCTCCAGAACTCTATATATCCAATAGATATATATCTTATAACTGGTAACTCTGATCTTCTTCCTAAAGCTAAAATCATTCCAAGTGGAAAACAAAATATTAGCCCAAAAAAAGATACTATAAATGTAAGTGATAAACCGCCCCATGCATTTGTTTCTACCCATTCTAATCCGAATGAACCACCAGATATCAGAAAATATATAATTAAAAATGCAATTATTGGATAAGCAATAGCATAATAAAAAGTTAAGTAATTTTTATATTTTCCTTTTGCAAAAAAACCAACAAAAGCAAAAGAAATTAAAATAATGAAGGCTAAGTTTATTCTCCAATGAAATTCATTTGGATACATTCCGTACATGAATCTTCTGAACCATATTTTAATATAAGTCCAACACGCTCCCTCTATCGATGAGCAAGCTTCTTTGCTGTCACCAGAAATATTGGCGTCAAAAATCATCCAATTTAGAGATGGAGGTAAAGCAAGTAAAGTAATGAAAATTATTAAGAGGGTTAATCCCGCGTTAAATATATTATTGTTTACACTCTTGTTTATAATGTCTACAGTTTTCACTCCTGAGTACTCGAGCCTAATCATCTGTAGGCCAGCTAACCCTAAAAGAAGTGGAAGTAAAAAGTTTACAAAATCAGGTAAAAAAGATGCAAAATTCAAGTTAAAAAAGCTTCTAAGAAAAACATCAAAAATACTTAAAAATATTAATAAAGCTCCAATGTATAAGTAAACTTTAAAATTATCTCTATTTGGCTTTAAAATATTAATATTAATCATTTTACTTCTCTTTTATTGCTATTTTTTTATTGTACCAATTCATTAACAAAGATATAGAGAGGCTTAACGTTAAATACGTTAACATTGTAATTGATACGATTTCAATTGCTCTACCAGTTTGCATTAGGGCTGTTCCGGCAAAAACTAATACTAGATCTGGATATGCTATAGCTGCCGCTAAAGATGAGTTTTTAGTCAAATTTAAATATTGATTTGTTGTTGGCGGGATAATAATTCTTAGAGCTTGAGGCATGATAACTAATTTTAAAATTTGGTTTGGCGTTAAACCAACAGATGCAGCTGCCTCTTTTTGACCTTTACTAATGCCCTGAATACCTGCCCTTACGCATTCAGCAACAAAAGTAGAGGTATACAAAGATAAAGCTAAAACAAGTGCCAATAGTTCCGGTGGTAGGCTTATACCACCTTCATAAATAAAAGAAGTTTTAGATAACTGTTTTAAGACTGGCAATTCAACCTCTGCTTGTGATAAACCGGTTATTAAAGTCAAGGACGGAAAAACTATTAATAAAGATAATGAAATAATAAAAACGGGAAGCTGTTTACCTTTTTCCTCTTGTAGTTTTTTAGCATAAGTTCGTATGAGCACAATTAAAATTATCGCTGCTAAGATTGAATATAAAAAAATATTCAAATTATTCCATAATAGCCCCGGGATGTAATATCCCTTGATCGTAAGATAAGTCGCTCCAAGAAATGGTTCAGTATTTTCAGGTAATGGTAGTGCTCTTAAAGCTGCATAATACCAAAAAAATATTTGTAATAACAATGGTACATTTCTAAAAAATTCTACATACCATAAAGCTGAGTTTCTGATTAAATAATTCGGAGATAATCTAGCAATTCCCATGATTACTCCTATAATGGTACAAAATATAATTCCTAAAACTGATACGAGTATGGTGTTTAATAGTCCAACTAAGTAGGCTCTAGCGTATGAATGCGATCCATCATAGTCAATTAACGAAAACTGAACATCAAAGGACGATTCTTGGCTTAAAAAACCATAACCAAAATCAATACCCCTATTCGACATGTTTAATTGAGCATTAATTGTAAAAAAACCGAATATTAACACAATAAATAAAAGTGTTAAAATCTGCGGGAGAATTTTTTTTATTTTATTATCCATTAAGTTTCATTAATAAAAAAAAGGGCCGGAAAAATCCAGCCCTTTCTTTTTAAATAATTATTATTAGCAATTATCTTGCTGGTGGAACGTAAAGTATACCACCTTTAGTCCATAATTCATTTGGACCTCTTTTAGGTAAAATACCTGTGTCTGCTATATGTTTTTTATAGCTTTCACCATAATTACCTACTTGCTTGATAATTCTTAGGCTCCATTCGTTGTCTAATCCAAATGCAGCACCTAATTCACCTTCAGCTCCAACAAGTCTTTTAATTGCTGGGTTTTCAGATGTTTTCATGCTGTCGGCATTAGATGAATTAACACCGTATTCTTCTGCTTCAATCATTGTATTTAATGACCATCTAACAATATCTTCCCATACAGAATCCCCTTGTCTTACAACAGGACCTAAAGGTTCTTTTGATATTGTTTCAGGTAATACAATGTGATCATTTGGTGCACTCAATTTAGTTCTTTGAGCGGCCAAACCAGATTTATCAGTTGTGTAAGTATCACATCTACCGGCATCGTAAGCTGCTACAACTTCGTCAGCTTTTTCAAATGCAACAGGTTCATATTTAATTCCTTTTGAGTTAAAGAAATCTCTCATATTTAACTCTGTTGTTGTACCAATGTTCGTACATGCAGATATCCCACTTCTAAAATCTCTAGTAGATTTTATTCCTGAGTTTTTTCTAACCATGAAACCTTGACCATCATAGAAATTTACACCAACAAAAGTTAAACCAATGTCAGCATCTCTTGATAAAGTCCAAGTAGTATTTCTTGATAGAACATCTATTTCGCCAGATGTAAGTGCAGTAAATCTTTCTTTAGCGCTTAAAGGAAAGTATTTTACTTTTTCAGAGTCGCCTAGTACTGCAGCAGCAACTGCTCTGCAAACATCAACGTCTATTCCAGTCCAATTTCCAGATGCATCCGCATTAGAAAATCCTGGTAAACCTTGAGAAACTCCGCACTTAACAAAGCCGGCTTTTTTAGTATTGTCCAAAGTTTTAGATTTTTTTCCACTTCCTCCGCCCTGCTGACAAGCTGCCAACAAAACAACTGCAGAAAAAAATAAAACAAAGTTTCTTACTATTTTTAGCATTTATGCTCCTTATCTTTATTTTTATTGTTAACAATAAAATTACAAACAATGTAATTTTAACATTAGTATCGATTATTACATATTTATGTTCAAGTTATTTGAGGGTGACTTTAAATGACATAAAGCTAATAGGGGTTTATTAAATACTTCATATACTAATTATAATTTAATACTAACTACATTTAGATAATTGCTACTTTTGATAGAATGGCGCGCCCTGAAGGATTCGAACCTACGACCCTCGGTTTAGAAAACCGATGCTCTATCCAACTGAGCTAAGGGCGCTTAACATTATTATATATACTTACTTAAAAACATACTAGGTGGTCAATATAAATTGGAGTTTTAATTCCAAATTTTTCATTTTTTTCATGTTGATGAATATGATGAGAATGAACAAAAACTGGCAAATGCTCACCCTTTTTTGTTTTTAAGGTATAAATAAAATTTGTTCCTCTAAATTTTCTATCAACAACGTCTAATTTTAGATTGCTTTGATCGTCGTGTATCAAATCTTCAGGTTGTAAAAGAAGTTTAACTTTCGAACCAGAAGTAAAATTGTTGGATAATTTTCCTCTAATTTCTCCTAATTCATCATGTTTTAATCTATGAACTGCGCACTCACTATCAATAACTTTAACGTCTATAAAAATACCCTTGTTTAAGAAATTTGCTACATCGATAGAATTGGGTTCGTGATGAACATTATATGGCACGTCATATTGTTTTAACTCTTGATTTAGTATTATTCCGCATTTATCAGCAATTGAAAAAGCTTCGAAAGAATCATGCGTTACTAAAATTGTAGTAAGACTAATTTCTTTTAATAAATTTTTTACTGAGTATTGTATTTCGTCTTTTAAACTTTGGTCAATATTAGAAAAAGGCTCATCAAGTAGTAATAAATCTGGTTTCGACATTATCGATCTTGCTAGAGAGACCCTTTGGGCTTCTCCAGCGCTAATTTGATGAGGATACTTCTCTAATATTGGATCAATATGTAGTAACTTAATAATATCATCAACATTTAAAGTAATTCCATTTCCATTGGATCTTTTTTTTCCAAAATTAATATTGTCAATGACTTTGTAATTTGGAAAAAGAGAATTATCCTGAAACGATAAAGCTATATTTCTTTTTTCTGGTTCCAAATGAAAATTATCAGAAGAAATTATTTTATTTTTTAAATAAATTTCACCTGAATTAATTTTTTGTAGACCAGCTATTGTTCTTAATATAGTGGTTTTTCCAACACCTGATGGACCTAACAATGAAACTATATCGCCTTGTTTTTCTATTTTTAAATTTACTTTGTTAACCTTATTTTTTTCACTGGCCGCAAAGTGACCGTTTCTAATTTCAAAAAAATTTTTTGACATTAGTTGATTATATTAATTTTTAGGTGAAAGTATATATTTTGAGGAGAATAATATTAAAATTGTTGACCAGCCTATCAAAAATAAAGAGGGTAAAGCTGCAGCTTCTAATAAATCTTGTGAAGCATAAACAAAAGCCTGTGTAGCAAATGTCTCAAAATTAAAAGGTCTTAGAATCATAGTTATGGGCAGTTCTTTTATTACCTCAAGTGAAATTAATACTACTATTAAAATAATGTTATTTTTTAAATATGGAATATGTATTTTTGAAAAAGTTTTAACTTTTGAATATCCAAGTAAATATGCGCTTTCGTCAATTGAATTATTAATTTTCTCATAACTTGATTTAATTCCATTAAATGAAAGTGAAAAAAATCTAACGAAGTATGCAAGTATTAAACCTGATATTGAGCCAATAAATAAATTTTTTGTACTTCCAACATTAAAATTATTTGTGATTAAGTCGCTAAGATTGGAAAAGAAAGTTATAAATGCTACTGCTAAGATTACGCCTGGAATTGCATAGCCCGAAATTGAAAAATTAGTTAAATAATTTAATATTTTACTTTTTGATATTCTACTACCAAAATTAATTATCAAAGAGATAAAAACTAAAAATATACTTGCTAGCCCAACTAAATATAGCGTATTTAGATTAATTTTTAAAATATCTATATCTTGAAAATATTTTGGAAATTTTACTGTCCAAAAAATCATTTGTGAAACCGGAAAAACAAAACTTATAAAAAAAATTGTTAAACAGAATGAAAAAGGAATTATAGATTTCTTGCCAGTTAATCTAATTTTATTAATTGGTTTAAAGCCACGACTGGGTTGGTGATATTTTGCTTCTCTTCTTGAATATAATTCAAGCGAAAACAGTAATAAAATAAATATAAGTAGTATAAATGAAATTTGATTGGCAGTGTTTAGATCATCATATGACAACCATGAGTTATAAATTCCAGTTGTTAAAGTATTTACACTGAAAAAAGACACTGTGCCGAAATCAGATAGACATTCCATAGATACCAGAGCCAATCCTGCAATAATAGCCGGCCTAGCTGACGGCAATATAATTTTAAAGAAGGTCTCTTTTTCGGTTAAACCTAAATTTTGGCCGACCTCAATATAGTTATTAGATTGGAACAAAAAAGATGATCTTGTTAAAACAAATACGTAAGGAAAAAGTGAAAAACTTATTGCTATAATAGATCCAAGTAAGCTGTCAAATTTTGGTATAAGTGGGTTATAATTATGTTCACCAAATAAATTGGTTAATATAGTATACGCAGTTCCGTAATTTTCAAAAAAAGCTATTATAGAAAATCCAAAAATGTATCCTGGTATTGCAAATGCTAAAATTAAAGACCAGCTAAAAAAATTGGAAAGAGGAAAGTCGTAAAAAGATACAAAATAAGCTGATGTTACACCTATAAAAAACGTTATTACCAAAACAGAGACTAATATTATTAATGAATTATTGATATAATCAAAAAGAAAAGTGTTTTTTAATAAAGTAAAATAATTACTTGTTTCAGAAAAAAAACTAAAAAAAACTGTTATTATAGGTAGTGCAACTATACCAGCTATAAGAAATGAAATGAAAAACCAAATATTATATCGAGTCATTAAAATTTAATTGTGTTGCACAATAGTGCAGCACAATTTTAATTATATAACTATTTCCAACCAGCCGCTGTCATTACTTCTAATGCATCAGCCTGTCTTTTACCGTAGTTTACAACTTTTGTTTTTAGATCTTGTTTAAAATCTAAACCCATATTCACTACTAGTGGGTGAGGTGAAACACCCGCGATCATAGGATACTCAAAAGTATTGTTTACTATGTGGTTTTGCGCTTCTTCACTAAGTAAAAATTCTACTAATTTAATTGCGTTAGCTTTATTAGGAGCTCCCTTAACTAAACCTGCGCCACTAATGTTCATATGAGTTCCCCTGCCATCCTGGTTTGGAAAAAAAGGTTTCACTTTTTTAGCTGCTGCTTGCTGTTCAGCACCTTTTTTTCCTGATAGCATAAGAGCTAAATAATATGTATTAGCTACTGCAATGTCTGCTTCTCCTGCTGCAACTGCTAAGATTTGAGCTCTATCATTACCTTTTGGAGCTCTTGCCATATTTTTAACCATTCCTTTTGACCACTCTGCAACTTTTCCTTTTCCATTATTTTTTATTAATGAAGCAACGAGTGATTGATTATAAATATTGTTTGATGCTCTTATTACCAATCTACCTTGCCATTTAGGATCAGCTAAACTCTCATATGTTAAACCAGCTAACTCTGCACCAGTAACTCTTGATGGAGCGAAGTAAACTATTCTCGCTCTTTTCGCTATTCCAACCCATTTAGATGTTCTAAAATTACTAGGAACTGCAGATTTAATTGCTGAGCTAGTAAGTCCACCTTGTAAGTTAGCCTGAAATGCTCCTAATCTTCCGGCATCTGCTGTTATATATAAATCAGCCGTGCCTCCTTCTGCGATAATTCTTTTTTCAAGAGCACCAGATTTACCTGAAACAACATTTACTTTTATTCCATTTTTTTCCGTGAATTTTTCATATAGCTGGACATCAGAATCATAATGCCTAGCGCTAAAAATATTAACCTCATTAGCAAAAACTGAGTTAACAAATATCAATGTGGTAAACAAACCTACAAGAGCTACGCTAACTATTTTTGTCACTTTACTCATTTTTCCTCCCTTTGTTATTTTGAGAACAATTATCATATAAATGATAATGATTATCAATAACAAATTGTCGCATACCCTACGATTTTAGTAGGAATAAAGAATAATATTTCTTTTTATCTTGCCAATATTGCTGTGTTTTCCATCCAGTTTGTGATGCCAAGGCTTTAAAGGATTTAATGGTAAATTTATTTGATATCTCTACTAAAATCTTCTCACTTTTTTTTAATACAATTGTTTTGTTTTTAATTTTAAAAGTTTGAAAGATCTTGCTAACAAGAAAACCTTGAATACATTTTTTTTGTGAATTGTAAAATCCATGATAGTAAAAGTTTTTTATATTAAGCTTGGTTTTTTGAGTTCTGTTTATGATATTAATTAAATTTAAACTAAATTTTGCTGTATAACCTTTTTTATCGTTATAAGCATTATGAAGGATTTTTTTATTTTTAATAAGGTCGGCACCAATAAAGATGAAATTATCTTTACCGATACTTTTGCGTATATTTATTAAAAATTTTTTCTCCTCTCTATAATGAAAATTTCCTATTGAAGATCCAAGAAAAAAACATACTTTTGTTGTTTTTTTAAAGTTAGGAATTTTAAATCGTTTTGAATAATCTACTTTTAATGGTTTTATTATAAGTTTAGGATATTTTTTTTTTAATTTAAAAGCAGATTTTTTTACAAAATTAAGAGATATATCAAGAGGAACATAATACTTAACCTTTTTATTGATAAGAATTTTAATTTTATCTGCGGCACCACTACCTAGTTCAACAAATGCTAATGATCCTTTGAATAAAGCGGGTATTTTTTTTGAGATTTTTTTAAGAATCTCTTTTTCTTTTCGTGTGGGGTAATATTCTTTTTGTTGTGTGATTTTTTCAAAATATTTACTTCCTTGTAAATCATAATGATATTTGGAAGGAATAATTTTGTTCTTTTTAGATAATCCAGAAATAAGGTCTTTTTGCAGTGTCATTTTCTTAATTTATGTATTTTAATAGCAAAAAAAATACTAAATGTACAATTGACTTATTTGACTTTCGTACTAAATATTTCATATGTTATTACAAAACCTGCTCCTATTTTTAATTCTAGTAACTTTGCTTACTTATACTTTTATTCCTTGGGAATATAAGAGAGGAAAATTTAGCAAACCATCGATCAAAGTTATTACATATTGGTGGTTAATGTTTGCTGCATTATCGGCTATTATAATTTTTATTATTGGTTCAATAATATTTACCTAGTTTTAATATTATCTTGAGGGACAATTTTTTGTGTAATTCTATCTAATACTATTGCCAGTATTACTATTCCTGTACCACCGATAACGGCTCCTCCAATATCAAGTCTACCTAATGCTACATAAACGGTCAGGCCTAATCCTCCGGCACCAATTAAAGCAGCTATAACTACCATTGATAATGCTAACATTAATGTTTGATTTACACCTGCCATTATAGTCTTTAATGCTAAAGGTAATTCAATTCTGTGTAAAATTTTAAACTTTGATAATCCTAAACTCGCACCTGCTTCTTTAAATCCCTTACCTACTTGTCTTATACCCAAATTTGTAAGTCTAATAACCGGAGGTAAAGCAAAAATAATAGTAGCTACTACACCAGGTGTTAATCCTACACCAAATAGCATTACAACAGGTATAAGGTAAACAAAACTTGGAATAGTTTGCATTATATCTAATATAGGTCTTAAAATTATTTCAAAAATTTTACTTCTGGACGCTGCAATACCTAATGGTATTCCAATAATCATACAAAAGATAACGGCTGTAAAAATCATAGCAAGTGTTGTCATGGTTTCTTTCCATAAATCAACTAAGTCTATAGCGATTAAGCTTATTGCTGCAAAAAAAGCAAATTTTACTCCGTTAGTTTTCCAGGCAAAAAAAATAAAAATTAAAATGACAATTGGAAATGGTATCCAGTTAAATAGCGAGTCTAATCCTTCAAGAGTTCCATCAATGGGTGCGGCTAACTTCTTAAAGAGCGGCCGTTGTGTAAACAGCCACTCTTTAATATTTCTTTCAATCCATTCTGCTATCGGAATGTAAATTTCGTAGTCAGAAGGTGCAAATTTTAAGCTCACTTAACTTAAATTGCTACCTATTTAATCCAACTATCGAACGTGCTTTGGTTAGCTTTTATCCAAGCAGCAGCATGCTTTTTAATTGCTCTTTCGCTTTTCTCGCCCGCATTCATTTTCATGTTTTGAGCAGCAATATCAGCTAAAGGAATTGATGCTTTTTTAAGCATTTTCGCAATATCTTTATTTGCTTTAAGGAAATCTGCATTAGCAGCTGGTCGGATGTCATCAGCACCAAAACCCATATTTATTTTAGATTTTGTTGCATTAGGAACGCTAACTTTTTTTAGTTTCGCTATATGGAACTTCTATCCAAACAACGTCAGAACCAAGTTTTAGAGCACCAACAGTCCAATTCGGAGTCCATGTATAAAATAATACAGGTTTTCCGTTTTTGTATTTAGCTACTACATCAGCCATAGAAGCAGAGTAGTCAGCTTTTACTGGATTAATAAAGTCACCTAAACCAAGTTCAGCAAAATGTTTTGTAATTTGCTTTTCGCAACCCCAACCTGGAGGGCAAGCAACCATGTCTGCTTTACCATCGCCATTAGAGTCCCATGCTTTAGCGTTAGCTTTAATGTCCATTACGCTTTTGATTCCATACTTATCAGCTGATTTTTTATCAACTAGATAACCTTGTAATCCGCCTTTTTTCATCACATAACCAACTTTCTTAACTTTACCTTTGGCTTCTTTGATGTAACCGTCGTGAGTTCCAAACCAACCGTTAACCCATAGGTCTAGATCTCCCGCAGCTGCAGCTACGTAAAATACTGAAGGTTTGATAGCTTTAGGTTCAGTTACTGTGTGTCCCATTGCTTCCAATGCTTGTTTGTATATTTCAGCTTGGAAATAACCAGTATCCCAGTTTGCTTTTGCCATTTTAACTTCAGCGGCATTAGCAGCGCTAGTGATAGCGATCGAAGTAAACAAAGCAACTATTAACTTAAATAGTCTCATTCTTCCCCCCTTATTTGTTTAATTATTAATTAATAATTGTAAAAAGCTAACATGTATGAAATGTTTATGTAACCGCTATGCAACTAAAAAGTGAGTTAAATTAGGCCTGTAAAATGGACATTTTTGAAGAATTTATTGTTTTAATTTACAATTTTTACATAAACCGAAAAATTCTAAATTATATTTCTTAAATTTCATTCCAGAATTATCATGAAAATTACTCAAATATTTTGAAAGTTTAGCGTTTTTTATCTCTTTAACATGCTCACAATTATCACAAATTGAAAAAGCTGTTGCATTGGAAATTTCACATTCTGAATTATTACAAGCTATAAAAGCATTTTTACTCTCTATTTTATGGATTTTTCCTATCTTTATTAACTTTTCTAAAGCTCTGTAAACTTGCAAAGGTGCTTTTATTCCTTTTTTTTGAACATTGTAAAGTATTGAATAAGCTTTTAGGGGTCCTTTTGCTTTCTCAATTAAATTAAGAACTATTTGTTGGTTTTTTGATAGCTGTTCTAGTTTCTGAGACATAAATTATTTTAACACTTTCATTTTATTTTTTCAAATCCGAAACTTTTTTAAATTTGATTAATGATAATATAAACAATAGCAATGTAGCAGTTATAATTGATGGCCCTGAAGCTGAATTAATTTTTAAGGATGTGAATAAACCAGCTAAAACAGATATCAATCCAAATATTACTGAAAAAATAACCATTTGTTTAGGATTGTTAGAGACATTTCTTGCGGTTGCAGCAGGTATTATAAGCATACCGGTTATTAAAAGAAGTCCTACAATTTTAATTGAAATGGCAATAAGTGCTGCTGTTAAAATTGTAAAAATTGCATTGAATTTATCGGGCTTCATACCCTCAGCTTCTGATAATTCATAATTAACTGTTGATGCAAATAATGGTTTCCAGATTAATTTAAGAATAATTAGTATTAGACCGCCACCTAGCCAAATAACCAATAAATCATTTTGATTTACAGCTAAAATATCTCCAAATAACAAAGCCATTACATCAAATCTAATTGAAGTTAAAAAACCTATAACTACAAGCCCAACAGCTAATGAAGCGTGAGCTAATAGACCTAATAAAGCATCATTTGGTAATTTTGTTTTTTTTTGTAACTGTAATAATAAGATTGCTAAGACTGCAGAGATTATAAATACCGAAAAAGCGATATTAATTTCAAAAAATAATGCCATTGTAACACCTAATAATGCTGAATGAGCAAGTGTACCCGCGAAAAAAGACAATCTCCTCCAAACTACAAAGCATCCGAGTGGTCCGGTTACAAGTGTAATACCTATTCCCGCTATCAGTGCTCTAATAAAAAAATCATCAAGCATATTTATTTTTTTGGATCAATTGAGCCATCCGCTGAGTGTGAATGGTCATGATCGTGTTCATATAAAGATAATATATTTGAAGCTCTGTCCCCAAATAATTCTTTATATTTTTCATCTTTAACAACTCTATGAGGTTTTCCTGAGCAACAAACATGCCCATTTAAACATATGACAAAATCTGTTGCTGACATAACAACGTGAAGATCATGTGAAATTAAAAGAATTCCACAATTTAATTTTTCTGATATTTTTTTAATTAATTTGTACAAAGCAATTTCACCTTTAAAATCAACACCTTGTACAGGTTCGTCTAATACTAAAAGCTCAGGTTTTTTTGCAATGGCTCTTGCAATTAAAACTCTTTGAAATTCACCGCCAGATAAATTACTTAAGCTTTTATTTTTTAAATGATCAACTCCTGTTAAGTTTAAAGCAACGTTTATTTGATCATTTTTTAGATTTTCAGTTAAAGACATAAAATCAATTACTCTTATGGGAAGTGTCCAATCAACTAAAACTTTTTGTGGTACATAGCCTATTCTTTCAGTAAATCTTCTTACTCTGCCTTCTATTTTTTTATAAATACCAAGAGCAATTTTTGCTGTAGTCGATTTGCCTGATCCATTTGGCCCTATTAAAGTTACTATTTCTCCTTGTTTTACTTTTAGTGAAACTTCTTTAATTAATGCCTTATCATTTAAGTAAAAGCTTGCGTTTTCTACTTCTAAGAGAATTCTTTTATTTTTATTTTCCATAAATAAACCCTTGATTTATAAAATGTTATATTATAACAAACGTTATATTATAACATTTTAAGGAGCAACATGAAACGAACCCTATTTATTACATTGTTTTTATCAATATTTTCCTTTAACAGCATGGTATCTGCCGACATTAAGGTAGTTACATCAATTAAGCCAATACATTCATTAGCTGCATACGTTATGGATGGTGTTGGAAAACCTAGTGTAATAGTAGATGGTTATAATTCACCACACGGTTTTAGCTTAAAACCTTCGCATGCAAAAATGATTGAAAATGCAGATTTAATCATTTGGGTTGGTGAAGATTTAGAAGCGTTTCTAGAAAAACCATTAAATTCAATTGCAAAAAAAGCAACAAAAGTTGAATTAATGGATTTAAAAGGAATTAAAAAATTAAAATTTAGAGAAAAGAATATATTCGAAGGTCACGATGATCACGGTCACAAAGAAGATAAACATGATGATCACGGACATAAAAAAGATAAGCACGATGATCACGGACATAAAAAAGATAAGCACGATGATCACGGACATAAAAAAGATAAGCACGATGATCACGGACATAAAAAAGATAAACACGATGATCATGGACACGAGGGACATGCTCACGGAGAACACGATCCGCACATTTGGTTAGACCCAATGAATGCCAAAGTGATTATTAAAGAAATTACAAAACAATTGGTTAAGCTTGATTCAGCAAACAGTGAAAAATATAATGCAAATTCTAAAAAAGCTATTGCTGATATAGATACTTTAACAAAATCTATTAAAAAAGACTTAAATAAAAATTCAAGAGTTGTAGTTTTCCATGATGCTTATCAATATTTTGAAAATAGATTTGGAATTAAAGTTCTTGGTGCATTAACTGTAAATACAGACGTATTACCTGGTGCTGAACAATTAGCTGAGATTAGAGAAGTTATTGAACATGAAAAAATTAATTGTATTTTTTCAGAACCACAGTTTAATCCATCAATTATAAAAACAATTGCAAAGGATACAAATATTAAGACTGGTGTATTAGATCCTCTAGGAGCAACCATAGACAAGGGTAAAGGCATGTATTCAGAATTGCTGAAAAATATGTCTTCATCTTTTAAAGGTTGTTAAAAAAAAATTTAACTATTCACCGATAAAATGCAGATTTAAAGTTCTGGTGTGTTTTTTCCAGTCTGTGTTCAAATAAGTACAAACCTTGCCACGTTCCAAGTATTAATTCTTTGTTTTTCACACTTAAAGATAAATGGTTGTTAGTTAAAGCTGATTTAATATGGGCGGGCATATCATCTTTTCCTTCAGTACTGTGTATATAACTTTTATTCATTGGTACTAATTTATCAAAGAAATTTTTCATATCTTTTAAAACATCAGGATCAGCATTTTCTTGTATCATTAATGATGCACTCGTATGTAAAATATTAATATTTAAAATACCATTATTAAGTTTTTCATCATCAACCCAATTAACAATTTGAGGTGTAAAGTTATAAAGGTCTTGACCTTTGGTTTTGATGCTAATTTTGTGGAAAAGCTGATGCATTAAATTATTTGTTTAAAATTCTTTTTCTATTTGCATCAAAAAAATAAATATTTTTTTTTTGAAAATGATATTTTTGAATGGTCTTTGTTTACATTATTTGAGGTTTTTATTCTAAATTCTTTTCCGTTCAAAGTTGTATATATTATTTTTTCAAAGCCAAGGTTCTCAATAATATCGACCTTTATATCAACTTTAACATCACTAGAATCATCTGTTTTGATGTGTTCTGGTCTAATTCCCATAAAAATATCATCTGAAAACTTATAGTTATCAAATTTTATTTTATTATTAAAAATGTTTATTATGTTTTGATTTGTTATTTTATCTTTGCCAATCTTTAAAATATTCATTTTTGGTGAACCTATAAACTCCGCAACGAAAATATTGTTAGGATTGTTATATATTTGGTCCGGTGAACCGTATTGTTCAATTAAACCTTCGTTTAAAATTACAATCTTGTCAGCCAAAGTCATAGCTTCTACTTGATCATGTGTTACATAAATTATATTTGTACCCAGCTTTTTATGAAGTTTTGAAATTTCAACACGCATTTCTGATCTTAAGGCAGCATCTAGGTTTGAAAGAGGTTCGTCGAAAAGAAATAATTTAGGATTTCGAGTTATTGCTCTTCCTATTGCCACCCTTTGTCTTTGTCCGCCGGAAAGTTGTCTTGGTTTTCTCTCAAGAAGATTTTCAATTTGAAGTGTTTTTGCAGCATCTTTTACTTTTTTATCTATTTCGTTTTTATCAATTTTTTCATTTTTCAAGCCGAAGGACATGTTTTCGTAAACATTCATGTGTGGGTATAAAGCGTATGATTGAAAAACCATAGCAATTCCTCTTTTTGATGGAATTAAATTATTTATTAGTTTTTTATCTAAATGTATTTCGCCCTCATCGACTGACTCCAAACCTGAAATCATTCTTAGAAGTGTTGACTTTCCGCATCCTGATGGACCTACTAGAACAATAAACTCACCATGATTAATTTTAATATTAAATTTATTTATTACTTTGTTGCTTCCAAAAGATTTTTCAATATTTTTTAATTCTATAGTGGCCATACGTTTTACAACTAGAAGTTTAATTTATATTTACTTTTTAAATAAATGCTTAATTTAAAGTAATGTAAAAATTACACGCATGCTATATTTTTTTTATAAGGGGTTTATTATGCTCGGAAATTTGGTAGGTTTTCTGGTTAAAAAATTAATAAATAATGGGGCAAAAATGAAAAAAATAATAATATATATATTTGCTTTTGTTTTTCTGACTAACAGTAGTTATGCAGGGATTACATTTTGGACGACTGAAGTACAGCCGGCTAGGATGGAAAAACAAAAAGCAATGGCAAAAGATTTTGAATCTAAGACTGGTATTAGTGTTGAAGTTATACCTGTTGAAGAAAAGGATCTTGGAACAAGAGCAACTGCTGCAGCAGCTGCGGGTGACTTACCAGATGTGATTTATCATACACTTCAGTATGTATTACCTTGGGCAGAAGCTGGAATTTTAGATATAGATGCTAATAACGATGTTGTAAAAACATTAGGAAAGAAAACTTTCGCACCAGGTGCTCTCAATATGGCAAAATCAGGTGGCAAAATAGCTGCCGTGCCTGTAGATGGTTGGACACAAATGGTAGTCTACAGAAAAGATCTTTTTGAAAAAGCCGGTTTAGCACCACCTACAAGTTATGCAAATATTGTTAAGGCAGTGGAGACACTATCAAATCAATATATGTACGGGTTTGTAGCTGCAACAAAAACTGACGAAAACTTTATGAGTCAAGTGCTAGAACACGTACTTTTAGCAAATGGAGTTAACTTAGTTAAAAAGGGAGGAACAAAAAAACAAGGTAAAGCTTTAAAAAATTCGCTGGAATTTTATAAGACTATAGCTTTAGCTAGTCCTAGAGGAGAGCTATTTTGGAAACAATCAAGAGAACTTTACTTTGCGGGACAAACTCCAATGATTATCTGGTCTCCGTTTATAATGGATGAACTAGCGGGTTTAAGAGACTCTGCTCCACCAACAATAAATAGTGATCCAACATCACCGGAACTTGCATCAAAAACAGGATTCATTACAAACTTTAGTGGTCCTAATAATAAAAAAGGTGCAGCATGGGCAGATGTTAGATATTTTGGAATCACAGCTGATGCCGATACAGATGAAGCTAAAAAATTCATTGAATACTCAATGGATGAAGGTTACACGGCTACACTATCAATTGCACCAGAAGGTAAATTTCCTGTAAGAAGAGGAAATTCAAGTGATCCGGCTGCTTTTACAAAAGCATGGAGCAAACTTCCTGTGGGTGTAGATAGAAAGAAACCTTTAACAGAACTTTATTCTGCTGATGTTATTAATAACATTGTTGCAGGTTTAGATACTGCTAACAGATGGGGTGTTAAAGAAGGTGAGCTTTCAAGAGCATCAAAAATCATCAATGCACAATTCTTAAACAGAATCACAAGAGAATATATTGATGGTATAATTTCAGTTGATCAGGCAGTTGATAAAATCAACGCTGAATTAGCAAAATATTAGTAAAATTATTTTTAAAAAGCGGGTAATATAACATTATCCGCTTTTTATATGACCGATACTTTATCAAAAATAGAAAAAAGAACAGCATACACTCTCTTATTGCCGGCGGTGTTTTTAGTATTTGCTATAGTTTTGTTTCCAATTTTTGCAAATATTTGGATAAGTTTTAAAGAAGTTCAATTAAAAGATATTAGAATTCCTGAACCAAGAGTAAAAAAAATTGTAAAAACAATATCTGAAGATAATACAAAATTAAAAATTGTTTATAGGCTCAGAAACAGTTCTTTAATTGAAAATATTGATAATATTAAATTTTTGGACAAACTTCCTACAAATATTGAACCTATAGATCTGGACTCAAGATGCACGTTTCGATCAAAAAAAATTCAATGTGATTTTGGTAATTGGGAGGCAAAATATAGAGAGAATTTTGAGATTGTGGTTCAAAATGTTAATAAAGTTAAGATTGATAAAAATTCTATTAAATCTCAAAAACCAAAACTATCTGGCGATGCTGACAATATTTTACTAACAACAAAATTTACATTAAAAAATTTTAAACAAGTTTTTAATGAAAATGAATTTTTAGATTTACTACTTACTACCTTTTATTTTACTTTTTTTGGAACAGTTGGGGCTATTATTTTTGGTATGTTTGCGGCTCAGTTAGTTAATCAAAAATTTTATGGCAGGACTTTTATGAGAAGCATTCTCCTTTTTCCATATGTTGGACCTGTAGTTGCATTAGCTTACACGTGGACTTTATTACTTGATCCAAATAGCGGTACATTAAACGCTTTGTTGATTAATTTTGGTGTCCTGGATAAACCTATAAATTTATTGGGACAAAAATACATTGAATTAAATTTCATGGGGTTTGACATTAAATTAAGGTTGGCACTAACAACGGTAATAATGTTTGAGATTTGGAGATATTTTCCCCTAGCCTTCTTGTTTATTTTAGCAAGATTACAAGCTGTACCAAAAGATTTATATGAAGCTGCTGAAGTTGACGGTGCTGGACCATTGAGAAAGTTTGTAAATATTACACTTCCACAGATAACAGCAATTTTATCTATTTTATTCATGATTAGATTTATTTGGAACTTTAATAAATTCGAAGACATTTTTCTTTTAACTGGCGGAGCATCTGGAACAAGAACTTTACCAATAAATGTTTACCAACAAGGCTTTGCTGTTTCAAACATCGGAATGGGGTCTGCTGTTTCAATAGTTATAGTTGTGTTGTTAATAATTTTTATGATTGTTTACTTTAAATTAATTGGGAAGCGTGCAAATGAAATATAAGCCATTATTAATTTATTTATTTATATCTTCTGTTTTTCTGACTCTAATAAGTTCGATCTGGAAAATAATGGCCACTCTTCAAGGTTTAAAATTAACAGAAATTAATTTAAATATGAATTTTATTTTAGCTTTATTATTAAGTTTATCTTTTATTTTAATAGGGAAAAAAATAAATCATCAAATGAAAATTCTAACACTTTCATTATTTTTTACCTTTTCCTACATTTTAATAAATGAAAGCGCTCCGATTTGGTATGATATCGGGATTTTTTTAATAACTTTGTTTTTTACAAATAGACTTAAAAATTATGACACAAATCTATTAAAAGAAGATTTTATTTCTGAAAAAATTTTTTTCGATTTTCTCTCTCTATTTGCAATAGTGTTTTTTGCTTTTGTAATATTATTTCCATTTTATCTAATGTTTGTAACTAGTTTTAAAACTCAAGCAGCATTGTTATTTAATCCATTAGATTTAAGCATTAATTTTGCAAATAATCTTGCTGAGGTATTTAAATCTTATTTTATTATTTTTAAAACTTATGACTTTGGAAGATATATTTATACAAGTTCTATTGTCTCAATAGGAACTGTAATTATTACTTTAATCTTTGCAATACCGGCTGCTTATGCGGTAGCTAGATTAAACTTTTTTGGTAAAACTTTTTTATCTACCTCAATATTAGTAATATACATGTTCCCTGCCATTGTTTTGGTAATTCCTCTTTACACTGTCTTTAGTCAGTTAGGATTAAGAAATTCAATCGAAGGTCTACTGATCGTCTATACAGCAACAACTTTGCCAGTCGCTATATACATGCTTCAAGGATATTTCAAAAGTATTCCAAAAGAAATAGAGGATGCTGGTCTTATGGATGGACAAAATTGGTTTGGAATAATAATTAAAATAATAATTCCTTTAAGTTTACCAGCAATTGCATCTGTTGCGTTGTATGTTTTTATGATTGCTTGGAATGAATTTTTATTTTCTTTAATGTTTTTAGATAACCCAAAATCGTTTACTCTATCCAGAGCTATTAATCACTTGACAGGTGATGCTGAAACACCAAGACAATATTTAATGGCTGGATCGGTTATAGTAACACTTCCAATTCTTTTAATTTTTGTTTACTTTGAAAAATATCTAGTAAGTGGATTAACCGCTGGAAGTGTTAAAGGTTAATGAAAGAGACAATCGAAATTGCAAAACAGGTTTTAAAAAATAATAGAAAATCTGGTTATACACTTCCCACAAACAATAAATTATATCCTGCTCAGTGGAATTGGGACTCCGCTTTCATTGCGCTGGGTTACTCATATTTTAATATGGATTACGCAATAAAAGAATTGGAAACTCTTTTATCAGGTCAATGGGAGGATGGGATGGTCCCCCATATTCTATTTCATGGTAATGATGAAACTTATTTTCCTAATCATAAAACATGGGAATGCGGAAATAAGATACCTTCTTCTGGTATTACTCAACCACCAATAATCGCAACAATAGTTAAAAAAATAATCGATAAAAATAAATTAGACCAAGTTCAAATGGAAAGAATGCAAATAATTATAAAAAAATTAAAGAAATATTTAGACTGGTTTTATAATTACAGAGATACAAGCAAAATTGGTCTCGTATCAATTATTCATCCATGGGAGAGTGGGCTTGATAATTCTCCTATTTGGGATGGTCCATTGAACAAAGTTAAAATTGATGGAAATTTAAAATATGAGAGAAGAGATCTCAATGTTTCAAAAAGTGAAAATAGACCTCTTAAAAAAGACTACGATGCTTATATAACTTTATTGAATAAGCTCAAAAAACATAAATATAACCCGAATAAAATTATAAGTGAGTCTATGTTTAATGTGATTGATATTGGTTTTAATTCAATACTAATTAGAGCTACAAAAGATCTTGTTGAAGTAGCAAAAAAATTTAATTTAGATTTTAGTGATCTTAAAAAGAAAACTATGATGTCAGAAGAAAGTTTAATTAAATTTTATAAAGATGCAGAGCAAAGTTTTTTTTCTTACGATTTTAAGAATCATAATTTAATAAAAGTAGATGCTATTTCAAATTATTTTATATTGTTTGCAAATATTGGAAACGAAGACGTTAATAATAAAATTATAAATAAACTAAAAAAATATAATTCACAGAAAAAATACTTTTTTACTACGGTAAACCCAATTGACAAAACTTTTGAAGAAACCAGATATTGGAGAGGTCCTGTATGGATAAATTCAAATTGGATAATACATCAAGGCCTTTTAGATAAGGATAAAGATTTTGCTAAATTAACAAAAAATAAAACTCTAGATCTTTTAGAAAAAAGTAAATTTTATGAATATTATAATTACAATACTGGAGAGTCCTTAGGTGCTAACAATTTTTCTTGGTCAGCAGCTTTATATTTAGATTTAAAATTTAGTTAATTAAAATTCCATTAATTTACTTATTCTACCAAAATATGTTATATAATTTTATTCGAATGGAAAAAAAAAGCAAAAATTATAGCAACTCTCGGACCAGCGATTTACAATGAAAAAAAGCTTAGAAAAATTATTAATTTAGGTGTTGATGCTTTTAGAATAAATTTTAGTCACGATACAAAAAAAATTATAAAAATTGTTAATATAATTAGAAAGCTAGAAAGAAAATCTAATAAGAAATTAGCTTTAATTGGGGATTTACAGGGAATTAAGTTTCGGATTGGAAAATTTAAATCTAATTCAATTAAGATCAACTTTAAAGAAAAGATTATATTTGAAAACAAAAATATAATTAGTCGTAATAAAAAAATTCCTCTCTTGCATTCTGAAATATATAAAAATATTAAAAAAGGTAATATGATTTTAATTGATGACGGAAAATATTTATTTCGAGTAATTAAAAAAAAAAAGAAATCCATTTTTACACAATGTGAAAGTAAAAACTGCATATTGTATAGTAATAAAAGTGTTCACGTACCTGGAATAAAAGTATCGTTAAACACTCTTACAAAAAAAGACAAAAAAGATATACAGTTCGCAAAAAAAATTGGTTGTAATTGGATTGCCTTATCTTATTTACAAAATTCTAAAATAATTAAATCGACTAGAAAAATTATCAATTCTGATATGGGTATAATTGCCAAAATTGAAAATAGTATGGCTGTCAAAAATATTGATGACATAATTGATAAAAGTGATGCTTTGATGATTGCCCGTGGGGACCTTGCAATGGATGTTGGTCACAGCGATGTACCAAATGTGCAATTAGATATTATAAAAAAATGTGCCAAAGCCTTCAAGCCTGTAATCGTAGCAACACAGATGTTAGAAAGCATGATTGAAAATTTGTCGCCCACAAGAGCCGAGATTAATGATATTGCAACTGCCATATTTCAAGGGGCGGATGCCGTTATGCTCTCAGCTGAGTCCGCTATAGGTAAAAATCCCATCCAAAGTGTTAAAACAATGTCCAATACAATTCTTTCTACTGAGAAATATAAAAGGAAACATATTGAAGATTTTAAAAGTAAAATAAATTTACAAAAAGATGCAATGAAATCTATGGTTCTTTCAATTAAAGATTTGGCTTACAATCCTCAAGTTAAATGTATTATTGCATTTTCAAACTCTGGAAAAACTGCAAAAATTGTTTCATCAATGCGCCCCGCTGTAAGGATTATTACAATATCTCCTAAAATAAATATTAGTAGATCCATCTCTTTATTTTGGGGAGTAAAATCTATTAACAGTAAAGATGCAAAAAATTGGAAAGAAATGATGAAAATTTCAAAAGAAATAATTAAAAAAGAAAAATTTATAAACAGAGGTGACTTAGTTGTTATCACTGCTGGTTTACCATTCGGTAAAGCTAAAATGACAAATATGATTAGACTTTACGAGGTTAATTAATATTCTTTACAAAAAAAACAAATATTAAAGATGTTAAAAACATTATTAGTGCATAAGCAGCGGTTGGGATTAGAAAGGTTATATCGCTAAATAATTGACTTGCTACGAAAACAGCTAGAGTTCCATTTTGAAGTCCACATTCCAATGAAACACATTTTCTCTGAGCGACTCCGCTGGCTAAAAATTTTGCAACATAATAACCAGTTATCATCATAACAATATTTAATACTAAAGTTATCACTCCTGCTTGAGTTATATAACTCATTATATTTTCCCATTCTTCAACCCATATGGCTGCAAAGACAATTGCAAATAAAATAATTGAAATTCTTTGAATCATAAATGTTCTAGAAGTTATAAAATTTGTAGCAAATTTTCTTATTACCATCCCTAAAAGAACAGGCAAAGTGACAACTAAAAACATTTTCATTGATATCCCAATCATGGATATCTCCTTAGAGATATTACTAATTTCTAATAAATCAGCAGACATAAAAACAATAAATGGAACAGAAAAAATGCTTATTAAACTTATAATTGCTGTTAAGGATACTGATAAAGCGACATCACCGTTTGCAAATTTTGTTAAAACATTAGATGTAACTCCGCCAGGTGCTGCGGCAATAATCATAACTCCTAAAGCAAGTTCTAAAGGGGTATTAAAAATTTTTATTAAAATAAAAGCAATAATTGGAAGTAAGACAAGTTGACAAATTAATCCAACAATAAAATCTTTTGGCTGTTTAATAACTCTTAAAAAATCTTGTCCGGTTAAACCAAGACCAAGAGCTAACATGATTAGCGCGAGCGCTATAGGAGCAATTTTAGTAACAACTTCCATTTTTAGATAAGTTTTGATATTTGTATAGCGGTATCACACATTCTGTTTGAAAAACCCCATTCATTATCATACCAAGACAAGACTCTACTAAATTTACCTTTAATTACTTGCGTTTGAGTTATATCAAAAATAGAACTATGTGGATCGTGATTAAAATCTTTTGAAACAAGAGGTTTTTTGTTAATTGCAAGAATACCTTTTAGACTGTTTTGAGATGCTTTTGACATTGCATCATTAATTGTGTCTGCAGAAACTTCTTTTTTAGTAACAACTGTAAAATCTATTAGAGAAACATTGGGCGTTGGAACTCTAATTGCAGTTCCATCTAGTTTTCCTTTGAGACTTGGTAAAACTAAACTTAGCGCTTTTGCTGCACCAGTCGAAGTAGGTATCATTGCTCCCTCGGTTGATCTTGCTCGTCTTAAATCTTTATGAAGTGTATCTAATAATTTTTGATCACCCGTATAACTATGTATTGTAGTCATATAGCCATACTCAATTCCAAAATTATTTTCTAAAACCATAGCAACAGGAGCTAGGCAATTAGTTGTACAGGATCCGTTTGAAATTATATTGTGATCTTTTTTTAAATCTTTGCTGTTAACGCCTTGAACAATAGTAAAATCAACTTCTTTTGCGGGTGCAGAAATAATTACTTTTTTCGCACCACCTTTAACGTGATTTTGTGCAGATGATTTATCTAAAAATCTACCTGTACATTCTAAAACTACATCGGCATTTACCTTGCTCCAAGGAATCTTACCAGGGTCTTTTTCAGCATAAACTTTTATTTTTTGATTTGAAATTTCAAAACCATCTTTTGATGTTTTAACGTCATGAATTAAAGTCCCATGTGTACTATCATATTTTATCAAGTGTGCATTAGTTTCAATTGAACCAAGGTCATTAATAGCAACGACTTGTATTTTATCCTTATAATTTTCTAATAAAGCTCTTAGAATAAGTCTTCCAATTCTACCAAAGCCATTTATTCCGATTTTAACCATGAATTAAAAATATCTAAAGACTACCACGGCAAAAGCAACAGAAATAATTGTTGCTATCCACAAATAAGGGCCAATTAATCCAAGCCATCCTAAGTGAATAAATGCACTGCTAAGTAAAGATATAAACAGTCTGTCCCCTCTTGTTGTATCTAATCCTAATGCTCCTCTTCTTGGGCTTCCCCCCCGGAACTCTCTTTTCCCACATAACCATAGCTGTTAAACAAATTGCAATAAAAAGAAAAAAAGCAGCTGTTTGCCAAGTCCAAGCCATCCATGTGATGAACTCAAAATCGAGAAAACCTTTTTTCTCTAGACTTAGATACAGAGTCCCATGTGGCCAAAAATAAAACTTTATCTGTGGGTATAATAATCATACTCTACCTAATGCAAATCCTTTCGCTATATAATTTCTTACAAAATATATTACAATAGCACCGGGTATTATAGTTAAACTTCCAGCTGCAGCTAACAAACCTAATTCATATCCAGAGGTACTAACTGTTCTTGTCATTGTAGCTGCAATAGGTTTTGCAGCAACTGCTGTTAAAGTTTTAGCTAATAACAATTCGACCCATGAGAACATAAAACAAAAGAACATTGTAATTCCAATACCAGCGACAATTGTTGGAATGAATATTTTAATGAAAAATCTCCAGAAAGAGTATCCATCTACATATGCGGTTTCATCTAATTCTTTTGGAACGGCTGATATAAATCCTTCTAATATCCACACAGCTAAAGGAATATTAAACAAACAGTGTGATAGGGCTACTGCTATATGCGTATCAAACAAATTTATAGAAGAGTAAAATTGAAAGAAAGGTAATGCAAAAACTGCTGGTGGTGCCATACGATTTGTTAAAAGCCAGAAAAATAAATGCTTATCTCCTAAAAATTTATATCTTGAAAATGCATAAGCGGCCGGTAATGCAGCAGCCACAGATAATACTGTATTCATCAAAACATAATAGATTGAGTTTAAATATCCAGTATACCATGTCTTATCCGTAAAAATTGTTATGTAATTCTCAAATGTAAATTTTTGTGGCCATAAAGAATAAGTGTTTATAATTTCGGTTGTTGTTTTAAATGACATGTTTAACAACCAATAAATAGGTAACATTAAAAAAATTATATAGAGTGTAGGTACCAACCATTTAAATTTTTTCATGATTGACCCTCGTTTCTCATCATTAAATTATAAAAAACCCAACATACTAATAGAACTATAAAGAAATAAATTAATGACATAGCGGCTGCAGGACCTAAATCAAACTGTCCTAATGCCATCTTTACTAAATCAATTGATAAAAATGCTGTTGCATTGCCAGGTCCGCCACCTGTTAAAACAAAAGGCTCAGTATAAATCATAAAACTATCCATAAATCTTAATAGGATAGCTATTGTTAAAACTTTTTTCATTTTAGGAAGCTCGATATGTCTGAAGACTGCCCATCTACTAGCGCCATCAATTTCAGCAGCTTGGTAATACGCAGGCTGAATAGATCTTAAGCCAGCATATGAGAGTAAAACTACCAAAGATGTCCAATGCCAGACATCCATTAAAACAGTTGTGAACCACGCATCACCTATCTGTTGAGTGAAATTATAATCAAAACCTATAGCGTTTAATGTATGACCTAAAAAACCAATTTGAGGTAAAGCAAATATATTCCACATTGCTCCAACTACATTCCATGGAATTAATAGTGGCATTGACATCAAAACTAAACAAATTGATACACCAATACCTTTTTTTTGGCATCGTAAGAGCAATAGCAACACCGAGAGGAATTTGTATAAAAAGTATAATTCCAGTAAATAAAAATTGTCTTCCTAAAGCTGCATGAAATCTTTCAGACCTTAGTATTTGCTTAAACCACCTAGTACCTTCCCAAGTGAAAACGTTGTTACCAAATGTTTCTTGGAATGCATAATTTACTACAGTCATAAGAGGCACAACAGCATTAAAAGCAACCAGGATAAAAACTGGTATGACAAATAACCAAGCTTTTTGATTTAATGTTTTGTTCATTCTATTATCCAGTTATCTCCATAAGCATAAGTAAATTTTTTATCAAAAGATAAGTAAGTGCTTTCAGTAGGAATATTTTGTGATGAATGTGAAAGAACTTTAATTTTTCCACTTTTGCATATCGTATCGATAATTTTATATCTACCAGTATTACTTACCTTTAAAACCTTCACCGGTATTCCGTCCTTACTAAAAGATACAAATTCTGGTCTGATGCCTATTTCTGTTTTAGTAAAATTAGATTTTTTAATTTGTGATCCAGTTTCTATTTTTACTCCATCAATCGCTGCTATGCCATCATTTAACTCACATGGTAAAATATTCATGCCAGGTGATCCTATAAAGTGTCCAACAAAAGTATGTTTCGGTTTTTCAAATAACTCGACCGGTGTACCAGTCTGAACAATTTGGCCTTCGTGCATTACAACAACTTGGTCTGCAAAAGTGAGTGCTTCTGTTTGGTCATGGGTTACATAGATCATGGTTCTATTAATTTTTTGATGTAGCTCCTTAAGTTTTGAACGAAGTATCCATTTCAGATGTGGATCAATTACTGTTAGAGGTTCATCAAACATAATCACGTTTACATTAGCTCTTACCAATCCTCTTCCTAATGAAATTTTTTGTTTTCCATCAGCAGTTAATCCTGCGGCCCTATTATTTAGAGTGTTGGTAAGCTCTAGCATTTCTGCTATTTCCTTTACCCTAGTGTCAATTTCTCCATCTGACATTCCCCTATTTTTTAATGGAAAAGCCAAATTGTCATATACGGTCATGGTGTCGTAGATAACTGGAAATTGAAATATTTGGGCGATATTTCTTTCAACCGGTGACAATGAAGTTATATCTTTTCCATCAAATAAAATTTTACCCTTTGTAGGATTTAAAAGACCTGAAATTATATTTAACAAAGTAGTTTTGCCACAGCCAGAAGGGCCAAGTAAAGCATAAGCTCCGCCATCTTTCCAATCAAGATTTATATTTTTAAGAGCCCAATCTGAATCTAAACTTTGTTTATCAAGATAGCTATGACTTAGATTTGCTAATGTTATTTTAGACATGTTTCACCAAGTTATTACTTTCGTCAAAATATAAAAATTCATCTATATTCATATATAATTTAGCTTCTTGACCAACATTCATTTGATGAGTTCCATTCGACAAAGAAACCCAATCTAAATTTTCATTTCGGAAATGAATTAGGCTTTCTGATCCACTTAATTCCGATATTAAGATTTTTCCTTTAATTTCAACAGAGTTGTTACCTTCTTTATAAGTCGTAATGTTGTGTGGTCTTATACCAACCTTATATTTTCCGTCTTTTAAATTTGTATTTTTTGTACTCCATTTTACTGTGTCTTTTAACAAAGAAAAGCTATCACCATTTTTTTGAACTTCAGATATATTCATTGGTGGATCACTAAAGACTTTAGCTGAAATTAGATTTTTTGGTTTATTGTAAACCTCAATTGTTTTGCCATATTGTATAACTTTACCTTCAAGAAGGGTTGCCGTGTTTCCACCTATTAATAGTGCATCCGACGGTTCTGTTGTGGCATATACAACAATACAATCTCTATTTTCAAATAGTTTTGGTAATTCCTCTCTAAGTTCTTCTCGTAATTTAAAGTCTAAATTTGCAAGCGGTTCATCTAAAAGAATTAAACCAGAGTCTTTTACTAATGCTCTAGCCAGTGCTGTCCTTTGTTGCTGGCCACCTGAAAGTTCATTGGGTTTTTTGTTTAACATACCAGATAATTTTAATAAATCAGCTATATCACCAACTCTTTTTTTTATTTCATCAGGATTAATACCTGTGATTTTTAAGGGTGATGCTATGTTATCAAACACAGTAAAGTTTGGATAATTAATAAATTGCTGATAGACCATAGAGACATTTCTTTTTTGAACTGCTTGACCAGTAACATTTTTTCCATCAAACCATATTTCTCCATTTGTAGGTTTGTCTAGGCCTGCCATAATCTGCATTAAGGTTGTTTTACCTGCCAAAGTAGATCCTAACAAAATATTGATAGTATTTTTTTGAAAAGTTAAATCTGTTCTATAAATATGAGTATCTTGTCCAATTTTTTTTTCAACTCTTTTAAGTTCTAAACTCATAATAATTTATTTTAATTTAATTAAAAAGGGGGCGATTAACGCCCCCTTACATAATTTAGATTAACGTCTTTTTACTTCCACGCATCTTTGTAAGCAACAGTCTTACCTTGTGGTTTTTCATTACGTTTCGCTTTAGGCGAACCTTTCTTACTTAACCATTTGTTTGAGTCTGACTCTTTGTTAAGTCTTGGACCGCAACCACCGTAAGTGTTATTGGCTTTGTCAGCCGCTTCCATACGAGACATAACTAAGTCCATCTCACCAGCGAGACGATCCATAGCTTGTTGTGGAGTAAACGCACCAGAGTTTACATCTCCAATTTGTTGCCACCATATTTGTGCAAGTTTTGGATAGTCTGGAACGTTGATACCAGTTGGTGACCATAATACTCGGTTTTTAGATCTGTAGAATTCTACAAGTCCGCCAAGTTTAGGAGCTCTGTCAGTAAAAGATTTATGGTTAATATCACTATCTCTAATGATAGTTAAACCAACGTGACTTTTCTTAAGAGATACAGTTTTTGAAACTGTAAACTGAGCGTATAACCATGCAGCTTTTCTTCTATCAACTGGAGTAGACTTAAATAAAGTCCATGATCCAGCATCTTGATATCCAAGCTTCATACCTTCATCCCAGTAAGGACCTTTTGGTGAAGGACCCATTCTCCATAATGGAGTACCATTATCATCAACAGTTTTGTTTCCTGCACTTTTTGGTGCAACCATTGATGCTGTAAATGCTGTATACCAGAAAATTTGTTGTGCAACGTTTCCTGATGATAGCGCTGGTAATGACTGGTAAAAGTCCATAGCAGCTGCACCTGGAGGAGCGTATTGTCTTAACCACTCGTCCCATTTTCTAATAGCGTAAACTGCGGCTGGACCGTTAGCTGCACCACCACGAGATACCGAAGCACCTACTGGGTTACAAGAACCTTTTTCCATTCTTATTCCCCATTCGTCAACTGGTACACCGTTTGGTTTACCAACCGAACCTGCTCCAGCCATTGATAACCACGCGTCAGTCATTCTCCAACCTAAATCTGGAGCTCTTTTACCGTAGTCCATATGACCGTATACTCTAACACCATCAATATTCTTAACATCGTTTGTAAAGAAATTGGCGATGTCTTCATAAGCAGACCAGTTAACTGGTACACCTAAGTCATAACCATATTTAGCTTTAAACTTTTTCTTTAAATCAGGTTTATCAAACCAATCTTTTCTAAACCAATAAAGGTTTGCGAATTGTTGGTCTGGTAGCTGATACAATTTACCATCCGGACCTGTTGTAAATGATTTACCAATAAAATCATCAATATCAAGAGTTGGTAAAGTAACATCTTTACCTTCGCCTGCCATCCAGTCTGTTAAATTTACTGCAAGCTGAAGTCTTGAGTGCGTACCAATTAAATCAGAATCATTGATATATGCATCGTACAAGTTTCTTCCAGTTTGCATTTGTGTTTGAACTGCCTGTACTACTTCTCCTTCTCCAAGCAATTGGTGATTTACTTTAATACCAGTAATTTCCCCAAATGCTTTTGTAAGAGTTTTAGACTCGTAAGTGTGAGTTGGAATAGTTTCAGATAGAACGTTAATTTCCATTCCTTTAAAAGGCGCTGCAGCCTTTTGAAACCATTGTAATTCTTTAACTCTTTGTTTTTCTGACAAAGTAGATAAACTAAACTCACCTTTTGCCCATTTACTAATCGCATCAGCATAAGCCGATGTGAAAAGAAGAGAAAAAGTAACAGCAACAGTTAAGATCGATCTTAATGTTTTTAACATTTTACCCCCGTTGTTGTTGTTTAAACGTTGTTTATTAAACCGAATCATAGCTCTTCTGTCAAAAGCAAACTTATAAAATTTTTTTCAATTATAAATTGTATTAAGTAATTAAAGTTCTTTGAATTGCTGTATTCCAGCCCTTAAGAACTTTTTTTCTTTCTTTATTATTAACTCTTGGAGAGAATTTTTTATCTAAACTCCATTGTTTAGAAATTTCTTTTAAAGATTTGTAAACTCCTATTTTTAATCCAGCCATAAAAGCTGCTCCAAGAGCGGTTGTTTCATGTACTTTTGGTCTTAAAACTTTAACGTTGATCATATCTGCTAAATATTGTGAAAACCAATTGTTCATAACCATGCCGCCATCCACCTTAACTAGTTTAGGTCTTAAACCGTCATTTCTCATAGCTTCAAACAAATCGTATGTTTGATAAGCAACAGACTCTAAAGTTGCTCTAACAATTTCCTTGGGTCCAGTATCTCTTGTTATTCCACTAAGAACTCCTCTTGCATTGGCATTCCAATAAGGAGCGCCTATACCAGTAAAAGCTGGGACTAAATAAATTCCCGCGTTGTCTTTTAATGATCTGACGATTTTTTCAGTATCTGAGGCTTTTTTTATAAACTTCATTCGGTCTCTTACCCATTGAACTCCAGCACCCGCTATAAAAATTGAGCCTTCGAGTGCATATGTGGTTTTACCATTTATTCTGTAACCTATGGTCGTTAACAATCTATTTTTTGAATATATTTTTCTAGAACCTGTGTTTAATAAAATAAAAGCACCAGTTCCGTAAGTACTTTTTAAAGAGCCTGGTTCAAAACAGCACTGACCTATTGTTGCTGATTGTTGGTCACCAACAACTCCTCTGATTGGAATTGATTTGCCAGTTATTGAAGGATGTGTTGATCCATAATCATCA
>QCOH01000009.1 GCA_003209895.1 Pelagibacteraceae bacterium AG-430-I06
GATCTAATTTTAAAACTCATGATTCTATCGGCTACATTTGAGCTTATGTTTAGTCATAAAACCCCTATAAAAGTAGTTGTTAGTGAATATATAAAAATATCAGATTTCTTTTTAGAAACTGCCCATAAAGGGTATTTAAATGCAATTTTAGACAAAGTATCTAAAAAAGTGAGAAAAAGCGGTGAATAATTTCTTGCCTTTTATTCTTTTTTTTGGCAATTTCCTTTTTTTTAATAGGTCTTAAGGAGATATATCATTGGAAAATTTATATTTAATTATTTTGGCTGGTATTATTGCTGTTGTTTACAGTTACATTCTAAGTAATCAAATTGTTTCAGCAAGCCCAGGCAACTCAAAAATGCAAGAAATTGCTGAAGCAATCCAAATTGGAGCAAAAGCTTATTTAAATAGGCAATACAAAACTATCGCTATCGTAGGTGTAGTTGTTTTGATTATAATTAGTTATTTTTTTAGTTTGCTTGTTGGACTGGGCTATTTAATCGGAGCTTTATTATCAGGTGTTGCTGGCTATATAGGTATGCTAATTTCTGTAAAAGCTAATGTTAGAACAGCTGAAGCATCAAGAAAAAGTTTACAAAGTGGTTTGACAATGGCTTTTAAGTCTGGAGCTATCACTGGACTATTAGTTGCTGGATTAGCTCTTTTGGCAATCTCACTATATTATTTGGCTCTGTTAGCTTTTAATGTAGATAGCAGAGAACTAATTAATGCTTTAATAGCACTAGGATTTGGAGCTTCTCTAATATCAATTTTTGCTAGACTTGGTGGTGGTATTTTTACGAAAGGAGCTGATGTTGGTGCAGATTTAGTTGGTAAAGTTGAGGCCGGTATTCCAGAGGACGATCCAAGAAATCCGGCAGTAATAGCCGATAACGTAGGAGATAATGTGGGTGATTGCGCTGGAATGGCCGCAGATTTATTTGAGACATACGCAGTAACAATTGTTGCTACCATGGTTTTAAGCTCAATCTTTTTTCAAAATAATGCAGATATGATGATTTATCCGCTAGCAATTGGAGGCGGATGTATAATTGCATCAATAATTGGAACTTTTTTTGTAAAACTAGGCAAGAGTAAAAATATAATGGGGGCACTTTACAAAGGTTTTGTGGTCACAGCTTTAATTTCATTAATATTACTTTATCCGATTACATCACATGTAATTGGACTAGAAAATTCTTTTAGCGTTGGAAATAAAAATTTTTCAGGCTTGGATTTATATTATTGTGGAGTTGTTGGCTTAATCGTAACTGGATTAATTATATGGGTAACTGAATATTATACAGGCACAAGTTATAGGCCTGTAAAAAGTGTAGCCAAATCTTCAACAACCGGTCATGGAACTAATGTAATTCAGGGCCTAGCTGTCTCTATGGAAGCTACTGCTTTACCTGCTTTGATAATAGTAGCTGGTATTATAGTAACAAACCAATTAGCTGGTTTATTTGGAATTGCGATTGCAGTTACTGCAATGTTGGCATTAACTGGAATGGTTGTAGCTTTAGATGCTTATGGCCCAGTTACTGACAATGCGGGAGGTATTGCCGAAATGTCTAAGTTGCCAAAAAATGTAAGAAAGACTACTGACGCCTTAGATGCAGTTGGTAATACTACAAAAGCTGTTACAAAAGGTTATGCAATTGGATCAGCTGGTTTAGGTGCTTTAGTTTTATTTGCTGCGTATACAGAAGATATAAAATTTTTTTCTAAAGTTTCAGGATCTACATTAGAAGGTATAGATGTTAGTTTTGATCTATCCAATCCATTTGTAGTTATAGGTTTATTATTCGGTGGTATGTTGCCGTATTTATTTGGATCTATGGGAATGCAAGCTGTCGGAAGAGCAGGTGGGGCAGTAGTGATTGAAGTTAGGAGGCAGTTTAAAAAAATCCCTGGCATAATGAAGGGAAAAAGAAAACCTGACTATGGAAAACTAGTTGATTTATTAACTAAAGCAGCAATTAAAGAAATGATCATCCCATCATTATTACCAGTCCTTTCTCCAATAATTTTATATTTAGTTATATATTCTATTGGCGGTTTAGAAGCAGCTTTGTCCTCAGTAGGCGCAATGCTTTTGGGTGTTATAGTTACTGGTCTTTTTGTTGCAATTTCAATGACTGCTGGTGGCGGTGCTTGGGATAATGCTAAAAAATTTATAGAGGACGGAAATTATGGTGGAAAAGGTTCAGAGTCGCATAAAGCGGCTGTAACTGGCGATACTGTAGGAGATCCCTACAAAGACACTGCGGGTCCTGCAGTAAACCCAATGATTAAAATAACTAATATTGTAGCGCTTTTACTTTTAGCGGTAATATCACACTAAAACTATCTTCTATTAGCGTACATTTTCTCTCTAATACTTGATACGAAAGAGTCTATAAAACCACCTCTCACGACTTCGTTTTTAGTTGTAGCTTCAGCAAATTTATATTCGTTCATATCTTTTTTTTGGTATAAAAATTTTTCTTCTATAACACCATAATTGTTAAATTTAATTACTAAAACGTTATTATTTAATAAAACATTTCTTCCTAAATGTGTTAATTTACCTTTAGTTATCGTTCTTTCTATGTATAACCATGTATTCCTATCCTGAATTGACTTAGTATGCGGTTGACCGAGTATTTTGATAACATCATTTTTATTGGAACTATTAACTTTTAAAAGACTATCCCTGTTTTCTAGATAAAATATACCGTGACTTTTAATTACTTTATTGTTTTGGCAATTTGTTAGAAAAAAAGATAAAAATATAATTAATATTGGAGCAAAATGTTTAGTTCTTATAAAAAGCATAATAATCAACTCTATAACAATTTAGTTAAATTATCACGAAATAATTTTTTTTATATAGACGTAAAACTCGAAGATAAAATAGAGACTAGGCTTATATTAATTTTCTTTCATTTTGCGGTTATATTAACAGCTTCAAGGATTGAAACAAAAAAAAAACAAGCACAGGAAATTTTTGATAATATATTTCAAAATATTGAATATTCAATTAGAGAGCTAGGATATGGAGATGTTGCGGTTAATAAAAAAATGAAAGATCTTACAAGACTATTTTATGATATATTGTTAAGTTTTGATAAAAGTGACTCCGTATTATCTGATAAAAATTTCTATTTTTTAAGAAAATATTTCTCAAGTAATGAAAAAAAAGACACGGAAAATATGGTAAAATTGACAGAATATTTCAATAAATTTAGGAATTTTTGTTTTGATTTAGACATGAAAAATATGCTAAATGGATCTTTTAACTTTGTATATAAATAATTTATGGCAGTTCCAAAAAGAAAAACATCTGTATCTAGAAGAAATAAAAGACGATCTCATCATAAGATTGTCGGCTCAAATATTATAGAAGATAAAAAAACCGGTGAATACAGGCTTTCCCATCATATAGATTTAAAAACTGGTTTTTATAATGGTAAAAAAATTTTAGATAAATAATTTTTTAACAACTAAAATTAAATTAAATGGATAATTTAAAGAACAAATTTAAGGTATCAATTGATTTAATGGGTGGTGATAATTCACCTAATAAAACACTTGAAGGAATTGACCTTTTCGTCGAAAGGTATAAAAAAAAAAATGATTATTTCTTTTATCTTTTTGGAGATGAAACAGTTGTTCTTCCTAAAATAAAAAAGTTAAAACATTTAAAATCTAACTTCAAAGTTATCAATACTAAAATTGTAGTTTCTAACGACCTATCTCCAATGTCCGCATTAAAAAAAGGTAAAGGATCAAGTATGTGGGAGAGTATTCAATCTCAGACAATTTTAAATTCTGATGTTACTTTATCAGCAGGTAACACTGGTGTTTTTTTAGTTATGTCTAAAATGATTTTAAAAATGTTAGAAGGTATTGATAGACCAGCTCTTGCAGGACTTTGGCCCTCAAACAATGGAATGAATTTAGTACTTGATCTTGGCGCTAACGTGGAGTGTAGTGAAAAAAATTTAATAGATTTTTCAGAAATGGGTTCTGCATTGTACCGATCACTATTTCCAGAAGAAGAAGTCAAAGTATCTTTGTTGAATATTGGATCTGAAGAACTTAAAGGAACTGAGGTTTTAAAAAATGCATATTCAAAACTTAAAATTTTAGAACAAATGGGAGATTTTAAATTTGTTGGTTATATTGAGGGCAATGAAATTACCACAAATACTTCAAATGTAATTGTAACGGATGGTTTTACGGGAAATGTTGCTCTCAAAACAGCTGAAGGTGTTGCAAATTTTCTTACTAGTAATTTAAAAAAATATTTAAGTGAAAATTTATTATCTAAAATATCAGTTATTTTTTCATATTTCTCCCTTAAAAAATTTAAAGATAAACTTGATCCAAGAAAATATAACGGAGCTATTTTTTTAGGATTGAAAGGTCCTGTCGTTAAAAGTCATGGAGCAACCGATGCACTTGGATTCTCATATTCTGTTGAACTCTGTTATAAGATAGCAAGAGGAAAATTAAATGAGAAGATTAAAAAAAATTTAGATCATGTAAAAAATTTGGATGAAAAGGGATAATTTTACTAAGAAAGATTTAAAAAACGAAATATATAATAATCTTGGCTTACCAGACACGTTTTCAGAAAAAATTTTGAATATCTTTTTTGATATTATTATTGATGGTCTTATTAGAGACGGGGAGGTTAAAATAACAAACTTTGGCAAATTCAAATTATCAACTAAAAATCAAAGAATTGGCCGTAATCCTAAAAATAAAAGAGAGTATATTATAAATAAAAGAAAGGTAGTTAGTTTTTATCCTTCTTTAACTATAAAAAGAAAAATGAATGAGAAAAAAAAATAAAATTGCATATAAAACTATAAGTGAAGCTGCAGTTGAAATTGGTCTAATTAACCGGATAAATAAAAAACCAAATACACATACATTGAGATTTTGGGAAAAGAACTTTAAACAAATTAAACCAAAAATTCTATTTGGAAACAGGAGATATTATTCGAAGGATGATATTGATATTCTTAAATTAATTTTTAGTTTGTTGAAAAAACAAGGAATGACAATTAGTGGAGCAAAAAGAGCTTTAAATAGTGGCTCAATAAATCTTGACCAAAAAATTATCTCAGATATAAAAGGAGAAAATTTTAAAAAGAATATTAAAAATAAAGTTAAAAAAATAAAGTTAATACTAAGCAAAATAAAAAAAGAAAATTAATGGCAAAAAAAAGTTCAGTAAAAGTCAGATTAGTTCCGGAAAAAAAACCAGATAGTCCTTTTTTTTACTATGTAAAAAAACCAAGTAAAGGTGAAAAAGCTAAGGTTAAATTAAAACTAAAAAAATATAATCCGCAAACCAGAAAACATGAATTTTTTATAGAAAAGAAATTACCGCCCCATAGTAAATAATTTATTTTTTTTTAAACTTTCGATATTCAAAATCAATATAAGCTTTTATCATTCCTTTCCAGATCATATTTGTTAACCTCGTATCAATTTTTTTAGAAGAAGATTTTTTTTTAATGTTTTTTAGAATTATCTTAATTCTTTTATTATCTACAATTTGTTTTTTAGATGTTTTATTTTGAAGTATTTTTTTAACTAAATTAGTTCTTTTTTTAATTAAACCTAATAATCTATTATCCAGTAAGTCTAATTTTCTTCTTATTTGTGTCAATTTTTTTTTTCGTAGCGACATAAATGTAATTAAAATTATAATTTAATATTATATAACAAATAAATGGAAATCTTGTTAAGAAAAGAATATTCGGGGTTAGTCTATTATTGGCTTTTATCATTACTATCTTTAATTGGTATTATAGTTATAGTCGGGGGATTGACCAGATTAACCGATTCTGGCTTATCTATAACAACATGGGATGTTGTTTCTGGAATTTTACCACCTCTAAATAGTAAACAATGGGACGATGCATTTAATTTGTATAAAGAGATTCCTCAATATTATTTAATGAATACAACAATGACTTTAAATGAATTTAAAGTCATTTATTACTGGGAATATATTCACAGAATTTTAGGAAGAATTTTAGGCCTTTTATTTTTAATACCATTTATTTTTATTTATTTTAAAAAAATTTTTATTAAAGAATATAATATTAATTTCTTACTATTATTTTTACTAATTCTTCTTCAGGGAACTGTAGGCTGGTATATGGTAAAAAGTGGTTTGATAGAAAATACAACTGTCAGTCACTACAGGCTCGCTGTTCATTTAAATTTAGCATTAATTTTGTTTTCAGCAATTTTTTGGTATTTTCTAAATATAAAAGCAAATACGAATAAAAATTTTTTTAGGTTAAATAAAGAAAATATTTTTATTCAGATTTTGATTTTTATGATCTTTCTACAAATAACTTTTGGTGCTTTTACATCGGGTTTAGATGCAGGTAAAATTTATCAAACATGGCCCTCAATGAATAATTCTTTTTTTCCAGACGATCTTTCATTGGGAAGTTTAATTTTTCCCGAAATATTTAGCGAACCATCTTTTGTTCAATTTATTCATAGAATGCTCGCATACATAATATTTTTATATGTTGCTTATATTTCAATTTATATTTTTTATAAAAAAAAATTAGATTTGTATAATTCAGTTTACTTTTTAATATTTATGATTTTCACCCAAGTAGTACTTGGTATTTTAACCTTGATTAGTGGTGCTCATATAGTAATTGCTTCATTTCACCAAATCTCAACTATTTTTTTATTAATTTCCTCGATTTATTTTTATTTTAAATCTTCCAAATCTTAGTTTTTATTGACATAATAAATAATTAATTGTAATTATCCCCAAAATATATGACTCCATTTACTAAAAAAAAAGATATTAAAAACGATTGGTATATTGTTAATGCCGAAAATCTAGTAGTAGGAAGACTAGCCGCATATATATCTAAAGTTTTAAGGGGAAAAAATAAGACAAAGTTTAATCCTAATCAAGATAATGGTGATTTTGTAATTGTCACAAATGTCGAAAAATTAAAATTTAGCGGAAAAAAGTTTTTTAACAAAAAATATTATAAACACACCGGATATCCTGGAGGAATTAAAAGTACTACTCCTTTTGAATTAAAAAACAAAAACAAAACTCAAGAAGTTCTAAAATTCGCAGTAAAAAGAATGTTACCTGGAGGACCCTTGGCAAAAAAACAACTAAGCAAATTAAAAATGTATTTTGGTGATAAACACCCTCACTCCTCTCAAAATCCAATTGAAATTAATTTCTCAAAATTAAATAGAAAAAATAGTATTTAAAAATGAATCAGCTACAAACAAATAAAATTGACAAAAAACAAAAAAAATTACCAATTGATTTTAAAGATAGTCAGTCAGCAACAGGAAGAAGAAAAAGATCCATCGCAAGAGTTTGGGTAAAAAAGGGATCTGGAAAGATTTTCGTTAATGGAAAACAAATGATGCAATATTTTAAAAGACCAGCACACCAATTAATTGTTACTAGACCACTCGATGAAATTAAAGCAACTTCCGATTATGATGTTAAATGTAATGTTAAGGGTGGCGGACTAACAGGTCAAGCAGGAGCAATAATTCATGGAATTTCTAGAGCTCTGGTTAATATTGACTCATCATACAAAAAAACCTTAAAAAAAAGCAAACTTACTACGAGAGACCCTAGAAAAGTCGAGAGAAAAAAATATGGTCATCGTAAAGCTCGTAGAAGTTTTCAGTTTTCTAAAAGATAAATCATTTATTTTTATTAACTTTAAAAGTGATATAAGGAAATTATGTCATTAAATAAAAAAATTAATGTTGCCGTAGCAGGTGCTACAGGTTATGTGGGACTTGATTTAATTAGAATTTTAAGCAATCACCCAAATGTCAATATAAAATATTTATGTGCTCAAAAAAATATTGGAAAAAAAATACAATATTTTGATAAAAGGATCAAAAAAAACTTACCAAAAATATCTAAATTACAAAATGTAAAATGGAAAAATATTGGTGTTCTTTTTACATCTCTTCCTACTGGTGAGTCACAAAAAATAATTAAAAAATTATTTAGTTTTACAAATTTAAAATTTATCGATTTGTCTGCAGATTTTAGAATTAAAAATAAAAAAATTTACAAAAAATATTACGGATCTGAACATAAAGCAATAAAACTTTTGAAGTTATCGAAATATGCTGTTTCTGAATTTGTAAAGAATGATATTAAAAATAAGAAAATTATTGCTTGTCCAGGATGTTATCCTACTTCCATACAAATACCCTTGATACCTCTTCTTAAAAAAAAATTAATTAAAAATCAAAATATAATAATAGATTCAAAGTCTGGTTATTCTGGTGCGGGAAAAAATCTTAAAAAAAAATTTAGTCACAAAAACATTTATTCATCTATTCAATCTTATGCCATTTACAATCACAGACACAGAAGTGAAATCGATCAAGAATTATCAACCGCTTCTAAGTCAAAGGTAAAATATGTATTTACACCAACCTTGATACCTACATTTAGAGGAATTCTGTCAGCAATTTATGTTGATAAGAATAAAGGTGTTACTTTAAAAAAAATTCATAATGAGTTGGTTAGATCTCATAAAAAAAATCATTTTGTTAAGATTTTAAAACCAAACATAAATATTGGCACAGGAAACGTTATTAATACTAATATTTGCGAAATATCTGTCTGTGAATTAAAATTAAAAAATAAAGTTTTGATTCTTTCAGCAATCGACAACCTAATTAAAGGAGCAGGAGGACAAGCCGTGCAAAATATGAACATAATTTTTGGTTTAAAAGAGAATGTAGGTTTAAAATGAAAAAATTATTACCATTTATTTTTTTATCAATAATTAGCTGCTCAAGTACAAATCAGGTTTATATCTGTGGAGATCATCCATGTAAAAACAAAAAAGAAATCGATGATTATTTTAAAAACAATATTTCAATCGAGATTTATGTTGTTGAAAGTGAAAAACAAAAAAAAGAAAACCAAGATTTGGTTGATATCAATTTATTAAAAGACCAAAAAAATCAAATAAAAGAGGAGGAAAATAATTTGTCTTTTTTAAAAAAAAGAAAAGAAGATGTAAAGTTATCAAGATTAAGTCAAAAACCAATGAAACTTAACATAAAAACCGATAATAAAAATTCTAAAAAAACAATGAAAAAAGAACCAATGATAGAAAAAAATATTAATAAGGTTTATTCACCAAAAAAAAACAATATAACAAAAATTGTCCATTTATGTAAAAAAACAAATGAATGTGATATTGAAACTATATCTAAAAAAATTGATGAATTAGGGAAAAATAAATCTTTTCCAAATATAAATTTTTAAAACAATGAAAAAATTTAATTTTAATATAGCAATAGTTGGGCTTGGAAATATAGGCTCTAACCTTTATAAACATTTAATATTAAATAGAAAAAGTATTTATAAAAAAACAAATTCACATTTTTATTTAAAGTATGTTTCCTCAAAAAATAAATCAAAAAAAAGAAAAATTAAAATACCTAAAAATCAATGGCTTAAAAATTATTCCGAAGCATACACAAAAAAAGATATAGACATTGTAATCGAATTAATTGGAGGCTCAGAAGGTGCCGCCAAAAATTTAGTTTTTAATGCTCTAAAAAATAAAAAACACGTAGTAACCGCAAATAAAGCTTTAATTTCTAAATATGGAGATACTTTGTCTAAGTTAGCAGAAAAAAATAATGTAAATTTAGAATTTGAAGCTGCTGTAGCAGGAGGAGTACCAATTATACGTACTATAAAAGAGGGATTGATAACAAATAAAATTAGTAAAATTTATGGAATTTTAAATGGAACCTCAAATTTTATACTTTCAGTAATGAGCAAAACTAATTTAAATTTAAAAGATGTTATTAAAAAAGCTCAAAGTTTAGGTTATGCTGAAAGTAATCCTAAATCTGATTTAGATGGTACAGATGCAGAATCTAAAATTCAAATTTTATCTTCTCTTGCATTCCAATCATTTATTAATAGATCAAAAATTAATGTTGAAGGCATTGAAAAAATTGACCAAGTTGACATTAAGAATGCTAAGATCCTTGGTTTTAAAGTAAAACATTTAGCAATTGCTGAAATTAAAAACAATAAATTAATCCAAAGAGTACATCCTTGTTTTGTGAAGAAAGACTCTTATATCAGTAATATAAACGGTGTTCTAAATGCGGTAATTATTGAAGGATTACCAATTGGAAAATTTACAATTCAAGGAGAAGGTGCTGGTCCTGGACCTACTACATCCGCTTTAACTTCTGATATATGTTCTATACTAAGAGGTAATATTAAGCTTCCATTTTCTATACCAAATTCTAAAAGAAAAAGAATTTCATCTATTGATATTTCTGAAGAATTTTTTTCATCATATATAAGGCTTGATGTAAAAGATAAAACTGGTGTTTTGTCCTCTATAACTAAAATACTTTCAAAAAATAATGTATCAGTAAAACGATTAATTCAAAACCCGTATAAAAGTAAAAAATTTGCATCCATAATAATTATTTCACATAGATCTAAAAATACGAACATTGAGAAATCAGTTCGTGAGCTGGGAAAGAAAAAATTCATTTTAAATAAACCAAAATTTTTTAGGATTGAAGAAATTTGAAAAATATAAATCCAGAACTTTTAAAAATGTTTACTAAAGTTACTGAAAGAGCGGCCTTTGGCGCATCAAAATTTAGAGGAAAAAATAATAAAATTGCAGCTGACCAAGCAGCTGTTGATCAAATGAGGAGTAAACTAAACAAAATAAATATAAACGGCAGAGTTGTCATTGGAGAAGGTGAAATGGATGAAGCCCCAATGCTTTATATTGGTGAAAAAATCGGTACAGGTTTTGGCGATCAATTGGATATAGCAGTTGATCCTTTAGAGGGAACTAATTTTACTGCCAAAAATTTACCTAACGCAATTTCTGTATTATCTGTTACACAGAAGGGAGGTTTACTGTCTGCTCCCGATACATACATGGAAAAGATTGCTATTGGAAAAGGTCTTCCTGAAAACTTGATTGATTTAGATAATTCTGTAGAAAAAAATATTAAATTAGTTTGCGAAGCAAAAAATACTATTCCTGAAAAAATAACGGCATGTATTTTAAAAAGATCCAGGCACAACAAGATAATAGATGACCTAAATAGACTTAATGTAAAAATTCAATATATCTCTGACGGAGATGTAACGGGAGTAATTTCAGTAATAGATTCTAAATCGCCTGTTGATATTTACTTAGGAATTGGCGGAGGACCTGAGGGTGTTTTGGCTGCTTGCGCCTTAGATTGTTTGGGCGGACAAATGCAAACCAGACTTGTTTTGAATGATGATAACGAAATTAACAGGGCAAAAAAATTAGGTATTAAAGATTTAGGAAAAAAGTACAATATTGAAGATATGGTTAAAGGAGATGTAATTTTTTGTGCAACAGGTGTTACAGATGGTGAAATGTTAAATGGTATAAAAGAAAGCAACGAATCCTATGAAGCAAACTCATTCGTTTTGCACAAAAGCCAAAATATAGCGAAAAAGGTCACAAATAAAATCAAAAAATGAACGATATTTCAGTTTTAGGAAAAGATTGGATATCAAAAAAGTATAGTGAAGAAAAAGTTAATTTTCTAAAAGATAATTATAACTTGAGTGAAATTGTATCAAAACTGATTGCAATTAGAAATATTAAGGCGGAAGAAGTAAAGTTATTTTTAGAACCAAAAATTAAAAATCTTTTGCCAAACCCTTTCGTTTTAAAAGATATGGAAAAAACTGTAGACAGAACTGTTAAAGCAATAATCAAAAATGAAAAAATCGGAATCTTTGGAGATTATGATGTAGATGGAGCCTCATCTACTGCATTACTTGGAAATTATTTTAAAAGAATTAACAAAATTGTTAATGTTTATATACCTGATAGAAAATTAGAGGGATATGGTCCAAATAAAAAAGGTTTTAATCAATTAATTTCCAACGGCTCAAATATTATTTTTACGGTTGACTGTGGAACGTTGTCTTTTGATGCTATAGAGTTTTCTCAAAAACAAAATATTGATGTTATAGTTTTGGACCATCATCAATCAGAAATAAATCTTCCAATAGCATTTTCTATTGTTAATCCGAATAGAATTGATGATAGTTCTAATTTAAATTATTTATGTGCAGCTGGCGTTTGTTTTATGTTTTTAGTGGCTTTAAATAAAAAATTAAGAGAACTTAATTGGTTCGAAAAAAATAATACAATCGAACCTAATCTAATTAATTATCTTGACCTTGTATCTTTAGGAACAGTATGCGATGTAGTTCCACTTATAGGATTAAATAGAGCAATTGTTAGTCAAGGATTAGAAATTATGAAAAGAAAAACTAATCCTGGTCTTAAAACTTTGAAAAATATTTGCGGAATTGAAAATAATATTACAGTTTATCACCTTGGCTATATCTTAGGGCCACGCATTAATGCAGGAGGAAGAGTTGGCAAATGTTCTCATGGCGCTAACCTTTTTTTAAGCAATGATTCAAAGGAAATTTTTAAAATTGCATCTGAACTTGAAACTTTTAACCAAGAAAGAAAAAATATTGAAGGGGAGATGTTAAAAAAAATTGAGACCAATATAAATATTGATTTAAACGATCCAGTTATAGTTTTATCTGGACACAACTGGCACGGAGGCATTATTGGTATAGTCGCAGCTCGATTAAAAGATAAATACAATAAACCTACAGTAATAATCTCAGTAGAAAATGGAATTGGCCGAGCATCAGCAAGATCTGTATTAGGTTTTGATATTGGAAGCACTATAATTGCTGCTGTGCAATCCAAAATTTTAAAAAAGGGTGGGGGTCATAAAATGGCCGGTGGATTCACTGTTGAAGAGAATAAAATAAATGAATTTAAATATTTTTTAATCAAAAATTTCTTAAAAATAGAAAAAAAAATAAACAAGAGAAATCATTTGTATTTTGATTCCAAAATTTCTCCGTCCGCTCTAAATGAAGAATTTGTTTCTCAAATAAATGCACTTTCGCCCTTTGGTTCGGGAAATCCAGAACCAAAATTTGTTATAGAGAATCTTAAATTATTAAAATCTTCAGTGGTTGGTGAAAAACATATAAAATCTTTATTTTCGGCCCCAGATGGCACTGTAATAAAAGGCGTGACATTTAATGCCGTAAAAACTGATTTAGAAAGCTATTTATTATCAAAAAAAACTAAAAAAATTAATATTTTTGGAAAAATTAGTCTTAATGAATGGAAAGGCAAAAAAAATGTAGAGTTTATTATCGATGATATTTCTGTTATTAAGACAATCAATAATTCGGTCCCATCGTCTAACGGTTAGGACAGATGGTTTTCAATCATCTAATCGGGGTTCGATTCCCCGTGGGACCGCCACTTAAAATAAATTTGAGGAAAGTTTATGAAAATATGTAGGGTGGGAGCCAAGGGTAATGAAAAACCAGTAATTATCGATAAAGAAAATAATTATAAAGATTTATCATCAATTATAAAAGATTTTGACCCATCTACATTGAATTTTGAAACATTAGAAAAAATTAAAAAGATAGATATCTCAAAATTACCATCTATTAACTCGCAACAAAGATTGGGCTCATGTGTGTCAAAACCATCAAAATTTATTGGCATTGGATTAAACTATATAGATCACGCTAAAGAGCAAAATTTACCAATTCCAAAAGAACCAATAATTTTCTCAAAATTTGTAAATTGTATATGTGGCCCAAATGACGATATAATTATTCCGAAAAATTCTACTAAAACTGATTGGGAAGTTGAATTGGGATTTGTAATTGGAAAAAAAACTTCGTATGTAAGCGAGTCGGATGCTCTTGATTATATTTTAGGTTTTTTTTTGGTTAATGATATTAGTGAAAGAGAATTTCAAAAAAATAAAGGACTTACTTGGGACAAAGGAAAAGGTTTTGATACATTCGGTCCTATAGGACCTTATATTTTAACCAAAAACGATCTTCCTGAATATCAAAAATTAAATATGTATCTTGATGTTAACGGTAAAAGAATGCAAAAAGGAAATACTAATCAAATGATTTTTAATATCAAAAAATTAGTTTCATATATGAGTCATTGTATGACTCTTGAGCCAGGTGATATTTGTTGCACAGGGACCCCACCAGGTGTTGGTGAAAATATGAAACCCTCTCAATTTCTAAAAAAAGGTGATCGTGTGATACTTGGAATGGATAAGCTTGGAAAGCAAGAACATAAAGTTGTATCTTTTTATTAAATGTTTAAAATTGGAATAGTAGAAAAAATTGACAATACTGGATTGAAACTTTTTGATAATCACAGTAATTTTAAATATGAAATAGTTGAAAACGTTTCTAAAGATAATTTAATTAAAGTCTTACCCAAATATGATGGTTTAACGTTGCGAGTAGCCAAACTTGATACCGAAATTCTTAGTCATTGCAAAAAGCTTAAGGTTATATCAAGACACGGTGTTGGATATGACAATATAGATCTCAATTACATTAAAAAAAATAATATTTCGTTACTTATAACAGCAACTGCTAATGCTGTAGCTGTTGCAGAACACGCGATGTATATGATTTTATCTTTGTCTAAGGGAATAACTTCATATGATAAAGCTGTGAGGTCAGGAGAGTTTAAAAAAAATGTATCTCAAATTGAAACGTATGAATTGTATAATAAAGAAATTCTAATAGCAGGATTCGGGCGAATTGGAAAAAATTTAATAAAAAAATGCAAAGGTTTTGAGATGAAAGTAAATATTTATGATCCTTTCGTAGACGATGAAACCATTAAATCTTTAGGTGGTAATAAAGTTCAAAATTTAAGTTCAGCTGTTAAAACAGCAGATTTTATATCAATTCATATACCTTTAAATAATGAAACAAAGAATTTAATTGATATTAATATGCTTAATAAAATGAAAAAAAATGCAATTATTATAAATACATCAAGAGGAGGGGTTATTAATGAAAAAGATTTAGACAAGGCCCTTAAAGAAAAAATTATTTTTGGCGCTGGTCTGGACGTATTTGAAAAAGAACCGCCAGATTTAAATAATCCTTTACTAAAAAATGAAAAAGCTTTATTAAGCCCTCATTCATCTAGCTTTACAAACGAATGCAAGAAAAGAATGAGTGTAGAAACGGTTCAAAATATAATTGATTTTTTTGAAAATAAAACAAAACCATATATGATTGTTAAATTATGAATAATTTTTTAATTAAATTTAAAAATTATGGGTTATTAGAACTTTTGGTATTTTCTTCTGCAATTTATGTTGTTGGTATGTTGTTATGGACGGCTTCAACTCGGTCTGCAGTAGAAGAAAAAGCAAATACCGTAAAATCTAATCATAAACAAATTGTTGATTTCATTAACACAGAAATAAACAATTGTAATCAGGGTGACGAAAATTCCAGGACAATTTGGGGCGATCTATGCAAAGATGAGTGGTTCTCGTTAAAAGTTATCGAATATATAAATAATAATATGAAAATGGTAAATCCATATTCATCAAGCAGAAAAATTTTAAAGCAAGCTCAAGATCCAAGGCTTCAAGCAGAAGGAAAAGCCGGACAATCAACAGAGATGGGAGTTATTTTTTTAAGTTCTCAAAATTTTAGTTCAGAAGCTGGATCTGAATGGGTTATTGGAACTTGTATAAAATCACCTTGTGTAGCCGCTGGGAATAACGAACTCACTTCTGTATACAGATAAACTTATTTAATAATTTCAAATCCTACATTAACCGCCGTTTTTTTTAAATATGCATAGCCTTTTTTTGCATACTCAAGTGGATTTGCTTTATTTGGGTCTTGTTCAGCTTCAACGACTAACCAACTATTATAATCGTTTCTTTTAAGTTGATCTAAAACTGGTTTATAGTCTATACAACCATCACCAGGAACTGTAAAAGCACCCTCAAGAAATGCATGTCTAAAACTTAAATTTTTAGATAAAGATTTTTTTAAAACATTTTCTCTCATATCTTTACAATGTACGTGAGCAATTTTTTCTTTAAAGTTCTTTATTATTTTTAAATAATCTCCACCTGCAAATAACATATGACCAGTATCAATAGTAAGCTTGACCGAGTCATTTGTTTCTTGCATTAGTCTGATCGTATCTTCTTCCGACTGTATTACAGTGCCCATATGATGATGATAAGCCAATGGCATTTCCTCATCTTCTAGTCTTTTTCCAATCTCATTAATTTTTTTGCAATAAGAATTCCAAGTATCATTATCAAGCGTAGGTCTTTCAGATAATGGTTTATTTTCGTCTCCTTGAATTGAATCAGTAACTTCAGCAAAAACAATACATGGAGCTTTACAGTCTTTAAATAAATTTAATTGACCCCTTATGTTTTCCATTTCTTCTTTAACTGTGCGTTTCAATAAATTCGCTCCATACCAACCAGAACATAATTTAATATCAAATTTATTTAATATTGGTATTAATTCTCTAGATGTTTTTGGAAATTTACCTCCTGACTCAACACCGGTAAATCCAGCCTGTTTTGCTTCATACAGACATGTTTCAAGAGATGTTTCACCACCAAGTTCTGGCATATCATCATTACTCCAAGCTATTGGTGCTATTCCTAATTTTACTGACATTTTTTTTATATTTGTTAGGATAATGCTAGATATCAATACTAAAAACAATACAAAATTTATAGAATGAAAATTAATGTTGCATTATTTGGTCTTGGCAGAATTGGCATAATGCACGCCCAAAATTTAAAGATAAATAAAAAATTTAACCTTAAGTATGTTTTCGATATTGATAAAAAATTATCTTTAAAAGCAGCAAAAAAACTAAAATCAACTTATATTAAAAATCCGAGTATTGCTTTCAAAGATAAAAATATAAATGTAATTTTTATTTCATCAACAACTTCAACCCATATACCTTTAATTACATTGGCTGCAAAACATAAAAAAATAATCTTTTGCGAAAAACCTTTGGATTTAAATATTAATAGGGTAATTAAATGTAAAAAAAAAATTAATAAATTTAATCCTAAAATACAATTAGGATTTAATCGACGATATGATCCAGGACACTATTTTTTAAAGAAATCACTTTTGAAGGGGAAAATTGGCAAGTTAGAAAAAATAATAATTACAAGTCGAGACCCGGCACCACCCTCTCTAAATTATTTAAAAAATTCAGGAGGAATATTTAGAGACATGACAATTCACGATTTTGACTTAGCTAGGCTTTATCTTGATAAAGATCCAATTAAAGAAATCTTTTCATCTGCAACTAATTTATCTGATTTAAGATTTAAAAAAATTAAGGATTTTGAAATTGCAACATGTGTTTTAAAATCAAAAAAGGGAGTAATTATAGTTATTAACAATTCTCGACATTGTAAATTTGGATACGATCAAAGAGTAGAGATTTTTGGAGATAAAGGAATGTTAATATCAGATAACAAGCGCAAATATAATTTTTTTATAGATAGATATAAAATTGCCTATAAACTTCAACTTAATGATCTTTATAATCTTGTAAAAAAAAATAAGAAACCCAGATCTACTTTTGATGATGGTGAAAAATCGCTGTTAATTGCAAATGCTGCATATAAATCTCTTAAGACTAAAAAAATCGTTAAAATTTAATAATTTTTTTTAAACCTCAAGTTGTAAAAAAAATTCTCCTTCTTTCTTTTTAATAATATTTTTGTTTAAATAAAAATAATTAATTAATTAATATAACAACAAAAAATGAGGGGAAATATGAAAAAATTATATTTAACTTTAATAGCTTTCCTTACTTGGATGACAATGTCAGTTGCTTCTTTTGCGATTGATGTAATTGTTGTCTCACATGGACAAGCTAACGATCCTTTTTGGTCAGTTGCCAAAAATGGAGTGGACTCTGCTTGCAAAGATATGAAAATTAAATGCAAGTACACTGCGCCTGGTACATTTGATATGGTAGAAATGGCAAAACTTATTGATAATGCTGTTTCACAAAAACCAAAAGGTATTGTAATTACTTTACCCGATGCTGCAGCACTAGGTAAATCTGTTAAAGCTGCTATTGCAGCTGGAATACCGGTTGTATCTATGAACTCTGGTTCCGATGACTTTGCTAAACTTGGTATTAGCGCTCATGTTGGACAAACTGAGTTTGAAGCTGGAGTAGGTGGCGGTCAAAAAATGAAAGCTGCTGGTGGTAAAAAAGCACTTTGTGTCAACCACGAAGTTGGTAACGTAGCTCTTGATAGAAGATGCGCAGGTTTCAAAAAAGGTTTTGGCGGTTCAGTAGAAATACTTGGTACGTCAAATGACCCAACTGAAATTCAAAAAGCTGTTGCTGCTAAATTAGGAGGCGTAGATACTATTCTAACATTAGGAGCAGGTCTTTCAGGTGAAGCTGCTTTAAAAGCTCTTAAATCTGCAGGAAAAGTAGGTCAAGTAAAACTAGGAACATTTGATATGTCACCTGGTATGCTTAAAGCTGCAGCCGCAGGTGAGGTTGAGTTCTTAATTGACCAACAACAATATCTTCAAGGATATTTACCTATTGCGATATTTGCACAGTATATGAGATGGGGAACAATGCCAGCAGGTGTTGTAATGACGGGACCTGGTTTCGTTACTCCTGATAATGCTAGCAAAGTAATTAAGTGGGCAGCACAAGGTTATAGATAACAATAATTAAAAAAGGCCCGGTTCTAAATCGGGCCTTTTTTTTATAAAAAAAATAAAAACCTATATGTCAGTTAAGTCGAAAAGTATTCAAAATAAATCAAAAGATGAAAGATTAAGAAAAGTTTCAAGACTTAAGGTTTTGTTGAATAGACCTGAACTTGGAGCTCTAGGTGGATCAATACTTGTTTTTATTTTTTTTGGTATAGTTGCTGGCGACACTGGAATGTTCAGTGCGTATGGAACAATTAATTTTTTAGAAGTCTCCGCTAATTTAGGTATTATTGCTGTTGCTGCTGCTCTTTTAATGATTGGTGGTGAATTTGATTTATCTGTTGGCTCAATGATTGGTTTTGCGGGTATTTGTATAGCAATACCTGCCATATATTGGGGGTGGCCTCTTTGGTGTAGTATTTTGTTTGCTTTTTCAATGGCTGTCCTTGTTGGCTATACAAATGGTATTCTTGTAGTTAGAACAGGCCTTCCATCTTTTATTGTTACACTGGCGATGCTTTTTATTTTAAGAGGCGCAACGTTAGCTTTAACTAGACTAATTACAGGAAGGACACAGGTTCCAGGTTTAAGGGTTCTAATCGAAAATGACCCAATAGCATGGATATTTTCTGCAGATGCATTTAAAGGTCTATTTTCCTGGTTAGGGTCTTTAGGAATTATAGCTCTAAGACAAGATGGAACCCCTTTAGCAACTGGTGTCCCTGCATCAGTCTTATGGTGGATAGGCATGACTATTTTTGCCACTTGGTTACTAATGAAAACTAGATATGGAAATTGGATATTTGCATCAGGTGGAGATAAATTAGGAGCTAGAAATGTTGGCGTTCCAGTAGGAAGGGTTAAAATAAGCTTATTTATTGGAACTGCTGTAGCAGCCACTATTTATGCATGTGTTCAAGTATTAGATGCGGGTTCAGCAGATACTATGAGGGGATTTTTAAAAGAGCTTGAGGCTATTGTTGCTGCTGTTGTGGGAGGATGTTTGCTCACAGGTGGTTATGGATCTGCAATTGGTGCGGCTTTTGGAGCTCTAATTTTTGGAACTGTATCAATGGGAATTTATTACACAGATGTAGATACAGATTGGTTTAAAGTCTTTTTGGGTGGAATGATGTTGATAGCAGTTATTTTTAACAATTATATTAGAAGAAGGGTCACAGAAAATAAATAATGTCAAAAAACTTGGTAGAATTTAATAATATAAGTAAATTTTTTGGGTCAGTTATTGCTCTAAAAGACGTAACAATGCACATAAAAAAAGGACAAATAATGTGTTTACTTGGAGATAATGGCGCAGGCAAATCTACTCTTATAAAAACTTTGTCCGGTGTCCACAAGCCAACTCGTGGCGAGATAATTGTAGAAGGAAAAAAAACTATTTTTGACTCACCAAGAGATGCTTTAGACTTAGGTATAGCTACAGTTTATCAAGATCTTGCTTTAGTTTCACTTATGAGTGTAACAAGAAATTTCTTTATGGGCAGAGAACCAATGAAAGGTTTTGGACCTTTTAAAACTTTTGATGTTGAAAAAGCTAATAACATAGCATCAGAAAGAATGGGTCAAATTGGTATTGATGTGAGAGATCCCTCACAGGCAGTAGGAACAATGTCTGGCGGTGAAAGGCAATGCTTAGCTATTTCTAGAGCAATATATTTTGGTGCTAAGGTTTTAATTCTTGATGAACCAACATCTGCTTTAGGAGTACATCAAGCCTCAGTAGTATTAAAATACATTGTAAAGGCTGCTACATCCGGTCTGGGTGTGATTTTGATTACCCACAATGTTCACCACGCATACCCTGTTGGAAATAGTTTCACAATTTTAAATAGAGGCAAAAGCATGGGAACTTTTGAAAAAAAAGATTTATCAAGAGAAAAACTTTTAGGCATGATGGCAGGTGGTGAAGAATTAGACAAGTTAGAAGTTGAATTAAAAGAAATCGACAGAACCTTAAAGAATTAATGCAAATTGGAATAGATTTAGGTGCAACAAAAATTGAATATGTTTTACTCGATGATAAAAATAAAGAGTTAGAGAGAAGTAGGTCAGAAACACCTAAAAACTTTAACGATACTATCAAGTCAATTGTTACAATTGTTCAAAATTTAGAAAAAAAGTATAGCTCTAAATTTGTGATAGGAATTTGCCATCCTGGAAATCTTGACAGTTCAGGTGCAATAAAAAATGCACATAATTCACAATGGTTAAATAATAAGAATTTAATTAAAGAATTAAGAAAAAAGATTAAAAATGAAATTTTTTCTGAAAATGATGCCAATTGTTTTAGTTTATCCGAAGCTGTAGATGGAGCAGCACGACATTACAACAGTGTGTTTGGAATTATATTAGGTTCTGGGTGTGGAGGAGGTCTAGTTATAAATAAGAAAATTTTTTCCGGCATTAATGGATTAGGTGGCGAATGGAGTTTGAATCAAATGCCGCTAAGAGAAATTAAGTCAAACATTCACCATTCAGAAAGTTTTGATTTTACAAAAAGAGTCGAAGGTTATTTATCAGGTAAATCTATCGAAAAAAATTATTACCTATTGTTTAAAAAAAAAATGACCGCAAAAGAAATATTTGCCAAATATCGCAATAAAGATAAAGATGCGGGAAAATTCATTAATAAATATAAAGATTATTTAGCAAGAAGTTTAGTTATAGTTGTATCAACAATAGATCCTGATGCTATCGTTTTTGGAGGTGGTGTTTCTAATGAAATAGATTTCTTGGATGAAATAAAATTAATTACATCAAAATATCTTAATGAAAAAAATCTTAAAACAGTTTTTTTAAAACCTATTTATGGTGACGCAAGTGGTGTAAGAGGTGCAGCTTTACTAGGTAGACAAAATCTTATTTGAGAATTTTTTTTATTTCTGCTGAGGTAAATCTTTTGGGTATCTTACATGTAGATCTAATATTTATTCTTTTTCTTTTTCTTGCAGCTTCCATTATTGATTTTATTATATCTAAAACATGAAATGATAATTCGCCATTACATCTATGTTTTTTTTTATTTTGAATACAATATACCATTTCGGATAATCCAACACCTCTGTAATTTGCGTTAGTAGGGGCCTCATTCGCTCTCAGACTTTTTTCTCTTATATTTATTCTACCCAGGTACATTTTATTTGTTTTGTGTTCTTTCCAAGCTCCACCAAGTTTTTTACACGTAAAAACAGATCCACCAAACATATTTGGATCTGGCACAAGGATTGACCCCTTGCTTCCATATAATTCTATATGATTTCTATGATGTGCTATTACATCAAATGATAAAGTGAATCTAATTATTGTTCTATTTTTAAAAAAAATTGTACCTAAATATGTGGTTGGACAAAGAACTTTAATTGACTTTCCTTTTCTTGGGCCAATTCCTATTATTCTTTTTTTCTTGTTCCACATTAAGCTTCCCCAGACTTGTTTTGCAGGCCCAAGTAAATTTACCAAGGCGGTCAAATAATACGGTCCCATATCAATGACGGGACCACCTTCCTTTTTTGCGAACCACGGTTCGGGATTTGGGTGATAAGATTGAACACCTGGATATGCAAATATTATATTTCCTAAATTAATTTTTCCAATTAAATTATTTTCTAACAATTGTTTTGATTTTTGATTGCCACCACCTAGAAATGTATCCGGAGCATTTCCTATGTATAAATTTTTCTTTTTTGCTATTTGCAATAATTTTTTTGCATCATTTACGTTTATAGCCATAGGTTTTTCTGTATAAACATGTTTATTGTGTAAAAGTGCTTTTTTAGTAACATCGTAGTGTGCTTTAGGCACCGTTAGGTTCAATATAATTTCTACCTCTTTATCATTAAGCAAATCTTCTACACTGAGTGCTCTAATTTTATATAATGAGGCACATTTTTCAGCAGCTTTAATATTTATATCAGCACATTTTATAATTTTAAAATTATTAAAATATTTATGTGCCCTAAAGTAGGTTTCAGCAATATGACCGCAACCTATAAGACCGACCTTAAATACCTTAACCATTTTAATTAAACACCCTGTCTTTGTTTAGATTTTCCCTGAAGGTGTTCTTTTAATGCTCTTTCATTTTCTTTATTGGAAGTCTTGGTTAATGTTGGGCTTTCCCAAAAAGCTGAACCTTCTAACCACTGATATCCATCTGTTTTAATAGATATTACATATGTTGATTTTGATTTTTTGGCTCTAGTAAATGCTTGTTCAAGTTCATTTATTGAATTTACGTTTTCACCTGTAGCCCCTAAACTCTCTGCGTGTTTTGCAAAATCAATCTTTTTAATATTTTCTACTTTTGAACTTTCGAATAAGCAATTAAATTCTTTTCCACCTTTATAGAGTTGTAATCTGTTTATTACCGCATGTCCTCCATTGTCACAAACTATTATTATTAATTTGTGGTTTGTTAAAACTGAACTGTAAATATCAGAATTGTAAAGCAGGTAAGATCCGTCCCCAACAAAAGCTATAACCTCTTTTTTTGGATTTGCCATTTTGATACCTAGGGCTCCTGATATTTCATAACTCATGCAGCTAAAACCCCATTCTGTTTCATGAGTATTTAATTCTCTAGGTCTCCAAACTTGAAGAACTTCACCAACTAAACCTCCGGCAGCAGTAACCGCTATATCAGATGGATCTGATTTTCTATATATTGCACCAGCAACATGGGCATATGACGGAAGCTTTTGATTTGTTGAACCACTTTCTTTATCAATATAATTATTCCATGTTTGCACAGCTTTTCTAGATTTTTTATACCAATCGTCTTGAGATTTCCAATTCCCTAGAGCTACTGACAATTCTTGAATTGAAACTTTAGCATCACCAACTATAGATTGTGCCAAATGTTTATTTGCGTCAAATCTTGAAACATTTAAAGAAACTAATTTAAAATTTGGATTTTCAAAATTAGACCATGATCCAGTAGTAAAGTCAGCTAGTTTTGTACCAATTGCAATTGCTAAATCAGTTTTTTTCATAAAATCATTTGGAGCCTTACCACCAAAACCACCAATTGCTCCTAAAAAATAAGGATCATCTTTTTTCATAGTTGAATAACCCATTACAGTCTGTGCAGTTGGGATATTATGTTTTTTTGCAAATTGACTTACTTCAACCATTGCATCTGAGTAAAAAACTCCACCTCCAGAGATGATAATTGGATTTTTTGATTTTTTAATTAATGCGGCCGCTTCTTTAATTTGATAATCATCAGGTCTAGGTCTACGTATGGTATGAATTTTTTCTTTAAAAAATTCTTCAGGATAATCGTAAGTTTCACCCTGAACATCTTGAGATAAAGAAATACATGCAGGACCACAATCAGCTGGATCTATCATAGTTTGTATAGCTTGTGGGAAAGTTTGTAGAATTTGTTCGGGTCTTGTGACTCTATCAAAATATCTTGTAACATATTTAAATGAGTCATTTTGTGTTATGTTGGGATTATTAAAATGCTCAACTTGTTGTAAAACCGGATCTGGCATTCTATTTGCATATGTATCACCTGGCAAAAAAAGGATTGGAAGGCGATTACTCATTGCAACAGCAGCGGCTGTTAACATGTTTGTTGAACCCGGACCAACAGAACTAGTGGCTATAAAAATTTGTTTTCGTCTTTTTGCTCTTGAATATGCAATTCCTGTTAAAGCCATATTTTGCTCATGATGTCCACGCCAAGTAGGCAGTTCGTTTTTACTCTCCTCTAAAGCTTGGCCTAAACAAGCCACATTACCATGACCGAAAATTCCAAATGCACCAGGAAACAACGGTAACTTTTTGCCCCCAACTAATATTTTCTGAGAAATAAGATATTTTACTATAGCGTGTGCACAAGTTAGTTGAATTTTTTTCATAAATTAATTAAAGTGAACCCTAGGAAATATTGCACTTTTAAGCAATAAAAATTTAAAAAATGTACTCAAAATTTGGTCAATTCATACATGGTAAGTGGCAACAATCAGAAAAAAAAGAAACATACGATGTAATTAATCCGGCGACTGAAGAAGTTATCGGCCAAGCATCTAAAGCTACTAAAAACGATGTTCTGAAAGCGCTAGAGTCATCAGCGGAAGGTTTTAAAGAATGGAAAAGAACTCCTCCCTGGAAAAGATCATATAAAATCAGAAAAATTGCAGATTTAATGCGTGAAAGAAAAAGAGATCTTGCAAAGTGGCTTACTTTAGAAGTTGGAAAACCTTTATTAGAGGGAGAAGGTGAGGTTGGTGGTGGAGCTGATATATTTGAATGGAATGCAGAGGAGACCAAAAGAATTTTCGGTCAAACTGTAGAAAGCAGATTTGAGGATACTAGAGTTCAAATCATTTACCAACCAGTAGGTGTTGTTGCCGCTCTAATTCCTTGGAATTTCCCAATTATTCTAGCATCAAGAAAAATCTCAACAGCTCTTGCGGCAGGATGTTCTGTAATTGTCAAGCCAGATGTTATTACACCTGGGGCAGTAATGGAACTTATGAATATAATAAATGATGCCGGTATACCCCCAGGTGTTGTAAATTTATTATCTGGTGATCCTGAACAGGTTTCTAATGAATTGCTCTCTTCCGATATTGTAAAAAAAGTTTCTATAACAGGATCAACAAGAGTTGGTAAACTTATATTAAAAAAAGCTGCTGATAAAGTTCAAAGAGTTACGATGGAACTTAGTGGTCATGCTCCTTTTATCGTATTTGAAGATTCTAATATAGAAAAAGTTACAGATATGGCTATTGCATCAAAATATAGAAATAATGGTCAGGTATGTATCTCCCCAAGTAGATTTTACATTCATGAAAGTAAAAAAAATGAATTTGCTAAAATTTTTGTTGAAAAAACAAAAAAACTCAAACTTGGTGATGGTTTAAAAGATGGTATTAGTCTTGGTCCAATAACTACAAAAAAACGTTTAGAGGCAATTGAAAAACTTGTTGAAAAAACAAAAAAAGAAGGTGGAAAAATTCTTTATGGAGGGAAAAGACCTTCTGGCTTTAATAAGGGTTATTTTTATGAACCAACAATTATTGATAATGTAAAAGACAATTTTACAGTTATGACGGAAGAACCTTTTGGCCCAATTACCGCAATTACCACATTTAAAGATTTCGACGAAGTAATAAAAAGAGCGAACAAACACGATTGTGGTTTAGCCGGCTATGTCTGCACAAATTCAATGGAAAAAGCATTTAAAGCATCAGAACAGTTAGAAACCGGTGTTGTAGCAGTCAATACACCTGTTGTAGCTACTGCCGAAACTCCTTTTGGTGGTATAAAACAAACTGGATATGGTAGAGAAGGTGGTTCCCTTGGTATTAAAGATTATTTAAATATTAAATATACTCATCTAGGCATATCTGGTTAGAGATGCGAAAAAATAAATTAAAAAAAATTTTTTCTGAAGGCAAAGCTGTAATAAATGGTTGGCTACAAATTCCAAATTCATTTTCCGCAGAAGTTATGACTAATCAAGGGTGGGATTCATTAACAATAGATATGCAACACGGGGTCGTTGATTACCCCAATGCTCTTAAAATGCTCCAAGCTATTTCAACTACAGATGTTGTTCCCATGGCAAGGGTTAATTGGAATGAGCCAGGGCAAATTATGAAAATATTAGATGCTGGATCTTACGGAGTTATATGCCCTATGGTGAGCAATAGAAAAGAAGCTGAAAATTTTGTTAATGCATGTCTTTATCCCCCAAAAGGCTATAGAAGTTTTGGACCAATAAGAGGTCTTTTATATGGTGGTCCAGATTATGGAAAATTTGCAAATGATGAAATTTTAAAATTTGCCATGATAGAAACCAAAGAGTCTTTGGATAATTTAGATTCAATAATGACTACACCAGGCCTTAGTGGAATCTATATAGGACCAGCAGATTTGAGTCTGGCTATCGGAGAAGAACCAAGTTTTGATAAACCAGAAAAAGATAAAGTTTATAGTACAATTATGAAAATTTTAGAACATGCTAAAAAAAATAAAATTATTGCAGGAATCCACAATATGAAAGCTGAATATGCACTCAAAATGATCGAAAAAGGTTTTCAACTTGTAACAATTGGATCTGATCAGAGGTTTATGTCTGCTGGAGCCAAGGATGCAATAAGTAAATTTAAAAATATTAAAACTAAAGAAGGAAAGGCTTATTAATTCTTATATTAGCCAAAACAAATAAGAGTGAACTCTTTTTATATCTATGTACTAAAATCAATAAAAGGTGAAAACTTAACTTACGTAGGGTATACAAATAATATAAAAAAAAGGTTAAAATTACACAACGAAGGTAAAGGAGCCAAATTTACTAGAGGAAGAAAATGGAAAGTAATATATAAAGAAAAATTTATGAGCAGAAAAAAAGCAATGGCTAGAGAATATTTTATTAAAAAAAATCGCAAAGCAAGAAATTTTATTAAAAATAAATTTTCATGAAAATTTCTATATTATTACCTTATAAAGAAAATTTCTCCCCAAATTACCCTGGCGCAGTATCACTTTTTGTAAACGACACTCTTAAATTAAGCAAATTTAAAAAAAATATTAAAGTTTACGGTAATACGGCTTTCAAAAATAAATTTTCTAAAAATTATAGAAATATAAAATTAAAAAAAATATTTTTGGGAAGCCAAAGCGAAAATTATATGGATGAATTTATTAAAATAGAAAAATTCAATTCATCAGATATAATAGAAATTCATAATAGGCCACATTATTTAAATTATCTGATAAATGAAGGTGTTAAATCAAAATTTGTATTATATTTTCATAACGATCCTCTAACCATGACTGGATCTAAGGTTTTAGCAGAAAGAAAATTTTTAGTTGATGCATGTCACAAAATTATTTTTAATAGCACTTGGTCAAAAAAAAGATTTTTAGAAAATATACCCTCGGGATCAATAAGCAGCGAAAAATTAATAGTTATTTTTCAATCAGCATCTAAAAATAAGATTAATTTTAATAATAAAAAAAAATGGATTACATTTGTTGGAAAATTAAATCGTTCAAAAGGATACGATATATTTGGATCAGCCGTCATAAAGATTTTAAACAAATATAAAGATTGGTCTGGAGTAGTTATAGGTGATGAACAAAGAGATAAAATTAATTTTAATCATAAAAGGCTTAAAAAATTGGGTTTTGTTCCACATAACAGAGTAATAAATGTTTTTAAGAAAACTAGTATTGCTGTTGCATGTTCAAGATGGAATGAGCCGTTTGGTAGAACAAGTTTGGAAGGTTCTGCTAATGCGTGCGCTGTTATAATAAGTAACAAAGGAGGTCTTCCAGAAACAGTAACAAATGCAATCATTTTAAAAAGACTTAATTCCTTTGAATTAAAAAAGAATATAGAAAAACTTATCAAAAACGAGAAATTAAGAAACCAATATCAGAAACTTGCTTATAAAAATTTTTATTTAACCCATAAAAATAGCAGTAAACAAATTGATCACTACAGACAAGAAATTCTTTATACAAATAAAAAAATAAATTTTTTTCAAAAACCAGATAAACTTAGAATTATTCATGTTACTAATTTTAACGAAAGGCATGATGGACGATTATATTTTAATACAGGAAGAAGAATTAATAACGGACTAATAAGACTTGGTCACAGCATATTAGAATTTAGTGACAGAGATATACAAAAATATTATAAAAATTATAAAGACCTGTCTGGAACAAAAAAATTAAATTCCAAACTTATTAATACGTGCTACAATTTCAAGCCAGATATGATTGTACTTGGTCATGCTGACTCTATTTACCCAGAAACATTAAAAAATCTTAAAAAAAACTATCCTAATCTTAAAGTTGCTCAATGGTTTTTAGATCCATTAAGTAAGAAAGGTCCAGATTTTTTTAAAAATAAGCAAAGGATATTAAACAAAGTGAATTATGTTGATAAAAATTTTTTAACAACTTCTCCAAAAGTTTTAAAATTTATAAAAAATAAAGAAAATTTTCATTTTATACCAAATCCTTCGGATAGTTCTTTTGAGACTTTGAATAATTTTAAAAAATCTTGCAATATGGATGTTTTTTATGCTTTGAGCCACGGAGTTCATCGTGGAGTTTTAAAAAAAGGAAAATATGATGAACGTATAAATTTTGTTTCTAAATTAATTGGTATGACACCGAATATTAAATTTGATATTTATGGATTAAATAATGTTCAGCCAGTATGGGCAGATAACTATTTTAAAGCAATTTCAAATTCAAAGATGGGTTTAAATCTTAGCAGGGGAGAGCCCATAAGATATTATAGCAGTGATAGAATAACACAAATAATAGGAAATGGTCTTGTTACCTTAATTGATGAAAAAACTCATTACAGAGATTTTTTTTCAGATAAAGAAATGGTTTTTTATAAAAATGTTAGTGATCTATCAGAAAAAATCACAAAAATAAGCAAAGATGAAAAATTAAGAAAAAAGATTGGACAAAAAGGAAAGGAAAAATATTTAAAATATTTTAATTCAACCGAGGTTGCAAAATATATAATAAATAAAACTTTTGAATTAAAAAATAAAAAAAATAATTTTTATTGGGAATTAAATTGAATATTATAGATTCACATTGTCATTTAGATTTCGATGATTTTAATAGTAATTTAGATATAATTCTTAATAGAGCAAAAGAAAATGGTGTCAAATATTATTTAACTATTTGTACTCATGATAAAAGTTTTAAAAAAATCTTAAATATATTGATCAAGTATAAAAATATTTTTGGTACATATGGCATACATCCACATGAAACTAAATTATATAAAAAACTAACAGTTTCACAAATAATTAATAATCTTAAAAAACATAAAAATATAATTGGAGTTGGAGAAACTGGTCTTGATTTTTACTATGAGCATTCTGACGTTATTTCACAAAAAAAAAGTTTCACAAAACATATACAAGCATGCCAAGAACAATCATCAACACTAATAGTTCACTCAAGATCAGCCGAAAAAGAGACTTATGAAATTTTAAATAGTGAAATCAAAAACAAAAACTTTAAAATTTTAATGCATTGTTTTACTGGATCAAAAGAATTTGCACATAAATTATTAGATCTAGGATGTTACTTCTCTGCAAGTGGCATTATTACTTTTAAAAAATCTTCAGAATTAAATGAAGTTTTCAAAGAAATACCAAATAATAGAATTCTTTTGGAAACAGATTCACCATATTTGTCACCTGAACCCAAAAGAGGCCAAGTAAATGAACCGTCCAATATTATTTATACTTTAAGACATATGAGTAAATTAAAAAATGATACCGTGGAAAATCTTGCGCTACAAACTACAAATAATTTCATTAAATTATTTAATATTAATTTATGAAATTTATTATATTAGGTTCTGGAAGTTCCGTGGGTGTACCATGGATTACAGGTAATTGGGGAAAATGTAATAAAAAAAACAAATTTAATCAACGAAGTCGATGTTCCGCATTTTTGCAAAAAGGGAAAATCTCAGTTCTTATCGATACATCTCCTGATATAAAAAAACAAATTTTAGATAATAAAATCAATAACATTGATTATGTTTTGTTTACTCATGAACACGCAGATCAAACTAGCGGTATTTTTGAATTGAGACCTTTTTTCTGGAAAAATAAAAAACAAATTAGTATTTATGCTAATAAGGAGACTCTTGTTAATTTAAAGAATAAGTATGATTACTGTTTTTATGGGGGTAAAGGATATTTACCAATTTTAAAAGGAAATCTTGTTAAAAAAAAATTTTCATTAGTTAAAAAAAAAGAAAAAATTATAATTAAGTCTTTTTATGTTAACCATGGCGAAATCAAATCTACAGCTTATATTATTGGGAAATTAGCATATATCAGTGACACAAACGGTATATTTGAAAAAGATTTTTTTAAATTAAAGAATTTAAAATACTTAATCATAGATTGTCTGAAATTTAATAGTCATCAGTCACATTTTAATCTTGAACAAGCAATAAATATTAGCAGAAGAGTAAAAGCTAAAAAAACAATTTTTACCAATCTACATTCAGATCTAGATTATAATTTTCTAAAAAAATCTTTACCAAGAAATATGGTCCCAGCTTACGATGGCATGATACTAAACATATGATTAAAGTGCTTTTTTTAAAGCGTAATATGGCAACATTATACAATCCTTTCTGCTCAAGTACTTTTTTGATAAGAGAGGATTAAATTTCTTAGAAAATATAATTTTATCAATTTTATCAATATTAATATTTTTAATTTTTTTTGATAATAAGCTTGCAGACGCTTTGCAAAATAAACAAGACTCTGTTTCATAATGCATATTGATAATTTTTTTATTCTTTATATTTAAACTAATTTCAATTTTATCACCACATTTCTTATTTTTGAGTGATGCATAGTATTTTGTTTTCTTTAATCCATAATTGGATGTATCTAAAGCGAGATTAAAAATTTTTTTATCTATTATTTTTTTGAACATAATAAAATTAAAAAGTAACCAAATAATGTCGACAATAATGAACCAAGTAGTACACCTATTTTAACATCACTTAAATATTGAGTAGTTTCAATGAATGCTAAATTTCCAACAAATAGACTCATTGTAAAACCAATTCCTGTTAAAACACCAACACCATAAAATGTTCCCCAATTAGAATTACTCGGCATATCCGCAATTTTTAATTTTATTGAAATATAAGAAAACAAGAAAACCCCGACTTGTTTTCCAATAAATAGTCCACAAAGTATACCGAGTGGTACTGGACTCATCAAATTTGAAAAACCTACTCCATCGAGTGACACCCCTGCGTTTGCAAACGCAAATATAGGCATTATTCCGAATAATACATACGGTGAAATATTATGTTCAAGCTTGATAAGCAATGAATTTTTATGGCTTTTTTTACTATTTTTATGAGGAATTGTAAGAGCCAATAGCACACCAGCGATTGTAGCATGTATCCCTGATTGGTGAGTAAATTCCCAAAGAAATACCCCAACTATCAAATAAGGAATGAAATTTCTTATACTAAATTTATTTAAAGCTATTAAAATAATTACACACATAAGCATAAGCAGCAAATAGAAAGACTGAACATTACCTGAATAAAAAAAAGCAATAATTACAATTGCGCCTAGATCATCAATAATTGCTAATGCAGTTAAAAAAACTTTTAATGATATTGGAACTCTTTTACCCAAGAGTGATAAAACACCCAAAGAGAAAGCAATATCTGTTGCTGAAGGAATGGCCCAACCACGTAAAGTTTCTGAGTCACTATAATTAATCGCTATATATATAAGTGCCGGAACCAGCATACCCCCAACAGCTCCAATTATTGGAAGCAAAGCTTGCTTTGGGTTTGAAAGTTCACCTTGTATAAATTCTCTTTTTATTTCTAACGAAACTAAAAAGAAAAATATTGCCATTAAGACATCATTGATCCAATGAATCACGCTAAGCTTAATAGTAAATTTACCAAAACCAATACTAAAGTAACTTTCTAGTGTACTAATGTAAAATTGGTTTAATCCTGTATTACTCACTATTAGAGCTGCGATTGCGGCAAAAAGTAAAACCAATCCTGATGCAGCCTCTAACTTAAAAAACCATTTAAAGGGTTTTGAAATATATTGAATCATTTTGAAGCAATTATATCCGTAATTTTATAAATGTAATTATCTTTCAATTGATAAAATAGCACATTTAATCTATATAAATAGGCTTTCGGGGCGTAGCGCAGTCTGGTAGCGCATCTGGTTTGGGACCAGAGGGTCGCAGGTTCAAATCCTGCCGCCCCGACCATTTTTATGAAAATACAAAAAGTAGTTATTATAGGTTCTGGAACAATGGGAAGTGGAATTGCTGCACATTTGTGTAATGCCGATATACCCGTTGTACTTCTTGATTTAAAAACTGAAATTGCTGAAAAAGCAAAGGAAAGAATTTTAAAGTCTCGACCTCCATTACTATTTGAAAGTTCTAAAATTAAAAGTCTTAAAACCGGGAACATTATAGATAATTTTGATAATGTTTCTGATGCTGATTGGATAATAGAGGCTGTTGTAGAAAGAATTAATATAAAACATGATATTTATGAAAAAATTTTGAAAGCAAGAAAAAAAGAGTCTGTCATTTCCTCGAATACTTCGACAATACCACTTAAAATTCTTTCAGCAAAAATGGATAGTGCTGATAAAAAAGATTTTTGTATTACACACTTTTTTAATCCAGTCAGATACATGGGTCTTTTAGAAATTGTTAGAGAAAAATCAAATGATCAAGGTAAAATTAATTTATTAAAAAACTTTTGTGAAAAAAAATTAGGAAAAGGAGTTATTATTTGCGGTGACACACCCGGTTTTTTAGGAAATAGAATAGGGGTTTATGCAATGCAAATTGCAATGACAGAGGCAATAAAAATGAATTTATCTGTAGAAGAAGCAGATGCTGTATTTGGTCGGCCAATGGGTATACCTAAAACAGGTGTTTTTGCTTTATATGATTTGATTGGAATCGATTTAATGTCAGACGTTTTAAAAAGTTTTCGAAAAGAATTGCCAGAAAAAGATAAATTTCAAGAAGTCGCTCATGGTATTCCAATAATACAAAAATTAATTGATACAGGTTATACTGGAAGAAAAGGTAAGGGTGGTTTTTATCGTATAAATAAAGTTAATAATCAAAAAATTTTGGAGGCTTTAAATATAAGAAACAATACTTATTCACCTGCAAAGAAGATTGATCTTCAAATTAAAAAAATTAACTTATTAGATTTAATTAATAGAGATGATCTTTATGGAAAATATGCTTGGTCAGTAATTTCAAAAATTATTCTTTATTCTTCTTCATTAGTCCCGCAAATTACGAAAGAATATAATGATATCGACGAAGCTTTAAGACTTGGTTTTAATTGGGCAATGGGACCTTTTGAAATGTTAAATAATATTGGATTAGATAATTTTTTCAATAAAATAGGTGATGTTAAGACAAATTCTTTTCTAGAAAATCTTAAAAGTAAAAACACAAAAAAGTTTTATGATCAAAGACAGAAATATACAGATATCGAAACTTTAGGAAAAGTTAAAAAAACAGTTGTTAAAATTGATAAAAATGACTCAGCTGAAATTTACAGATTTAAAGATTTTAATATTGTAGAATTTAATACCAAAGCAAATGCCTTAGATTATAATTCCATGGACGCTTTAATGAAAGCTACAGATAAACCATTGATCATTATCAATGAGAGTATGCAGTTTTCTGCAGGGGTTAATTTAAATTATGTAATGGAGTTTGTAGAAAAGAAAGATTTTAAATCTGTTGAAAAATTTATTAAATATTTCCAAAAAACTTGCGAACATTTAAAGTATAGTGACAAATTAGTAATCTCAGCACCATCCGGGTTATCATTGGGTGGAGGTGAAGAAGTGTTACTGCAAAGCAATTATGTTGTATCACACACCAATATAGTGATGGGACTGGTTGAAACTATTGTTGGTTTAGTACCAGCTGGTGGTGGATGTAAAGAACTTTTATGGAGATGGGCCCAAACTGATGATGCCCAAAAGGATCCTGATTTTGCACCACTTAAGGTTTTTGATATAATAGGATATGCAAAAACAGCCACTTCTCCTCTTGAAGCCAAACCACTTTTATTTTTGGATGATTCTCATGAAGTCATAATTAACAGGAATAACCTTTTACCAATGGCCAGATTGTATATTGAAAAACATAAAAATTTTAAACCACCAATTAAATGCAAATTTAAATTATCAGGTGCACAAGTAAGGAAAAAAATGCAAAAAGTACTTGATGAATTATATAATGGAAAGAAAATACTAGATCATGGTATGATGGTAGGTAATGAATTAGCCAATGTTTTGAGTGGTGGAGATACTGATTTAAATAAGGAAATAAGTGAAGAAGAGATGTATAAATTAGAACTTGAGAGCTTTATGAAACTTTTAGAAACAGAAAATACACAAAAAAGGATAATGCATACTTTAAAAACAAGTAAACCATTAATAAATTAAATGACGATTTATAACGCACCAGTAGATGAAATGATGTTTTTATTTAACAATCTAAAAGACAATAAAAACTATAATGAAATTGAAAAATATAAGGAAATAAACTCTGATTTAGTAAAAGATATATTGGAACAAGCAGCTAAAATTAATCAAGAAATTGTATTACCTCTTGCTAAAATTGGTGATGAAAAGCCTTGTGTCTATGAAAACGGTATTGTGAGATCACCACCAGGTTATAAAGAGGCCTATAAAAAATTTATTGAAGATGGTTGGACTTCGTTATCTTGTGATCCAAAGTATGGTGGCCAAGGAATGCCTAAGACTGTCAGTACTTTTTTTGAGGAAATGCTTTCATCAGCAAGTTTGTCTTTCAAGTTATATAGTGAACTAAGTATTGGAGCATATAACTGTATACTTCATCATGCGGATCAAAAAATTAGAGATAGGTATTTACCTAAAATGGTTGAGGGTAAGTGGAGTGGCACAATGTGTTTAACCGAGTCACATTGTGGTACCGACTTAGGTTTGTTGAAAACCAAAGCTGTTAAACAAAAAGATAATTCTTACAAGATTTCTGGTCAAAAAATATTTATTACGTCAGGCGATCATGACTTAACAGAAAATATTATTCATCTTGTTTTAGCTAGAGTCCCTGGTTCACCTACCGGAACAAAAGGAATAAGTTTGTTTTTGGTACCAAAGTTTGTGGTCAATGATAACGGTTCAGTAGGACCTCGTAATGGTGTTAACACTGCATCTATTGAAACTAAAATGGGCATTAAAGGTTCTCCAACTTGTGTTTTAAATTTTGAAGAAGCTAAAGGTTATATGATTGGACCAGAAAACAAGGGACTCAGCTCTATGTTTACAATGATGAACTTAGAGAGAATAGTTGTTGGCATACAAGGTCTTGGTATTTCCGAAACCGCATATCAAAATGCTTTAGCGTATGCAAAAGAGAGAAAGCAAGGTAAGGCAAATAATAGCAAAAATGGTGAAGCAGATTTAATTATTAAACATGCTGATATAAGAAGAAGTTTAATGAATATGAAATCTTTAATTGAAGGTCAAAGATCTTTAGCATTTTGGGTCTCACAACAAATCGATGTAAGCTTAAATCATTCAGATCAAAAAATAAAAACAAATGCTAATGAAATAGTTGCTTTAATGACTCCTATTATTAAATCTTTTTTTACCGATATTGGAATGGAAATTACAAATGATGCAATTCAAGTTTTTGGAGGTTATGGTTACACTAAAGATCAGGGTATTGAGCAATTATTTAGAGATAACAGAATAACACCTATTTATGAAGGAACAAATTCTGTTCAAGCAATAGATCTTGTTTATAGAAAAATTTTAAATAATAAAATCTTCGATAAATATATTGACCAACTTTCAATGGAGGTTAAAGAATTTGCTAAAGATGAAAAACTTTCTTTATTTGCTGATAAATTTTTCAAATATTTAGAATTATTAAATAATTTTACTCTATGGCTTAGTGAGAAAAATAAATCATCAAAAGATGATGTCAGTTCAGCCTGTAATGACTATCTAAAAGTTCTCGGATATGTAGCTCTTTCACACTCTTGGTTAAAGATATTAAAGGTAAGTCATTCAAAACTTAACGAAAATAAAACTTTTTTTGAGGATAAAATTAATACCGCGAAGTATTTTTTCGACAAAATTCTTCCAAGAGTTCAGAGCCATTATTTATCAGCTATAACAGGCAGTGATACTATGATGAAATCTAATTTTAATTAATAATGAATCATTACGAACTAAATCTTAATAAAAATAGAGCAAATTTTGTACCACTTACACCACTTTCATTTTTACAACGGGCAAAAGATATATATCCGACATATGAAGCACTAATCTATGAGGATCGTAAATATACATGGAGTCAGGTTTACAATAGGTGTCTAAAGTTTGCGAGTGCTTTAGAAAAAATTGGAATTAAAAAAGGGGACACGGTTTCTTTTTTAGCCTTCAATACACCTGAAATTTTTGAGGCGCATTATTCAGTTCCTATGACTGGTGCTGTTTTAAACACTATTAATATCAGATTAGATGCAAAAACTATTGCTTATATTTTAAATCATAGCGATGCAAAAGTTTTAGTTGTAGATAGACAGCTACATAAAGAGGTTAAAAAAGCATTAATGACTATTAAAAAAAAAATTACCATAATTGATATAGCTGATAAATATGCTGACAAATCAAAAACAGAAAAAATTGGTGACTTAGAGTACGAAACATTTTTAAAAACTGGTGATGATAATTATGAATGGAAGATGCCCGAAGATGAATGGCAAGCAATATCACTAAGTTATACTTCTGGTACAACTGGAAATCCAAAAGGAGTTGTTTATCACCACAGAGGATCATATTTAATGTCAACTGGTAGTGCAGCTGCTTGGAATATGCCAAATAGATTGAATTTTCTAACTGTTGTTCCTATGTTTCACTGTAATGGTTGGGGTTATCCCTGGACAGTCCCAATGTTAAATGGTCGTACAATTTGTTTACGTAATATTGATATAAAAAAAATTTTTGAGTTAATAGATAAATATAAAATTACTCATTTTGGAGGTGCTCCAATAGTATTAAATATGATAACTGGCGCTTCTGAAAATGAAAGAAAAAAATTAAAGCATAAAGTCTCTGTTTTAACTGCAGGTGCTCCTCCACCAAGTATTATTTTTAAAAAAATGGAAGCTCTTGGATTTGATGTAATGCACGTTTATGGGTTAACCGAAACATATGGTCACGTAACACAGTGTGCCTGGAATGATAACTGGAATAATTATGATGAAGAGAAAAAAAACGAGATTAAAGCTAGACAAGGAGTAAGATATCCAAATACCGAAGGTGTAACAATTATGGATCCTGAAACCATGAAAGAAGTTCCTAAAGATGGCAAAACCATTGGTGAAATAATGATAAGGGCAAATGTTGTAATGAAAGGTTATTTTAAAGATAAAGACTCAACCGACAAAGCAATGAAAGGTGGCTGGTTCCATTCTGGTGATTTAGCGGTTATGCATGAGGACGGCTATGTTAAAATTCAGGATAGATCAAAAGATATAATCATTTCAGGCGGTGAAAATATATCTTCTATAGAGATAGAAAATACATTAGCAAAACATCCTTCAGTATCTATTGCAGCAGTGGTTGCTAAACCAGATGATAAATGGGGCGAAGTCCCCTGTGCTTTTATTGAGACCGTTAAAGATAAAAAGGTTACGGAAAAGGAACTAATTTCTTTTTGTAAAGAAACACTAGCAGGATTTAAAGTTCCAAAAAAAGTTGAATTCTGTGAATTGCCAAAAACATCAACAGGTAAAATTCAAAAATTTGAACTTAGAAAAAAAGCAAAAGATTTAAATTAATTCTGAAATGTCAAAAATATCAATTGATCTCATTTGGAAACTTGAAAATGGAAGCATGGCTCCCGGAAAATATTCAAATCAACACGAAATAACATTTACACCTAGTACCAAAATCATTGCAGATTCTGCCCCAGATTGGAGAGGAAATGAATTAAATACGAATCCTGAACAAACACTTGCGGCATCTCTCAGTAGTTGTCATATGATGACTTTCTTGGCCCTAGCAGCTAAAATGAATTGGCCTGTTAAGTCATACAAAGATACTGCAATAGCAACACTGGGAAAAAACCTTAAAGGACTAATGTCGGTCACCGAAATTGAGCTTAATCCCAAAGTAGAGTTTTCTAATAATTTTTCTGTAGATATTTCGAAAATGAAAGAAGTACAAGATAGAGCTCATCGATATTGTTTTATATCTAATTCACTTTCTAAAGATGTTAAGGTTAAAATTAATTAAATGAGAAATAATTCTTACACAATTTTACAAGGATCAAATAGCGGTATAACTAGACTTAAATTAAATGATCCAGGCACATATAATTCCTTATCAACCGATATGCTTAAATCATTAATCAGCAGATTTAAAGAATTTGATAAAGACCAAAAAACTAGAGTTATTATTATTGAGGGATTAGGAAAAGGTTTTAGCGCCGGTCATAATTTGAAAGAGGTACAATCTTTAAAAGGAAAAACAAATTATAAAAAATTATTTGAATTATGCTCAGAATTGATGATGTTTATAATTAACTGCGATAAACCAGTTATTGCAAAAGTACATGGCGCAGCATTTGCAGCAGGGTGTCAATTAGTTGCTACCTGCGATTTAGCATTGAGTACTGACGATGCAATTTTTTCAACCCCCGGAGTTAACATAGGTCTTTTTTGTAGTACTCCAATGGTTGCTTTAAGTAGAAACGTTAAACGAAAAAAAGCAATGAAAATGCTTTTAACAGGCGAACCAATTAGCGCCAAACATGCAAAAAATATTGGTTTAATAAATGATCATTTTAGTGAAAATAATTTAGAAGAGGAGGTTTTAAAGTTAGCAGAAAATATTTCTTCAAAGTCTAGGAAGGTTGTTAAAATCGGAAAAAAAGCTTTCTATAAGCAATTAGAAATGCCTTTAGACAAAGCCTATAAATACACAAGTCAAATTATGAGTGAAAACATGATGGCTTTAGATGCAAAAGAAGGAATAGATGCTTTTATAAATAAAAGAAATCCTAAATGGCAAGATAAATGATTTTCGAAGTAGAAAATAAAAAAGTCTTTTCTTCAGATGTCGGTAAAACTTTTGATAAAAATAAACATACCATTATTCTTCTACATGGAAGTGGCCAATCGCATGTTGTTTGGTCTTTGACAGATCAGTACCTTGCCGACAAAGGTTATAATGTTTTTGCACTAGACTTACCAGGTCATGGTAATTCCGAGGGTTCCTCCCTCAAGTCTATTGAGGATATGGCCGATTGGTTAAATAAATTAGTTAGAGTTATAGGCATAAAGGATTTAACTTTATTAGGACATTCTCAAGGATGTTTAATAGTTTTAGAATATCTAAATAAATTTCCAGCAAATATTAAAAATTTAATTTTTGTTGCCGGTTCTTATCAAATACCTGTAAATCAAAGTTTAATAGAACTTGCTAGTTCAGGGGATCTAGAGTCATTAAATTTAATGATGAAATGGGGTTATGGCTATTCAAAGCAATTTATTGGCGGAAACCCTCTTCAAAAGATATTAAATTCTACAAGAGAAGTTCGGGAAGTTTTAGCTGTGGACTTAATAGCTTGTAATAATTATAAGAACGGCATTAATTGTGTTAAGAAAATTAGATGTCCCACTTTTTTTATATTTGGTGAATTAGATAAAATGATTAAATTAGATAAAGGCAAAGAATTTTCAGGTCTAATAGATGGGTCAAAAACACATATCATCAAAGATTGTGGTCACATGATAATATTGGAAAATGCATTTGAAATGAGAGAACAAATAGCTAAATTTTTAAAATAATGAAAAAATTTTCAATAGCAAAAACAAGGCGTCTGAGAAGTACACCATTTACCTCAAGATTAGAAAAATATGGGGTAGGGGGATATACGGTTTATAACCATATGTTACTACCTACATTTTTTAAATCTGTTGAAGAAGAATACGAACATTTAAAAAATTATGTACAATTATGGGATGTTAGTGTCCAAAGACAAATAGAAGTTAATGGAAAAGACTCATATAAATTAATACAACTAATGTCATGCAGAGATCTTTCTAAAGCAAAAATAAATAAATGTTATTACGTTCCTCTTGTAGATAAAGACGGAAATATAGTAAATGATCCTTTAATTTTAAAAGTCCAGGAAAACAAATGGAGAATTTGTATAGCTGATTCTGACGTATTATTTTTTGCCAAAGGTATAGCAGGATCGTTTAATTTCGATGTAAATATATTTGAAACAAATATTGCCACATTAGCAATTCAGGGGCCAAAATCTGAAAATGTAATGAAAAAACTATTTGGAAAAAATATTAAAAATTTAAAATTTTTTAATTTTGATTATTTTGATTTTAATGGTTCAAAATATATGATTTCAAAATCAGGGTTTTCAAAGCAAGGTGGTTATGAAATCTATATAGAAAATTTAAAAGAAGGATTAGTATTGTACGACAATCTTATACTTGAAGGAAAAGAGTTTAATATTAAACCAGGTTGTCCAAATGCAATCGAGAGAATTGAAGGAGCATTGCTTTCTTATGGTAATGATATGGATAATAATGATAATCCATTTGAATGTGGTTTTGATAAATATATAAGTTTAGATAATGGAATTAATTATTTAGGAAAAAAAGCTCTTTTAAATATTAAGCAAAAAGGGATTAAAAAAAAATTGATGGGAGTAAAAATTGATATAAAAGAAATTGATTTAATTAAAGAAGAAAATCTTTTAGATCACAAGGAAAATGTAATTGGCTTTTTGAGATCTGCAGCTTTTTCGCCTAAATTTAACAAAGTTGTTGGAATTGCTATGATGGTTAGTAAATACTCTAATCCATCACAAAAATTTAAAGTTATTATTAATAATAAAATTTCAACAGGAGAAGTTTGTAATTTACCAATAATTTAATTTATGAGAAAAGCTAAAATTTACATTCCGTCTAAAACAGCGATGCAATCAGGTAAGGGTAAAATTAAAAATTGGATACTTAAGTTTGATACAAAAGATAATAAAATCAATCCTTTAATGGGGTGGGAGTCAGGAGAGGATACCATGAAAGAAGTAGTTTTAGAATTCTCTTCTAAGGATAACGCAATACAATATGCAAAAAATAATAATATAGATTTTGAAATTATTGAACCTAAAAAACGTAGTTTCATATTAAAATCTTATGCAGATAACTTTTTAAAGGACTAAAATGTGGAGAAGTTTTTTTACTGAAAAAAAATGGCTATTGTGGTCATGGGGCGGAGCCTTTTTTATATTTTTATCGTTGTTATCTCAAACTTGGATAGATGTTCAAATTAATGAGTGGTATAAGGGTTTTTACGACCTTCTTCAAAAAGCTACAGAAAGAGATATATCAGAGTTTTATGATGGTATTTTCTTGTTTATGAAATTAGCTATTCCTTATGTAATTATTTATACAGTCACAAATTATTTTACACGATTGTGGGCATTTAGATGGAGAGAAGCAATGACTTTTTCATATATGCCATATTGGAGAAAAATAGACGCTAAAGTTGAGGGTGCTTCTCAAAGAATTCAAGAAGATTGTATGAATTTTGCAAAAATTGTCGAAAGCTTAGGCTTGCAGGTTGTAAGAGCAATAATGCTTTTAATTGCTTTTATACCGATATTATGGGGTCTATCTTCTAATGTTGTAATTCCTTTTTTTAAAGATATTAATGGATCTCTCGTTTGGGTTTCCTTGACAGCAAGTTTAGGTGGTTTAATAATAAGTTGGATAGTTGGAATAAAATTACCAGGCTTAGAATATAACAATCAAAAAGTAGAAGCAGCTTTTAGAAAAGAATTAGTTTATGGTGAGGATGATAGAAATAATTACGTTAAGCCACCGACTATATTAGAATTATTTACTGGCATAAAATTTAATTATCATAGGCTCTTTTTGCATTATGGATATTTTGATTTATGGTTAATTATGTACAACCAAACTATGATAATCGTACCATATCTGTTAATGGGCCCAGGCTTATTTACTGGCGCAATGACGCTGGGAGTCTTGATACAAACATCTAGTGCATTTAGAGAGGTTCAAAGTAGTTTTTCACTTTTTTTACAAAATTGGACCAGAATAACAGAATTAAGATCTATTTATAAACGATTGAACGAATTTGAAAAAGCAATCGGTTTCAATAAACCCTTGAGAAAACCAAGAAAATCTGATGTAAGAGCTTAATGGAGCTCTACCTCAAACTCATAGATGTACTTTTTCCAGTATTCTTTATTATTGGTATAGGTTATTACATTGGTAAAAAGGATCCAAAATTTAATACTAAATTTATAACAAATTTTGCAGGTACTATTGGAACTCCTGCTATGATTTTTTATACCATCACAACTACTGGTGTCACCTTAGAAATTTTCATAGAATATTTCATTTACGCTGTAATTATTTTAGGAGCGTTTGCTATTGTTGGATTTCTTTTTTTATTGTTTTTAAAGAAAGATCCGATTACAGAACTCCCCCCTATGTTCTTACCAAATACTGGAAATATGGGTGTGCCAATTTGTTTGTTTGCTTATGGGACTGCTGGACTTGGCGTAGCTTCAGCAATCGCATCTGTTATAATTTTATTTCACTTTACAATTGGAATTTTTTTAGCCAGTAAAAAATTTTCTTTAACTATTTTAATTAAAAATGGTCCGATTTATGGAATAATTGTATCGATATTTTTTTTGTATTTTAAATGGGATGTTCCTGGATATCTAGAAAATACGACTTTTTTATTAACTTACACAACAATATTTTTAGTTTTAATGTCCCTTGGAGTTGCTTTGACAAGACTGAAAGTTGTTTCCTGGACACATGCAGCTATTTTAGGCGCTGTAAGGGTTATACTTGGACCGTTAATTGGATTTGCCTTAATAAACTTTCTAAACTTGAGTGGTTTTATGGCCGGTGTTTTACTTATTCAATCTGCTATGCCTAGCGCTGTTCTTACTTATTTAGTCGGATCTATGTATTCAAGTAAGAGGGCAGTGGACAATATTGCTAGTGTTATCGTTTCCTCAACCTTAATGTCTTTTATAACAATACCTGTTGTTGTCTATCTTGCGTTGAAGTTCTTTAACTAATTGTGAATTGTCTTGTCTTAAAGTGATACTTTAAGTTATTAATGTATATAATTGTTTTTATTGAATAAAATTGATATAATAATAGGGATTTTAAATTACCTGATTTGTTAGAGTTTTAAACAATTCTTGTTATCCAATATATTAAAACTTCAAAAGAGGGCTTAAAATATGGAAAATGATCAAATATGAACAAATAAAACCCTTAATTAAACATTTTATTTAAGAGCATTGCAGTATTAGAATATGCCGATTAATGGGCCATATATGGGTCTATTTTTAACGTTTATACATACAGGCTCTAATAGGGCTCATAAAAGCTTGTTTTTTAAACAAATACACTTATAGATTGCAAAAAACGTTGAAAAATAAGGGTTTTTATAGATAAAAAGTGGGCTATTTTAGCTGTTTTTTTGGTATCTAGAGTACTTCTTAGATCCCTTGTTTGGACCTACTAATATTAAGGTCCATGTTGATTTGCCCTCCGGCATCCTTAAACTGTGTCTATCAGTACCTTTTCTGAAGCCCATATACCCAGGGCCTCGCCAAAAAGTGCCATTTTCCCTAGTTTCCCAATATCCACCTTTAAGGATGATAGTAAAATATGACCAATAATGATCATGTAGATCACCTCTATCGCTTTTTAAGATCTTATGTACGAAGATATTAAAAGGGAACCATTTGGGTCTTTTGCGAAATAATGGATAATAACGTACCATAAATGGTTCAGCCTTATCATAGTCTGGCCAACTTGGACCTCTGTCTAGCACAACACGTTTACGATTTTTAAAAAACATAATTCGTTATAATAAATCATAGCTTGACATCTTAAAAACGATTATTTATATTGTTCCGATAATTAATGGTTATCGGAAAATATATATGAATGATTTAGTAACAGATGTTAAAAGCCTTGAAATTGAAACACTTAAAAATTTAAGAAGCTCTAAGGCAGAAAATACATTGAGGGCTTATAAAGCAGATTTTAGAGATTTTTCATTATTCTGTAATCAAAATGGATTAAAGTCAATGCCTACTGATCCTAAAATAATTACAATCTACATCACGCATCTGTCTAAAACATCAAAATTTAGCACTTTAAAAAGAAGATTGGCATCAATAAGCGTTATTCATAAATTAAATGGGCATTATTTAGATACAAAACATCCAATTATTAAGGAAAATCTTCTGGGCATCAAAAGAGCAAAAGGTACATATCAAAAAGCAAAAAAACCTATATTAATCAATGATTTAAAATTAATTATTAATGCAATAAATCAAGATAAAAAATCAAAAAATAATCAAAAAAATAAGGCTTTAATATTAGTGGGGTTTGCAGGAGGTTTTAGAAGATCTGAATTGGTATCCTTAGAATATGAAGATATAGAGTTTGTAAAAGAAGGAGTTAAAATTTTTGTTAAAAGATCAAAAACCGATCAATCTGGGGAGGGAATGACTAAAGCTATCCCCTACTTCACTAATTCTGAATTTTGTCCTGTGAAAACATTAAAAAAGTTGATCGCGCAAAGAAATATTAAATCTGGACGAATATTTGATATGTCTGACAAAAATGTATCTTTAATAATTAAAAAATATGTTGAATTAGCTGGTTTAGATCCAAATAAATACTCTGGTCACAGTTTACGATCTGGATTTGCTACATCCACAGCTGAATTAGGAGCGGAGGAAAGAAGTATAATGGCTATGACAGGACACAAAACCACTCAAATGGTAAGAAGATATATTAAAGAAGCAAATCTATTTAAAAATAATGCTCTTAATAAAATTAAAATTTAAGAAAATATTATTTTAGATAAATTTCGTTCAATTTTTATAAATTCAGATCTATAAACAACGCAATAATTCCTTAAATAAGAAGTAAGACGATTATAATGTTTTTCTTTTTTTTCCTCTATAATATCAATTTTTTTAATATTAAAAGAATTTGATGCATGGGTTATTGCGCCATGGCAAGCAATTAATATTTCAGTATTTCTCAACATAGACTCTAAATCTTCAAACGTCGGCTTATCAACGAGATAAATTAAATTATTTAATTTTTTATAAAAAATATTTTTTTTTCTTTTATTAAAATATTCATTCTTTAGACGTTCGATTAAATCAAGATCTGTGAGACCAGTTGTAATCAAGACATTATACATAGAACTAACCCTATCCAGAAAAGATGTAAATTGATTAAAGCTTGGATTTATATCTGTGTAATGAGATATATATTTTTGCGAAAACCACTTTTCATCTAAATGTATATGTAAATAATTTTTAATATTTAGATTAGACGCAAATTTGTTATCTGGCTTTAATGTTAAAAAATTAAAATTTGTAATATTATTATTATTTTTGGTAAATTTAAGAAATTCATGAAAAATTTTATGAATGTCATTTTCATCATTATCTAAAAAAAATTTAATTTTAGACAAATTATAATATAATTTATGTTTAGTGATAAGACCAACTTTAATATTAGCATTTAAAAAAAAAGTGCTAATAATGGATCTTTCTTTTCCGTCATATATAAAAATTTTATCATACTTGATTTTCCTTAATTCTTTAATAAAAATTATTTTTTTTAAAATATTTTTTTTTGGAAAAAGATACACTTTATCAAAAAACTTTAATGTTTTTGCATAAGAAAAATTTTTTTCAGAAGTCACAACTGTAAGTTCAGTATCGGGAGAGGATTCTTTAATTGACTTTATAGATGGACAAGACAATAATAAATCTCCAATTCTATCGCATCTAAATATTAAGATATTTTTAGTCACTATCAATCTTCTTAAATAATATTTTTCCTTGCTGAATTTTATTTCCAGGTTTTAGTAAATTAAAATCTTCTATTTTATCAATTTTAATATTTTCTTTTCCTAGCCCCATTATCTCAAATGTTTTTTCGACAGAAGAAGGAATGATTGGATAAAGCAAAATACTTATAGATTTTATTTGGTTTAAAATACAAAAAATTACAGTATTCATTCTTGAAATATCAGTTTTTTTAAGTTTCCAAGGCTCTAAATCATTAAAGTACTTATTTGAGTCAAAAGAAAAATCTATAATTTCTTTAACATATGAATTTAGCTCTTGTTTTTCAATCAATGTTTTTAAGTTAGGAACTTTCTTTACTAAATTATTTATAAGTTTTTTGTCTATATCCTGTAGTTTACTAGGTTCTGGCAAATTTGAATCACAATTTTTATTTATAAAAGAAAAAACTCTCTGGCATAAATTGCCATAATTGTTAGCCAGGTCATTATTTATACAATTTTTTAGATTCTCTAAAGATATGCTTCCATCATTTCCAATTGATACCTCTTTAATGAGATAGTATCTAAGCTGATCAACGCCATAATATTTAATAATTTCTAATGGATCTAATATATTCCCAAGTGATTTGGACATCTTTTTTTCATCTGAAAGTATCCAGCCATGACCATAAACTCTCTTTGGAGGATCTAATTTAGCAGCTAATAAAAAAGCTGGCCAATATATTGCATGAAATCTAAGTATATCTTTACCAATTATATGTACATCTGCTGGCCAAAAGTCTTTATATAACTTATCGTTCGTATTGGGGAAATTTAATGCGCTTATATAGTTTGTAAGAGCATCTAACCACACGTAGATTACATGCTTATTATTTCTGGGCACGGGTATTCCCCATGAAAAAGAAGTTCTACTAACAGATAAATCTTTTAATCCCCTCTTAACAAAGTTTATAACCTCTTTTTTACGTGATTTAGGTAAAATAAAATCAGGGTTTTTTTCATAAAATTCTAATAATTTATTACTCCAAGATGAAAGTTTAAAAAAATATGACTCCTCCTCTACCCATTCAACTTTAGAACCTGAGGCAATAGATTTTTTAATACCTCCTTCTTCAGATATTTCATTCTCATCATAATATGCTTCGTCAGATACAGAATACCAACCGCTGTATTTATCTAAATATATATCACCTGATTTTTCTAATCTTTGCCAAATTTCCCTTACAGAGTTAAGATGTCTTTTTTCAGTTGTTCTTATAAAATCATTATTTGAAAGATTAAGTGTCTTAGTTAGGTTTTTGAAAGTAATTGATATATCATCACAAAAACTTTTGGGATCTTTATTAATTTTTTCTGCTTCTCTTTGAATTTTTAAGCCATGTTCGTCAGTTCCGGTTAGAAAATAAACTTTATAACCATCTATTTTTTTAAATCTTGCTAAAACATCCGCTATTATACTAGAATATGCATGGCCCATATGAGGTTTACCAGAGGGATAATATATAGGAGTTGTTATATAAAAATTTTTATCAGGCATTTTAAGATAGTGATTTTAATGTTTCCAAAACAGAATTTTTTGAAAGGCTGAAATTTTCATAATCGTACATACGTTTAACTATAATTTTCTTCAAAAATCCCATTTTTATAAAGTTTAGCTTTCTCTTTTTAATTCCATCCGCGATTACACTATCTAATAGGAATTTAATACTTTCCAGATATATCTCCTTTTTATCTTTCCTGAATTTATCCAATAAAATTTCAGCAGAACTATATAAATTTAATTTGTTATTTACTTTGATTTTTTCTAAGCAATCACAGATCCTAATAAAACTACCCGGTGAAGTTATATTTAAATAATGTTTATAATTATTTATATTGACACTATATTTTTTAGATAATAATTCAGCAATATTATATTTGTCTTTACTATTTAAGAAGATTTTAAATTCAATTGACCTTGATTTTAAAGTATCAATCATTTTTTTTCTTTTATTATTTATAAGAATAAAATAATTTTTATCACTTGGCTCTTCTATTAGTTTCAATAAAGCATTAGCTGAATTAGAATTCAATAAGTCAACATCATCTAAGATTGTAAAACGAGGCAGATTATTTAAAGAAGTGGTGTTAAATTTTTTTTTAATTTCTCTTATATTTTCAACACTAACATTTTTATGAGAGTCTTTCCCAATATATACTAAATTTTCATTTATGTTTGACACAGTATTTTTATAAAAAGAATTTTCTGTATTTATCCTATAATTTTTTATGTCATAGGATTCTTTTTTATCATCGAATGTGAAAAAAAAGTTTATAAGATGGAAAATAAAGGTAAATTTCCCAGAACCTTTTTCTCCAGATAAAAGCAAAATTCTTGGAAAACTATTATTATTATATAGTTTCGATAGTATCTTAAAATGTTCCCTGTAATTGTATAATTCAATAGACTCCGTCGGGTTAAAATCTTTGTTTGATGAAATATACATTTATTTTTTAATCCTTCTCTCTATTAAACGTAAAATTTTATATTCTATTTTTTTATCATCATTTGAATTATCAAGAATGCAATATTTTTTTTTATTTTTATTTGCTATTGATATGAAAGCTTTTTGAGCTTTATGATAAAATCCTTTTGAAAATTTATCATAACGATTTTTAATTTTACGTTTGTTAAGTCTCCTCATAGCTTTGTTAACATTTGCTTTTAATACAAAAGTAATGTGAGGTTTAGTTTTACCTAATATTTGCTTATGAATATTTTCAATAAATTTTTTTTTTACATTTTTTCCATAAACTTGGTATGCAAAAGTAGAGTCTATAAATCTGTCGCAGATTACAATATATTTTTTAGCTAGAAAGGGTCTTATTTTATTTTCTATATGTTCGTTTCTAGCGGCCATATAAAGCAACGTATCGGTATATTTATGAAATTTTTCTCCATTTTTTTTTTCAAAATAATCCTCAAGTATTAATTTTCTTATTTTTTCTGCTCTTTTGGTGCCCCCAGGTTCTCGCGTTAAAATAACAGCGGCCCCTCTTCTTTTGAGATTATTGTATAATTTTTTACTAAGATAAGATTTTCCCGAGCCTTCTATGCCTTCAAAAACTATGAAAAAAGGTTTGCGTTTATACATCTCCCCAAATCATATAATTAAAGGTTGTGAACAAACTTTTTATAAAATTAACTTTTTTAACTTTTTCGCTTGAATAAACTTTTATAGTTTCAGATGTATCTCCTTTTTTAATAACAAGACTACCTATTTCTTGATCTTTCTTAATTGGAGCTTTCAAAGGTCCATTATAATTTAGTGATACTTTAAAATTTTTTAATTCGTTTTTCTTTATTGTTACATAAAGATCATCTTTTATATACCCGGGAATATTATCTTTTTTTCCAAGCCAAACATCAAAAATAAAATTTGGATCATTTTTTTTTGCAATTTCATAAGTGTTAGTATTTCTTAAAGCCCATCTTATAACTTTTATAGAATCATTCGATCTTGATTTTTTGGATTTAAAACCGCTAATAACAGATATAATTCTTCTTTCATCTCCAAGAACGGATGCTGCGAGTGAGTACTGTTCTGAGTCTAGATATCCAGTTTTAATACCATCGGCACCCATATTTTTATATAAAAGGGGATTTCTATTACCTTGTTTAATAGGGTCTCCGCCTGTCCTATCCCAGGTGAAATCTTCTTCCTTAAAATACTCATAGTAAATAGGATAATTTTCTATTAAATATTTTGACATAATCGCTATATCACGAACGGTAGAATAATTTTGTGGATCGTTAATTCCTGATGAATTTGAAAAATTCGTGTTTGTTAAACCTATCTCATCAGCTTTTTCATTCATCATGTCTGCAAAATTTTCTTCTGAACCCGCAATTGCTTCAGCCAAAGCAACACAAGCGTCGTTTCCTGAAACAACTATAATACCTCTTAATAACTCCTCGATAGTTACTGTATCATTAATCATTATAAACATCGAAGAAAAACCCTTTTGAGAAAGTCTCCAAGCATTTTCTGAAACTACCGTTTCATCGTCCAAGCTTATTTTTTTTTGTTTCAAAAGGTCGAAAGCTATAATAGATGTCATGATTTTAGTCATAGAAGCTGGATATATATGTGTATCAGGTTCAATCTCATACAAAATTTCTCCAGAATTATAATCAATTAGTATTGCACTTTTAACATCTATTTTAGGAGTGGCGTAAACAAAACTGAATAGAGTAAAAAATATTATTATTATATAAAATTTAATTTTTATCATTTTTGTTTTATATCTAAATCTTCAAAGCCATACTTATTTAACTTAAAGTGGTCATTTTTTAAAGTATTAATTGATCTATACGGTCCAGATGATAATTCGTATCTGTTTTTTCCCAAATTTTTGACTATTAAAAGATCTTTTTTTATGTTTTTTTTAATCAATATATTTTTTAAAGAATTTGCTGATTGTTTTGAGTAAAATTCACCAATTAAAATATAGAAGCTTCTTTTTTTTTTCAATTTTTTAACATTGCTTAATTTATTTTTTGAAATATTACTTATTTTAACGCTAGCTACTGGAGCCTTATCAAAAACTTTTTTTTCCTCTGAATACATTTCAGCTTTTTTAGCAACAAAAGATCTGTTTTTTACAGTTTCACGAACTTCTACGTACGGAAAATCTTTGTCTAGATTTAATTTATTTGAAACTTCTTCGGTAATTACAATATTAAAAAAATTTGGATATTTTGCCTTCTTAGTAACCTTTAGTTCTAGAGATTTATTATTACTAGGATTGGTTATTGCTAATGATTTATTATAACCAAGCTTTCTATGAGCAATTTGAAATTTTGCGTTATCTAATTTCCTTGAAATAATTTTATTCGAATAGTCTGTTTCATTATAAATTAATGCAAAGCCCCTTGAATGATATATATTATTTTTTTTATTTTTTATGTAATTACTTCCATTATATGTATTACATGAATATAAAAATAAAGTAATTAATAGAATTTTAAATTTCATTTTTAAACTTGTCTTTCAAAGTACATACGGCCAGGGCAAATCTTAACGATCTATTCCATTTAAGAATAAGTTCATAGTTGTCAAAAATCAAAAAAGCTGGTTTTAAATTTTTAGCTCCAGGTATTATATCCTTATCCGGTATAATTATTGCAGATATAAGATTATCATTTATATGATTTCCCTCGTATGATTTAAAGTATTTCCTAAAAAACTTTATTTTTCTTTTGTTTTTTATATTTCTTGCTGAACTATTAAGATATTTAGTCGGGATATCTTCTTTAAGTTCAATTTTATAAAAACATGGTTGATTTGTCTTCCAACCAATTTTTTTTATATAATTAGCTGCGGAAGCGAAAGAGTCTTCAATTTTTTTCAATTCAATATTGGAATTATTGTTATAATCAATTGCATAGTTTTTAATTGTTGATGGCATAAACTGAAAATTTCCAAAAGCTCCAGCCCATGAGCCATATAAAATATTTTTATCTACAACGCCATCATCAACCAACTTTAGTAAAACAATTAATTCATTTGTAAAAAAAGCACTCCTTCTTTTATCAAAGCTAAGTGTTGCTAATGATGATACAATATCCATCTTACCAAGATATTTACCATAATTTGTTTCGATACCCATAAGAGCAAGTAAAAGCTCCTTCTCAACTGAGAATTTTTTTTCAATATTATTTATTATTTCTTTTTCTTTTTTATATAACGATACACCTTTTTTAACTTTTTCGTTATTAGCTCTTTTTTGTATATATGTTTTAGTATCTTCGTAAAATTCAGGTTGGTATCTGTCGTACTCAATTACCTTTGCAAGAAATTTTGCATTACCCATTACATCGGATACGGTCTGTTTTGATACACCTTTTTTAATCGCAGTTGTTTTAAAATCATTTAACCATAAATTGAAAGCTTCGTTCGAATGAGCAAACGAAAAGCTTGTTATAAATATAATAGCAGAAAAAATACTTATCTTTTTCATTTTAAGCTTATATTCCAATATTTTTTTACATTCTAGAAAATTATTGTATTGCTGAATTTTTTTAATCTTTGATATATAAGGAATAACATTCAGCAAAATTGGAGAGGTGGCTGAGCGGTTGAAAGCACTAGTCTTGAAAACTAGCAATGGGTTTACTCATTCGTGGGTTCGAATCCCACCCTCTCCGCCAGTAAGTTTTTAATTGCGTACATTAATTTTAAAATCTTTGAGTAAATCACTAACTTTATTTTTTGGTATCTTTTTTTTGTTATTTTTTTTGAAGTACCATTCGTAAATAATTTCATCTTCTATTTCCAAAATATTATAAAGATCAATAAGTTCTTCTTGATTAAAATTATTAACATATTTTTTTACAAAATTTCCTAATAACAAATCTAATTCCTTGATCCCCCTATATTCAGATCTATATTTAATTTTTCTTTTAATCGAATCTAATTTATTCATATATTAAATAATTATATAATATTTTTAATGGTGAATATTAACAACAATAACTTTTTATTTAAAGACGTTTCGTCACTAAAAGGTGTGGGTGAAAAATTAAAAAAGTATTTAAAAAAAAAAAATATCGAAAAAGTAAAAGATATATTATTAGATCTTCCATACGATATTACTGACAGATCGGAAATAACTAATTTAAATAATTTAGAAATTGGTAAAATAGCCAATATTAAGGTCAAAGTAAATAAATATAATTTTCCAAGAATAAGAAACCTCCCATTGAAAGTTATATGCACAGATGAAAATTTAAAAATAAATATTATTTTTTTTAATTCAAATGAATTTTATATTAAAAAAGTACTCCCGTTAAATAAAACTGTTTTAATAAGTGGTAAAATAAATTTTTATAAAAAAAACTATCAAATAATTAATCCTACATATATTAAATTATTCGAAGACAAAAACCAAATACTGAAGGTATTTCCCAAATATTCACTCACAGAAGGATTGACAGAAAAAATTTATAGGAAGTTGGTACAAAATACTCTTGAAAAAATTAATGATTTTGATTGGTATGAAAATGATTTTTTAAACATGAATAAATTTAATAAAATTAAAAAGACATTAGATAATTTACATAATCCTAAAAATAAAATTGAATTACATTCAAATGATTATAGACGATT
>QCOH01000010.1:0-37500 GCA_003209895.1 Pelagibacteraceae bacterium AG-430-I06
GAAACTTTATCATCAGACGGTTTCGAAATGCCGAAAGATCTTAATATAAATCAATTAACAAACAATCTTACTATTCCAGGCAATATTAAAACTCTTGTAGAAAAAGGTGAAACTGGAATGTTAATGTTAAAACTAGTAGAGATAATTGGTAGTGATGAGATAGAAAATCTGGATCCAGAAACACTATATTTCATTGTAAACGTTCTTAACAAAGCAAAAATAAAAAAAACTAGAAACCAAATCCTTAATCTCACTCTACCTTTAAGAGTATAATTATATTATAAACTCAAATGGCTGTTAAAAAAATTTTATCAATACCAGATCCTATTTTGCGAGAGAAATCCATACTGGTAAAAAAAGTAGATAAAGATATCAAAAATTTAATGGATGATATGATAGAAACAATGTACAACGCACCAGGAATTGGTTTAGCAGCAATTCAAATTGGTATACCAAAGAGAGTGATAGTAATGGACATATCTAAAGATAAGGACAAAAAAAATCCAATGTTTTTTATTAATCCTAAAATTATTTGGAAATCAAAAGTTTTGTCAACTTATGAGGAGGGCTGCCTTTCCATACCGAATCAATTTGCAGAAGTTCAAAGGCCAGATAAGTGTCATTTTAAATATTTGGATTACAATGGAAAAGAAAAAGAGATTAAGGCAGAAGGTTTGTTATCAACGTGTATACAACATGAAATTGATCATTTAGACGGAATCTTGTTTATTGATTATCTATCAAAACTCAAAAAAGATATAATTATTAAAAAAGTTTCAAAAAATAAAAAAGAATTAGAAAGAGTAGTGGTTTAAATTAATAAAAGTAATGTCAAAAAAAATAGTTTTTATGGGAACCCCAGAGTTCGCAGTTCCATCATTAGAAGCTTTAAATAATTCCGATCATAGCATTTTAACAGTTTATTCTCAGCCTGCCAGCAAAGCTGATAGAGGCCAGAAATTTATAGAGTCAAAAATAGAAATTGCTGCGAAAAAGTTTGCCCTAAATATCAGAACTCCATCCAATTTAAATAATGATGAGGAATACAATTATTTAAAATCAATCGAACCTGATATTGTTGTAGTAGTTGCTTATGGAAAGATAATTCCAAAAAAATTTTTGAGTATACCAAAGTTTGGATTTATTAATATTCATGCATCATTGCTACCAAAATGGAGAGGAGCTGCACCTATACAGAGATCAATAATGAATTTAGATAAGGAAACAGGAATAAGTATTATGAAAATTATTGAGGAACTAGATGCTGGCCCAGTAATGCACCAGGATAAAATTAAAATTAATGAAAATATAGACTCTCTAATACTATCAAAGCTTTTATCCAAATTAGGTGGTAAGTCTATAATCAATGCTTTAAGCAAAATAGAAAAAGGCGAAGCTAAATTTATAGAGCAAAATCATAAAGAGGCAACTTATGCGAAAAAAATTTCAAAAAAGGAGTCCGAAATAAATTGGAATGAAAGTGCAAAAAAAGTATTAGCTAAAATCAATGGATTAAATCCTAACCCTGGTGCATGGTTTAAATACAAAAATGCAAGACACAAAGTCTGGAAAGCTAAGATATCAAACATTAATGGAAAGTCCGGACTAACCCTAGACGATAAACTTACTGTTGCATGTAAGGAGCAATCTATAGAAATTATTGAAATTCAAAAAGAGGGAAAAGGCAGGCAACTTGTCAACCAGTTTTTACTTGGAAACAAGATCAAACAGGGCGAAAACTTGAGCTAATGTTTACATATCAAATTAGGGTAGAATATTTAGGAACAAATTTTGTTGGTTGGCAAATTCAAAGGAATGGGCTTTCTGTTCAAGGTGTTTTAGAAAAGGTACTTCATAAGTTTTTAAATGATAAAGTTAGAGTTATAGGATCTGGTCGTACAGATGCCGGTGTTCATGCAAGTGAACAATCAGCTCATTTTAAAACAAAAAACAAGATAATTAATAAAAATATGTTTATAAACTCATTAAATTTCTTTTTAAGAAAATATCCTATATCTGTTCTTAGTATAGTAAAAAGATCAAACAAATTTCACGCAAGGCACAGCGCAAATGAGAGAACCTATAAATATTTTATTGTTAATAGGCGTTCTTCTCTAGTTTTAGAAAAAAATAAGGCCTGGCATATTAAAAAAAAGCTTGATGTAAACATTATGAAAAAAGGAGCTGATATTTTAAAAGGCACCCATAATTTTTCAACTTTCAGAGCGTCATCGTGTCAGGCAAAATCCCCAATCAAAACTTTGAAAAAAGCTATGGTAAAAAAAAGTAAAAATAAAATCATTTTTACTTTTAAGTCTAAGTCTTTTTTACAACAACAAGTCAGATCTATGGTTGGGTCTTTAAAATATCTTGGAGAGGGTAAGTGGAATATAAATGATTTCAAAAAAGCATTTAAGTCAAACAAGAGATCAATGTGTGCTCCTCCTGCTCCAGCACATGGTCTTTATCTGTATAAAGTCAAGTACTGAATTAATTTTCTATTAGAGCATTTAAATGCATTTCCGTACTTTCCTTTAATGCGTTTAAATCGTATCCGCCTTCTAAGATTGAAACTATTTTATTATTGCAGCTTTCATTTGTAACTTTCAAAGTTCTTTTTGTTATTTCGTAAAAATCTTTTGACTTTAGTTTGAATTGCGCGAGAGGATCATCTTGATGAGCATCAAATCCAGCAGAAAACAATAAAAATTCTGGTTTAAATTCTTTAAGTTTTTTTAAAACATGTTCGTATGCATTCATGTATTCCTCAGAATTTGTGCCAGCTGGCAAAGGAATATTTAAAATATTATTGTATTTACCTTTTTCATTATTTGTACCTGTCCCTGGATAGAAAGGATATTGGTGCATTGATATGTATAAAACTTTTTTATTTTCATAAAATATATCTTGAGTCCCGTTTCCATGATGAACATCAAAATCTACTATAGCTATTTTATTGAGTCCGTATTTTTCTATAAGATAGTATGCTCCCACCGCAACATTATTATAAATACAAAAACCCATAGCTTTATTTTTTTCGGCATGATGTCCTGGCGGTCTTACAGGACAAAAAATATTTTTTAATTTTTCTTGTTGAACAATATCAATAGCTGTTATTATTGATGCTACTGCATCTGAAGAAGCTTGTTTACTACCTGGGGACACAATTGTATCACCGTCTAAAAAACGCAAACCTTTTTTTGGAAAGGAGTTTTCTACTTCATCGATATAATTAGAATTGTGTGCAATTTTCAAATATTTGTAATCAAACTTTAATGGTTTTTTCCAAACCAATTTTTTGTTTCTCTTTAAGTTTTCAATTACGACTGAAACACGATCTGCTCTTTCAGGATGGCCTTGACCAGTATCGTGATTTAAATAAGTATCAGTAGTAATAATTCCTGTTTTCACTTAAAATAACTTACCAAAATATTTTCATATATTTTAGTTAATTTTTTTAAATCAGAAATAGATACACTTTCATCTATTTTGTGCATTGTCTTACCTACTAATCCAAATTCTAAACAAGGTGCAATATTCTTAATAAATCTTGCATCAGATGTACCGCCAGATGTAGATAGTTTTGGTTTAAGACCGGTGACTTTTTTAATGATATTCTGAACCATGTAAGTAGTTTTATTCGGCTTAGTTAAAAATGCTTCACCTGAAACTTCATATCTTACTTTGAATCTAGATTTATTAGTTTTCGTAACTGCTTTAAATATTTTATTGAGTTTATTTTTTAGTGAACCAGAAGAGTGTTTATCATTAAATCTTATATTAAAAACAGCTTCAGCAGATCCGGGAATAATATTATCCGCATGATTATCAATATTAATTTTCGTTACTTCAAGATTAGAAGGTTGAAAGTTTTTTGTTCCTTTATCAAGTTTTAAATCCTTAATTTTTTTTAAAATTTTAATTAAAGTATTTGAGGGATTATTAGCTCTGTGTGGATAAGCAACATGACCCTGCGAACCTATTATAGTAAGCCTGCCAGTCAAACTTCCTCTTCTTCCAATTTTTATCATTTCACCAAGTCTATTTGGATTAGTTGGTTCACCAACTATACAAAAATTAATTTTTTCTCTTTTTCTTTTTAAATATTTTATAAGTCTTTTTGTTCCATTTACTGCTATTCCTTCCTCATCCCCTGTAATTAGCAAACTAATTGATCCTTTAAAATTTTTATTTTCTTTTTTAAATCTACTTACTGCAGCCACAAAACATGCAATTGATGCTTTCATATCATTGGCTCCTCGTCCAATTAATTTGTTATTTCTTATAATTGGATTAAAGGGATTAGTGGTCCAGTTTTTAATGTTTCCTGGAGGAACAACATCTGTATGTCCTGCATAGCAAAAATTTGGAGAAGATTTTCCAAGTTTTGCGTAAAGGTTTTTAATATTTTTAAAATTAATAATTTTACAATTAAAACCTATAGACCTTAAATTTTTAGCTAATAAGTTTATAGCCCCTGCATCTTTAGGTGTGATACTAGGTTTACGAATCAAATCTTTTGCTAACTTTAATTCACTTATTTGCATGATTTTAATCTCTTAACAAGTCATTTATAGAAGTTTTACTTCTAGTTTTCTCATCTACTTTTTTTACAATTACCACACAATATAGCGATGGTCCCGTGGGATTATTTTTGCTTGGCATTGAGCCTGGAACAACTACTGAGTATGCGGGAACTTTTCCGTAATGAATCTCACCGGTTGTACGATCCACTATTCTTGTAGACGCACCGATATAAACACCCATTGATAATACCGATCCTTTTTCAACAATAACACCTTCTGCTATTTCAGCTCTTGCACCTAAAAAACAATTATCCTCAACTATAGTTGGATTTGCTTGCATTGGTTCTAGGACACCACCAATACCAGCGCCACCTGAAATATGACAATTTTTTCCAACCTGCGCACATGATCCGACTGATGCCCAAGTATCTATCATTGTACCCTCATCGACATAAGCTCCTACATTTATGAAGGATGGCATTAGAACAACATTCTTTGCAATGTATGCTCCTTTTCTAATTACACCATTAGGCACGTATCTAAACCCTGCTCTCTTAACCTGTTCTTCACTCCATCCTTGGGTTTTACCATCTACTTTATCATACCAAGTTGAGTAAGGTCCCTTGGACGCTTTCATTTTATTAACTCTAAAACTTAAAAGTATAGCTTTTTTAATCCATTGATTGACTTTCCATTTTTCTTTTATCTTTTCAGCAACCCTAATTTTACCATTATCTAATAAATTAATAGTTTCCCCAACTAATTCAGTAAGCCCTTTATCAGAGCTATCTATTTTAGTTCTATTTTCGAAAGCTTCGTTTATAGATTTTTCAATTTTTTCTAAATTCATTTATTTCCTTTAAAAAAGTCGTTAAATTTGCTGTTTTATAATTTACAAAATTTTCATCTGAATATTTTGCTGCCCACGGTTCATTATTTTTAATCCAAACAGTTTTCATACCTAACTCATGAGCGGGTTTCAAATTTCTTGCAATATCCTCAATAAATATACAATATTGTGGCTCAATTTTGTATTTATCAATTAATCTTTTATAAGTTTCGATAGCAGGTTTTGGGATAAAATCTGAGTCTACAATATCAAAAATTCCATCAAAAAGCTTATTTATCCCAATTCTTTTAGTGACATTTTCAGCATGAGCACGGGAACCGTTGGTAAATATTATTTTTTTATCTTTAATTTTACTAAGTTCTAATTCTAAACCTTTATCATTTTTGAGAAATTCTAAATCAATATCATGAACAAAATCCAAAAATTCTTGTGCATTTATTTTATGGTTTTTAATCATTCCATTTAAAGTCGTATCGTATTCATAAAAATAATTTTTTTGAATTTTTTTTGCTTCCTCAATGCTCACATTTAGTTTATTTGAAATATATTTTGACATTCTTTTATCTACTTGATCAAAAACTTTAGTATCACCTGAGTATAGTGTATTATCTAGATCAAATAGCCAGTACTTAATATTTAACAGATCTTTCATTTTCTTATTAAAGTACCAGCACCCTGATCAGAGAAAATTTCTTTTAATATTGACCTTGGTTTTCTGCCATCAAGAATAACAACACCCTTTACACCATTTTCAACAGCATCTATACAATTTTTTATTTTTGGCAGCATTCCACCCTGGACAATTTTAAGATTTACTAAATTTTCCATGTCGTATGGTTTTATCTCAGATATTAAAGTTTTTCTGTCATCATAAACTCCTTCAACATTAGTCATTAATAAAAGCCTCCTTGATTTTAACTTTTTAGCAATTGCACTTGCTGCGGTATCTCCATTAATATTATAAGTTTGATTATTTCTATCTAAACCTAACGGCGCAACTATAGGTATTTGGTTTTCGCTAATTATTTTTTTAATCATATTAATATCAATTTCTTTTGGAATTCCTACAAATCCAAGCTCCGGCTTATCTGGAACCACATTGATTACATTGTTTAATTTGGTATTTATTGGAACAGCTTTTGAACCTCTTTTTTTAACCGACTCAACAATATCAGTATTAAAATCAATAAGTACCTTTTCAACTATGTCGATTACTTTTTTATTTGTTACTCTTAAACCATTTATAAATTCACTTTGAATGTTTCCTTTTTTTAACTCTCTTTCTATTCTTGGACCTCCTCCATGAACGACTACTATTGAGAGTCCTAATTTATTTAATACGCTTATATCCTGAATAAAATTATTAAATATATTTCTATCAATTAAAACATTTCCACCGTATTTAATTACTATTAAATCTTTTTGATATTTTTTAACATATTTAGGTATATTGCCCACATCTGGTGCATCTTTAGGCCAAAATTTTATTATTTCGTCTAAACTAATTTCATTAAACATTTATTTAGTTTTTACCGTTGTTCTTTTCATTATTACCCACTGTTGGGCAATTGTTAGAATATTATTGATTGTCCAATACACAACAAGACCAGATGGAAAAGGTGCCAAAATAATTGTTAAGAACAGAGGAAAAAACATAAATATTTTTGCCTGAATGGGATCGGGTGGTGTTGGATTTAATTTTTGTTGTAGATACATAGTAGCCCCCATCATTATCGGCCAAGCTCCTATTATTAAAAAAGATGGTGGATCCCATGGAATTAGACCAAATATGTTAAAAATTGATGTAGGGTCTTGTGCAGATAAATCTTTTATCCAACCAAAAAAAGGCTGGTGCCTCATTTCAAGAGATATAAAAAGCATTTTATAAATTGCAAAAAAGAAAGGTATTTGAATTAAAATTGGTAAGCAGCCAGACAAAGGATTTACTCCTTCTCTTTTATATAAAGCCATCATCTCTTGTTGAAGCTTTTGTTTATCATCTTTGTGTAATTCTTTTAATCTCAATAATTCAGGCTGTAAAATTTTCATTTTAGCCATTGATTTAAAAGAATAATTTGCCAAGGGAAAAAATAATAGTCTAACCGCAAAAGTAACAAGAACTATCGCTATTCCAAAATTTTTTGTTAACTCAAACAAATAATTCATTATAAAAAATAAAGGTTTTGTAAAAAAATAAAACCAGCCCCAATCTATGGTCAAATCAAATTTATTAATGCTTTCTGTTTCAGCATATTTATCAATAACTTTAACTTCTTTTGCCGCAACAAATATTTTCGATTCAGATTTATTAGTAGTTGAGGGCTTAACTATAATTGGTTCATTTTGAATATAATTTGCTTTAAAACCATTTTTAAATAAAAATTCTCCTTTAAAAGACTGATTTTTTTCTGGGACTAACGCTGTCATCCAATATTTGTCGGTTATTCCCAACCAACCATCAGAAGCGTTAAATTCTTTTTTTCTATCCCTAACATCTTTGTAGCTTTCCTCCTTTAACTCTTCATCGAAAACTCCAATAAAACCCTCGTGCAAAATATAAAAATCTGTTACATCAGGATCTTTATTTCTAGTTATTTGTGCATAAGGATATAACTCAACATCTTTGTTAGATTTATTTTGGATTTCTTGAGTGATTCTAAACAAGAATTTATCATCTAATTCTATTTTCTTTCTGAATACTAGTCCTGACTTATTATCCCACTCTAATAAAACCGGATTTCCTTTTTTTAATTTATTATTTCCTAAAACTTTCCATTTAGTTTCTCTATTAGGCAGAGCCATTTTTCCAAGATTACTTGCAGCCCAACCAGTTTCCACAAAATAACCTTTGTCGCTCTCTTTAGGATTTAAATAGGTTACTTTTTTATTTTCTCCAAGTTTCTCGTTATAATTTTTAAAAGTTATATCATCAATCAGGGCTCCTTGAAGAGAAATTGAACCAACCACATTATCATTTTCAAAATCAATTCTCTCCGATGAGTTAATGGCATCTTCTCTTGAAATAGATAATAATTTTTTATTTTCTAAATTAACACTTGGAGTATTTGTGTCCTGATTTTTATTTTCAATTTGCTGTGCTTTTTTTTGAGCTTCTTCCGGGGTATCAAACATGTATGACCATGCGACTAAAATTGCGAAAGATAAGGATATAGCAAAAATTACGTTTCTAAGGTCCATTTAGTTTTTTTTTCTAATTATTTGTTTTTTTGGAACAAAATCTAATCCCGAGTCACCACCTAAAAATTTTATTGGATGACACTTGCATATTCTTTTAAATCCAAGATAAACTCCCTTACTTGTCCCATGAATTTTTAAACATTCAACAAAATATTCTGAACATGTCGGCAAAAATCTACAATTTGTTCCTAAAAATGGCGAAATAAAATATTTATAAAATTTAATTAAATATATAAGAATAATATTTATGTTTCTCATAACCTTAGTTCCTAATTTCTTTAAAACTTTTTTTCATCTTTTCAAACAAATATTTATTTTTTTCATCATATACTTTTGATTTTCCAAAAATTATATATGTGTAATTCAGATTAATTGCACTATTTATTTTTAATAATTTTAGAACAATTGATTTTAATCTTCTTTTTATTTTGTTTCTTTTCACTGCATTTCCAACTTTTTTCCTCATAACAAAACTAACATATAATTTTTTTATATTTTCCTTTTTTTTTATAAAATTTTTAACACAATAAATTGAGAACAAGTCATTATTAATAACTCTTTTTTTTAACACAGTTTTGAAATGTGAATTTTTTTTCAGACTTTCAATTTTTGTCATTATTTAGTTATGTAGATAGTCTCTTTCGACCTTTTGCTCTTCTTCTAGCTATTAGTTTTCGGCCACCTCTAGTTGACATTCTAGATCTAAAGCCATGCCTTCTTTTTCTAACTAATTTACTTGGTTGATAGGTTCGTTTCATAAGATTATTAAATTCATCCTAAAATTTTTCGATATTTATAGGTAATAAGGCTGTATAAGTACAGTTAAAAGTTTTTTTATGAATTTATCCTCTAAAAATATTAAACTTACATTCGGAATCATTTATTTAGTAGTACTTTTTATAGTTCTATATTTTTTATTTTCAACAATCGATTTAAGAGATTTAACAAGTTATGACTTTATCCGTTCAAATAAAGATATTATTCTAAAATATAAAAACGATAATTTTTTATTCTTAACTTTAAGTTTTTTCTTTTTTACAATCATTTGGATTCTTCTGTTAGGTTTTGCTGGCCCGATTTTGTTATTTGCGGGGTTTGTTTTTGGAAAATGGTGGGGGATAGGAATTAGTTTGCTAGCAACTACAATTGGAGCAACTTTACTTTATATATTAGCAAAAGTTTTTTTTACAGAATTAATAAGAGAAAAACTAGAACACAAGTTTTATTCCTTAAAAGATTTTTTTAAAAAAAATGAACTTATCTATTTCACATTATTTAGATTTATTGGTGGCGGAGGAATACCTTATGGAATTCAAAACGTTTTACCTGTTTTATTTAATATTTCTACAAAAAATTATTTTTTAGGAACTTTAATAGGCGGGGGGCCACCAATGTTTATTAGTGTAGCTTTAGGAGCGGGCATAGAAAATTATATAGATAAAAATGATGAAATAAGTATTTTTCAATTAATTATATCTCCAGACATCTTTATTCCAATAATTGGTTTTGTTTTAATCGTTTCTATCGCTTTTTTTTTAAAAAAATTTTTCTTCAAAACAAATAAATGAAGAAATTAAGATTAATTATTTTTATAATTTGGCTCTTCTTAGTAATTATCTGGAATTATGGATATCCTGAAGCCTCACCATTTTTAGATGTATTAGCTGCAATCGTGCTAGCACTTTTTCAGTTTTTTATCTTGAAATTTTTAAATAAAAACTAAATAATTTTAAAGTGGTGCCCACAGCCTGAATCGAACAGGCGACCTTTTCCTTACCATGGAAATGCTCTACCAACTGAGCTATGTGGGCGTTTAACTTTAATAAAATTAAATATTTTACATTTAAATGGCACTTATTTACACTTTTTTTAGGAGAGGCTTGCATATTTGAATTCTTCAAAGTACAACATATTTAATGGTGACAAAATGGGTATTCATTACGATTATAAATCAACTAGGGGCGAAAAAGCGATGAAGAAAGAAGCTAAGAGAAAAGCTCGCTTAGAAGAAAGAAGAGCCAAAAGAATGTCTCGAACAAAAAATCAGGAGCCAGAAAAAAAAATGCATGATATCCAAAAACCTATTACTTTAGAAGATTTAACCAACCCAGATAAAAATTAATTTTCATGAAAGTTTCTCAGAGGAAAGAGAGCTCTATTTTTAGAAAGAATATGGCGTTAAAAATTAATTTAAAAAAAAGAAAAAAATTTAAACAAAAATATAAGATCCAAAAAGAAAGAAAATAATGAGCGTTTTGTCAGATAAATGGATTAGAAATATGTCAAAAAAGCACAAGATGATTTCACCATTTATTTCCAAGCAAATTAGGAAAGGAAAAATTTCTTTTGGGCTTTCATCTTATGGTTATGATGCCAGAGTTTCAAATGATTTTAAGATATTTACCAATGTTAATTCAACAACAGTTGATCCAAAAAATTTTAAAAAAGACGGATTTGTATCTAAAAAATCTAAAGTGTGTATTATCCCCCCAAACTCTTTTGCTCTAGCCAGGACAGTCGAATACTTTAAAATTCCCGAAAATATAATGGTAATTTGCTTAGGAAAATCTACGTATGCAAGATGCGGTATTATTGTAAATGTCACACCTTTAGAACCTGGGTGGGAAGGTTATGTAACGCTAGAATTCTCTAATACTACGCCTTTGCCAGCAAAAATTTATGCAAACGAAGGTGCAGCACAATTTGTTTTTATAAAAGGCAATGAAAAACCCGAAGTTTCTTATTCAAAAAGAAAGGGTAAGTATATGAAGCAAAAAGGGGTCACTCTTCCAAAGATTTAATTAATGGAAAAATTAGTTGTTAGAGGAAAAAGAAAAATATCTGGAGTTATAAAAATATCTGGCTCAAAAAATGCAACTTTACCAATTCTTGCAGCATCAATACTTAACAAAAATAAAATTGAAATAAATAGAGTTCCCATAGTCAAAGATGTATTAACAATGGTTGAACTATTAAAACATATTGGTTCAAATATTAAATTAGATTTTAAAAAAAAAAGAATTTTAATACATAATAAGAACAGAATATTAAAAACTACAGCACCCTACAACTTGCTTAAAACAATGAGAGCAGGAGTAATTATTCTCGGTCCTCTACTTTCAAGATTTAAAAAGGCTAAAGTATCACTACCTGGTGGGTGCGCTATCGGATCGAGACCAGTTGATATCCACCTCTTTGTTTTAAAAAAACTTGGAGCGAAAATTAAAATTAAAAATGGATATATTATTGCAAAAACCACAAAAGGATTAATTGGAAAAAAAATAAAATTGCCCTCTGTATCTGTAGGAGCAACAGAAAATGCAATTATTGCCGCTAGCTATGCTAAAGGGACTACCTACTTAAGTAATTGTGCGTGTGAGCCAGAAATTAAAGATTTAACAAACTTTTTAAAAAAAATGGGCATAAAAATTAATTGGATCGGAGAAAGAAAAATTAAGATTTCAGGAAAACAAAATTTAAAATCTGTTAACCATAAAGTTATGTTTGATAGAATTGAGTCAGGAACATTTATTATTGCTGGAGCTCTGATAGGAAACAAGCTCAAAATTTCAGGTATTGAACCTAAAATCCTCAAGAAAGAAATATCTATTTTAAAAAAAATGGGCGTTAAAATAAAAGTAAATAAAAGCGACCTCATTATTTTTAAATCAAATAAAATTAAACCTGCTTATATAAAAACTGAACCATATCCAGGCTTTCCCACAGACTTACAGGCTCAAATTATGGTTTTGATGACTAAAGCAAACGGGGTTTCCAAAATAAAAGAAAATATATTTGAAAAAAGATTTATGCATGTTCCAGAGTTAAATAGAATGGGAGCAAAAATTAAAATTTTTGGTGATACATCTTTTATTTATGGTCCTCAACAATTAAATGGCGCAGAAGTTATGGCTACAGATCTTAGAGCATCTGTTAGTTTAGTTTTGGCAGGCTTATCTGCTGGAGATAAAACAATTGTTAATAGGGTTTATCATCTAGACAGAGGTTATGAAAAATTAGAAACAAAGCTAAGAAATTGTAAGGCTAATATTTTTAGAAAAAACTAAAAATAAATGAATATCAAATTTTTAAAACTTAGTGCAAAAACACAAGATGATTTAAAAGTAATGTCAGCTCATTTACAAGATAGTATTACCCAGTCAGGGAATATAGTTCATTTGATTAGAAATAGAATCTTTTTAATACAATTTAACCGATTCATGTGGGAGGATGTTGAAAAGGGGGTTTTTAGGAAAAATAAAAGAATTTTAAGTGTATTAAAGTTTGAAAACGTATTATCAGTATACTCAAAAAAACTAGATCAAAATAAACCAGATCATTTCTTGGACTTTTTAGCAATTGAAAGTAAATTATTGTCTGATAAAAGTTATGAAATAATCCTTCATTTTGCTGGGGATAAACAAATTAAAATAAATTCAGAAGTGATTGATTGCTTCTTGGATGACCAGGGCGAACCGTGGGAAACAAAAAATAAACCAAAGCACGATATATTTGATGAATAAAATTTTAAACACAAGAAATAAAGCTTTTAAAAATCAGCTATCATTTTATCTAGAGTTAAGAAAAAAAAGTTCAAGCACAAAATTATCTGTTGTCAAAAAAATTTTAGCTGAAGTAAGAAAAAGTAAAGATAATGCTGTCATTAAATATGAAAAAAAATTTAGTGGCATTAAAAAGTTGAATAAGAATAAAATTTTTTTTTCAAAATCTGAAATAAAAAGAAATTTAAGGTTATTGAATAAAAGGACCAAAGCAGATATTGATCTTGCATATAAAAGAATATTTAATTTTCATAAAAACCAAAAAGTCAAAACTTTTTCAGTTACTGATAAATTCAAAAATAAACTTTCATATCGTACAAATCCTATTCAAAAAATAGGAGTATATGTGCCTGGAGGTCAAGCTAGTTATCCAAGTTCTGTTTTAATGAATTGTATCCCAGCAATTATAGCTGGAGTCCCTGAAATTTTTATGACTGTCCCAAGTATTAATAAAAAAATAAATCCAGGTATTTTATACGCTGCAAAGAAATGTAAAATAAAAAAAATTTATAAACTTGGTGGGGCACAAGCAATTGGAGCTTTGGCTTTTGGAACTGATGTTGTTGAAAAAGTCGATAAAATTACTGGACCCGGTAATGAATTTGTATCGCTAGCTAAAAAAGAGGTATTTGGAGAAGTAGGAATCGATATATTCGCAGGACCATCAGAAGTAACAGTAATAGCTGACAAATATTCTAATGCTAATTGGGTTGCAGCAGATTTAATTGCCCAGGCTGAGCATGATCAGCGTGCACAATCTATACTAGTAACAGATAGTAAAGAATTAATTTTAAAAGTAAAAAAATTTATAAATTATCAAATGAAATTTTTACCAAAGAAAAAAATTATCTCTAAGAGTATAAATAATTTTGGTTTGTACATTTTAGCTAAAAATAAGACTGAAATAGCAAATATTGTTAATAAGATTTCTCCCGAGCATTTACAAATATGTACAAAAAAACCTGAAAGTTACTTAAACTTAATAAATAATGCTGGTTCAATTTTTTTAGGATATCTTTCACCAGAAGCTATGGGCGATTATATTGCTGGACCTAATCATGTATTACCAACGTCAGGAACAGCTAGATTTTCGTCTGGTTTATCAGTTATTGATTTTTTAAAAAGACAATCAGTTATCAAAATATCAAAATCAGGTATTGAAAGACTCGGTCCATCAGTTATAAATCTAGCAAATTATGAAAATTTACATGGTCATGCTAGTTCTGTGAAAATAAGAATTAAAAGGTGAAGATTGAATAAACAAGAAAAAATTGAATTTAAAGGCAAAGTAACCGAACTACTTCCCAACGCAATGTTTAGAGTTAAATTAGAAAACAATCATGAAGTTTTAGCTCATACAGCTGGAAAATTAAGGAAGAATAGAATAAGAGTTTTAGCCGGAGACCAAGTATTAGTCGAGATGACACCTTATGATTTGACTAAAGGCAGAATTACTTTTAGATTTTAACATTATGGCCTTGTAGCTCAGTAGTAGAGCAGTACCCTGAAAAGGTATGTGTCGTTTGTGCGATTCAAACCAAGGCCACCACACCTAAACTAAATACCTTTTTTAATTGCCGAGTAAATTTCTGTTTTCTCAGTTTGGCCAATTATTCTCGCAACTTCTTTTTTACCTTTAAAAACTACGATAGTAGTTCTAACATTTACACTTAATGCTTCAGCTATGTCTTTATGCTTGCCTTGTTGGTAAGTCAAAAAAACTACATTTTTGAATTCCTCTTTTGCACCAGTAAGCACTTTGTCTTGTTTTCTACAGGACCAGCACCACGGTTCATATGAATTTACAACCACTGTTTTACCTGTGGCTTTTGCTTTTTCGAGGCTTTCTAGTGAAAAATTTGTGTATTTATCAGCCGCATTTGATGGAAACTGAATTAACAAAATCAATATTACTAATATTTTTTTCATAATTTAAAATAACTAAGTTTTATGGCATAGTCCAAGCCAAAAATAACGCAGGTACTTTATTGACTAAAATTAAATCAGATATTGAAATTGCAAGAGCATCCAAAATGAAACCAATAAGAGAGGTTCTTGAAAAATTTAATATTCCTGATAGCCCTTCTTCTTTCAGTCCAATGGGCCGCCATATTGCAAAACTAAATTTTGAATATATAGATAAATTAAAGGAAAAAAAAAGTAATCTTATTTTAGTAACAGCAATAACACCTACACCCGCGGGCGAAGGGAAAACAACAACCTCGGTAGGATTAAATGACGGTTTGAATAAAATTGGAAAAAAATCAATTGTTTGTTTAAGAGAACCCAGTTTAGGACCATCTTTTGGAATGAAAGGTGGGGCTGCAGGAGGAGGGTATTCGCAGGTTGTTCCGATGGAACAAATTAATTTGCATTTCACTGGAGATTTTCATGCAATAACTTCTGCACATAACTTATTAGCAGCCTTGATAGATAATCATATTTATTGGGGAAACAAACTCAATATAGATATAGAAAATATAGTTTGGAAACGTGTAGTTGATTTAAATGATCGTAGTTTGAGAAAAATAAAAATAAATCTTGAAAAATTAAAAACAAACGTTCCAAGATATGATAGCTTTGATATTACTGTCGCTTCAGAGGTGATGGCTATTTTTTGTTTATCAAATAGCCTTAAAGATTTAGAAGAAAAAATTGGAAATATTACAGTAGCATATACTAAAGATAAAAAACCAGTTTATGCGAAAGATTTAAAAGCCAATGGTCCCATGACAGTGTTATTGAAAGAAGCAATCAGACCTAATGCAGTTCAAACATTAGAAAATAATCTTGCAATTATTCATGGTGGACCATTTGCAAATATTGCTCACGGATGTAATTCAATTATTGCAACCAAAACTGCTTTAAAACTATCCGAATATGTAATTACAGAAGCTGGTTTTGGTGCAGATCTTGGTGCTGAAAAATTTTTAGACATTAAATGCCGTAAAGCAGAACTTAAACCAAGTTGTGTAGTTCTTGTTACTACAATAAGAGCTTTAAAAATGCACGGAGGTTTAGAAAAAAACGATCTTAAAAAAGAAAATCTTGATGCACTTAAAAAAGGTTTGCCCAATTTAGAAAGGCACATACACAATATTAAAAAGTTTGGTTTAGAAGTAATAGTTGCAGTTAATCACTTTATTAACGACACAGTAAATGAAGTTAAAATTATCCAAGAACAATGTGCTAAACTTGGCGTCAAAGTAAGTCTTTGTACGCATTGGTTAGACGGAGGAAACGGAACAAAAGATTTGGCGAAAAATGTAGTAGAAATATGCAAGAAGAGCGATACATCTAAATTTAAATATTTATATACTGATCAAACACCAATTTTAGGAAAAGTAGAAAAAATTGCTAAAGAAATTTATAACGCAAAAGGGATTGAGGTAGATGAAAAAATTAAAGAACAAGTTAAAAAAATAGAGCAGGCGGGGCTTGGAAGATTCCCAGTTTGTATAGCAAAAACACAATATAGCTTCTCTACTGACCCAAAATTAAAAGGAGCTCCCTCTGGCCATATATTGCCTATAAGAGAAGTAAGATTATCTAGTGGCGCTGAATTTGTAGTTGTTGTTTGCGGATCTATAATGACTATGCCAGGACTTCCAAGAGTTCCAGCAGCTGACAATATTAAATTAAATAAAAAAGGTGAAATAGAAGGACTATTTTAAGATTTATTATTTTCAAATATAATCTTCCAATGAAAAGGCTTAATTATTTTACTGATATTTTTAGTTTAGCAATTTTTTCCTCTACTTCAGATACAGCTTTAAAAATTTTTTGTTTTTCTTGATCATTAATTACACTTCCTTGTGGGCCTTTAGGATCAATAGCCTCTTGAGTTGTATCCATTAAATATCCTATACGACCTCCAATGTTAATTAAAGCTGAAGATATATTTTCAAATTCATTGGTTTTTCTTAGCTCGTGTTCAAGTTTAAAATTAAAGCAATCAAGGAGAGGTGTTCCTAACTTTTTTTGTTGGAGAAGGACATCTAGCTTAATCGCGTCAGAAAAACTGATGTTATGATCTTTGTCATCTTCATCTCCACACTTTCTAAAGTGAGATATTGATTTTCCAGTAGATTTTTTAATCTCCTCCTCATTAAGTTTTTTAATAGCCTGACTTAAAACAAACTCAACAGATAGGGGTTTTCTTAATTTTGTCATAGCAAATCTTAGATTACTCTAACAAACTCTAGGTGAAAAATAATCATTTATTTTTCACTACAATTCCATAATTTTTTAAGCATGCTGTTCTTTTATGAAGGCTTTAAAAATTATAATTTATTTATTTATCCTGCTTTTTACAACTCACACATTTGCCAAAAGTAATGCTTACTATCAGACAATACTCACTAATGTTTTGACAAATTGTAATACCGCTGGATGCAAAAAACAAATATTTGAACAAGAAGCTCGTATCGCTTTTTTTGCTTTATTAGATACAGCTCTTAATCAGGCTAGATTTAAATTAAGTCAAAGGGAATTATGGTGAAAATCTTAATGATTTTTTTTCTTTTAACCACACCTGTCTTAGGCAAAGGTAAATGCAAATATTATTCTGAAGCAGATGTTGTAAACGGTAACTTAATCAATAAAAAAGAACACTATACGTGTGAAGAAAAAAATCAAAATTTTTTCGTTACATTTTTTACAGATCCTAAATGGCAGCAATCAGCAACAATGTTATTTATAGCAATATTAGAAAATATATAGAAAGGAGGAAACAAATGAGAATAGTCTTAATCATAATTGCAGCACTATTTTTATCCAATTGTACAAATAGTTATGTGAAAAATAAGAAAATTATTAATTCCCCAAATGATTTACAAAAATTTACAAATATTTGGTGTGAAAAAAACAAAACTACAGACAAAAAGATATTAATGTGCGGATCAGCATGGAGCAAAGATTTAGGTATTTCCGAATCTAAAGCGGTAATGAGTGCAAAACTTAAAATCGCTGATGTTACATCTCATACAATGGTGCGTTCAGAGAAAGTAATGCACAGGGAAAACAAGAAAGGTCTTGTTAAAAGTTATGAGATGAATGCGGACAACCAATTAATCGATGTCACAATTGCTGGGTACCGAGTTCTTCATAAAAAAATCTTGAAAGAAAAAAATGGCTGGAGAACTATGGTATTACTAGAATATAAACTTACCTAAATCATATAGTCATATGGAGCAGGTAGATTTTTTACTTGCTCCATTAAATTAAATAAAAAAGGAGAAATCGAAGGTCTTTTTTAAGATTTATTTCTTTTTGTATTTAGCCGCTTCCTCAGAACCGCCAGTCGCACTCCCCTTGCTATAAGAGTGGGCACCCATGCCAGCTAATTGACCATCTTTTATAATTAAATAAGGATCTCTGATTGGCTTTTTATCAAAGAAACATTCTAAAATTTCTCTAACACCTGCTGCATATCTAGCTTGTGCTGATAATGAGGTTCCGGAAGTATGAGGTGTCATACCGTGGTTTGGCATTGATCTCCAAATATGATCATTTGGAGCAGGTTGCGGAAACCACACATCCCCCGCATATCCACTTAATTGTCCAGATTTAAGAGCTTTAGCTATCGCCTCTCTATTGCAAATCTTTCCTCTAGCCGTATTAACAATGTAAGCACCTTTCTTCATTTTGCTTATTAATTTATCATCAAATAAATTTTCAGTTTCTGGGTGTAGAGGGCAGTTAATTGTAACTACATCACAAACCTTAACTAAAGATTCTACAGAGTCGTGGAATGTTAAATTAAGTTCTTTTTCAACCGAGTCTGGTAATTTGTGTCTGTCAAAGTAGTGAAGATGAACGTCGAAAGGTTTCATTTTTCTTAATGCATCTAATCCAATACGTCCTGCCGCAACTGTTCCTACATGCATACCCTCCACATCATAAGATCTATGCACTGCATCAGCAATATTCCAACCACCTTGATTAACTATATTATGTTGATTGTGATAATCTCTAACTAAAGATAAAATCATCATAACGATGTGTTCGGCTACAGATCTTGAATTACAGTAAGTGACTTCAACTACATCAATTTTATTGTCCATTGCTGCTTGTAAATCTACGTGGTCTGACCCAATACCAGCGGTAATAGCCATTTTTAATTTTTTTGCTGACTGGATTCTTTCTTTTGTTAAATAATAAGGCCAAAAAGGTTGAGATATAACAACGTCTGCATCAACTAATTCCTTGTCTGCTTTACAGCCCTTCGCATCTTTATCAGAGGTCACAACTAATTTATGGCCATTAGACTCTAAAAACTTTCTTAAACCTAATTCACCTGAAACACACCCTAGTAATTGACCTGGCTTAAAATCTATTCCTTTTGGGGTTGGCAATGCCATACCATCTGGATATTTATCTAATTTTGGTAAACTTGCTACAGGGTAGCTTTTGGGCATCCCCCCTTTAGGATCATCGTATAGAACGCAAAGTACTTTCATTTTTTCCCTGACATATTTGACTATTATAGCGGCACAAAGTCAAACTCTTCTTGTAATGATTTTTCTGGACACGTTGAGGGGTCCCCTGGTATATCCCGAGAAATATGCATTTTTCTTTAGAGATAACAATGAAGACAAACCTTGCGGTTTTACCAAAGGTAAAAGATGTTTACATAACCATGTTGCCCGGGAACGATTTTAGAGAGGTAGCCAATAAGGCTAAAGAACTAGTCCAATCCGGGTTTAATCCCGTACCTCACTTTCCTGCAAGATCAATTAAAAATTTTGAGAATTTAAAAGACTATGTTTCTATGTGTAAAGATTTTGGCGTAAAACAAGCTCTTGTAATTGGCGGTAGCGCTGAACCCATTGGGGACTATCACTGTTCTCTTCAGATATTAGAGACAGGATTATTTGATGGTTTCAAGATAGGAATTGCTGGACATCCTGAGGGGTCCCCTGATATATCGGATTCGGAATTAGAAAAAGCTATGAAAGAAAAAAAACCCTTCGCCGATTATATCGTAACTCAATGGCTTTTAAACCCAGATCCAATTAAAGAATTTATTTCAAAACAAAGTTTGCCAGTACATGTTGGAATCACAGGCCCTTTAAAAATTACCAATCTAATAAAATTTGCAAATATTGTAGGAGCAAAAAACTCAATTAATTTTATCAAGAGCAATGCAACAAAAGCACTAGATTTATTAAAACCATCTGACCCAAACAATTTAATTGAAAAGGTTAAAAGTTCTACGAATAACTTTCATATTTATACTTTTGGAGGGTTAAAAGAGACAAACAAGTGGTTAGAGCAAAATAATTATGCCTAAAAAGATTCCAAATTCTTACAAGGTTGAAAAAGTAAATTACGACAAATTAAGACACGAAACTTCAGTAGATCAATCAGACAGGCAAGTTCCTTATAATTTAAGGCAAAGCGGACCAACAAAAGTAGAGATGCTTATTTCGACAAGAGTAAGAAAATCTCCTTATTGGCATTTATCAATGAAAGCCGGATGTTGGAGAGCAACAGTTTATAATAGAATTTATCACCCCAGAGGCTATGTGAGACCAGAAAAAGGTGGAGCAATGGTAGAGTATAAGGCTATAAAAAATCATGTAACAATGTGGAATGTGGCTGTCGAAAGACAAATTAGAGTCAAAGGTCCAGATGCAGAAAAATTTGTAGATTATGTGATTACTCGAGATGCAACGAAAATTTCAACAATGCGTGGCCGGTATGTTATTCTTTGTAACTATAAAGGCGGAGTGCTTAATGATCCTGTTTTGTTAAGAGTAGAAAATGATGAATTTTGGTTCAGTTTGTCTGACTCTGACATTGGTTTGTATTTACAGGGTGTTAATGCTGATAAAAGATTTAATGTTGAAATAGACGAAATTGATGCGTGCCCGGTTCAAATTCAAGGTCCAAAATCAAAAGCACTAATGAAAGATTTAATTGGTAATCAAGTAGATATGGATAATATCCCATTCTATGGTTTGGCCAAGGCAAAAATTGCCGGAAGAGATTGTGTTATATCTCAGTCTGGATTTTCAGGAGAAGCTGGTTATGAAATTTACTTGAGAAATGCAACGTTGTATGCCGAGGATATGTGGAATGCTGTTCTTAAGGCTGGAAAAAAACATAAATTAATGGTTATAGCGCCAGCACACCATAGAAGAATTCAGGCAGGAATATTATCTTGGGGTCAAGATTTGGATCACGAACACAATCCATTTCAATGTAATTTAGGTTATCAAGTTTCTCTATCTGGCAAAGGCCAATGGAACAAACAAACAGATTATGTAGGTAAAGAGGCACTAGAGAAAATGAAAATCCAGCTTAAAAACGGAGAGAAACCTTACAAACTTCAATTAGTTGGAATGGAGCTAGGTGGTAAGCCAGTAGAAGATTATGCAAATGATTTTTGGTTAATATCAAATGATAAAGGCGGTAAACCTGTTGGTTTTATCACCTCGCCTTGGTACCACCCCGAAAAGGGAACAAATATTGCAATGGGATATGTTCCATATGAAGGAAATTTAAGTAGTAATGGTTTTCCATTAGGCAATTTCGGTAAAAAATACAAAGTTCACCTACCTAAAAAATATTCTAATAAACCTGTGAGTGCGACAGTAGTTCCTATACCTTTTACCGAGTCACATAATAAAAACACTAGAGAAACAAACTAAGTTTTTAATTAACGAAAATTTTATGGTAGAAAATTTTAATAATTCATTTTTTCTAATTATATTTTTCATTCATTTTATTATTTATGGTCTGTACGCTTATCAATGTACATTTAATACAAAAAATTTTTTAAAAAAATATGGTATGCATGAAACTTCAGCTATCATGACTCGTTTTTTTGGCTCAATGCTCATTGGTTCGTTTATTTTAGCCGGATATATTGTTTTCATAAGGGAAAAAGGAACGCTTGGAACTTGGGGTTTTTTTAATCTTATATTCTTACAAAATTTATTTACTTTTTTTGTAGCAATGTCTTCTCATCAAAAAAGAAATTTAGGCGTGGTTAAAAGGACATCTGTAATAGGGATTATTATACCGGCTGTACTAACTTTTCTTTCAGGTATCCTTTGCTTTGGATTATCTAACAAAATTTATTTGTAAATTATTGTAGTATAGCATCATCTTTCGATTTTTCGAAAAAAGCAAAATTTGTTATTTCAATATATGTTTTGGCAATACTATTAATTTGCGGAATTTCTAATAGTTTTTGTTTTTCGCTTACAGAAAACGGAGAAATCATTATTAAATTATAAACTTGTTGCGACTTTTTTAATTGAGAAAGTTCCCTCCAATTTAAAATCATTCCCTCTCTTTCAAATAATTTTTTTGAATTCTCTACTAATTTATTAAGCAACTTTTCATCTACGAAATCCTCTTTTTTGACATCATCCCCAAAAATATTGTAATTAACAATGAACTCTCTATAGGGTTCCTCATTATTAAGTTCTTTATCTATTTTGAAACGACTTAAGCCTAAAAGATTTATTAAAATTCTTCCATCAGGAGTTTTTTTATGATTATTAATTTTTCCCAAACATCCAATTTCAAATAAATCTCCATCAACTTTTTTAGATTGAATCATCCCTATAATTCCATTTCCTTTAATAGCTTTTTCAACCATTCTTAAATATCTATCTTCAAAAATATTTAAAGGTAAATTTGTACCCGGAAAAAAAATTGCATTTCTTAACGGAAATATAGGAATTTTATTAGGAAGTTTTTCAGACATGATCTTACAATTTAAATTAGGCTGCCCTCCCACAACAATGCTTATATTTTTTTCCAGATCCACATACACATGGAGAATTTCTTGGTATCTTTTTCTTTTTTTCTAATACTTGAGGATTTTTTTCTTCCTCTTTATTTTGTTTTTCTACAACTATGTTCACATTAAAAAGAAACTTTATAGTTTCAGCTTTAATTTTTAACAATAAATTTTCAAATGACTCAAAAGCCTCTTTTCTAAATTCAGACAATGGATCTTTCTGTCCATAACTCCTAAGACCTATCACTTGTCTAAGCTGCTCTAAGTATTGTAAATGAGATCTCCAAAGAAAGTCTAAAATTTGTAAAAATATTCTTTTTTCTATTTCCGCATTTTGTGTGTTACCCAAAGTATCAATTCGCTCTTTCCTCTTTTTATTAAAAGACTCAGTGATTTTTTTTGACATAGATTTTTTATCTATCTTTGAAAATTCTTCAATTTTTTTTGTATCAAACATATTTCCAAAGCTTTCTTTAATTTCTGATGAAAAAATTTTTAAATCCTCATTTCTTTTAAAATTATCATGTGATTTCTCTAAATTTTCTATAATTTCTTTCAAAAAAGAGTAAATTAATTCAGAAATTTCGCCAACCTCTAAAATTTTAATTCTTTGACCAAATATAACTTGTCTTTGATCGTTCATTACATCGTCAAATTTTAGAAGTGTCTTTCTTATTTCAAAATTTCTAGCCTCGACCTTTTGTTGTGCTCTTTCCATTGCTTTATTTATCCAAGGATGATCAATAGACTCGTTCTTTTTTAATCCCAGTTTTTTAAGCATATTGTCAATAGATCCTCCACCAAAAATTCTCATAAGATCATCTTCTAGGCTTATATAAAAAATCGATGAACCAGGATCTCCCTGTCTTCCCGATCTTCCTCTTAATTGGTTGTCTATTCTTCTGCTTTCGTGTCTTTCAGTTCCAATAATATAAAGTCCTCCAAATGTTTTAACTTTTTCTTTATCAGAATTTATTTTTTCTACTTCCTTTTTGTTTGGCGAGGTATTATCGATAGTGAAATTTTTATTACCACCAAGCTGAATATCAGTACCCCTCCCCGCCATATTAGTCGCAATAGTTACCATAGAAACTTTTCCTGCTTCGGCAATAATTTTTGCCTCTTTCTCATGATGTTTAGCATTAAGAACGTTGTGTTGAATGTTATTTTCTAATAGTACTTTGGATATTTTTTCTGATTTTTCTATACTTGTTGTTCCAACTAAAACAGGCTGTCCTTTTGATTGACATTCCTTTACTTTATTAAAAATTGCATAATTTTTTTCTTCTTCGGTTCTAAAAATTTGATCATTATTATCTTTACGTATCATTTGTTTGTTTGTTGGGATACTTAGAACGTTCAATTTATAAATATCATAAAATTCTTCAGCTTCAGTTAATGCTGTTCCTGTCATCCCTGATAATTTTTTATATAATCTAAAATAGTTTTGATAAGTAATAGATGCTAAAGTTTGATTTTCATTTTGAATATTTACATTTTCCTTAGCTTCAATTGCCTGATGAAGACCGTCAGAAAATCTTCTGCCTTCTAACACCCTTCCTGTAAACTCATCAATAATTTGGACCTTATCATCCCTAACAATATAATCTTTATCTTTAAAAAATAATAAACTTGCTTTCAAAGCCTGATTAACCAGATGAACAAGATTTAAATTTTGGGGATCATAGAAATTATCGTTTTTTAATAATCCTGAACTTTTTGATACTTTCTCTGCTTTATCTATACCGCTATCGGTAAGAATTGCATTTTTATTTTTTTCATCTAATTCAAAATCTTTTTTATCTAAACTTTTTACAAGTCTTGTAGCAAATAAATATTGATCAGATTTATCTTCTACGCCTCCAGATATAATAAGAGGAGTTCTTGCTTCATCAATAAGAATACTGTCCACCTCATCAATAATGCAAAACCCCCTATTTTTTTGAACAATTTCTGACAAATTATATTTCATATTGTCTCTAAGGTAATCAAAGCCAAGTTCATTATTAGTTGCGTAAGTAATGTCTAAATTGTAATTTCTTTTTCTTTCTAAATCATCAAGATCATTTGTTATACATCCAGTTTTTAATCCTAGTCGGTTATAGACTTTTCCCATCCAGGCCGAGTCTCTTTTTGCTAAATAATCATTTACTGTTACAATATGAACTCCTTCACCCTTCAATGCGTTTAGATATGCCGGTAGGGTGGAAACTAGAGTTTTTCCTTCACCAGTTTTCATCTCAGCTATATTTCCTCGATGAAGAACTACCCCACCAATAATTTGAACATCAAAATGTCTCTCTCCTAACTCCTGTCTTGCCGCCTCTCTTACTAGGGCAAAGCTTTCTGGCAAAATTTCTTCAAGGGATCTACCGTCTGCAATATTCTTTTTAAATTCCGCCGTTTTACCTATGAAGCCCTCAGGGGATAAATTAATAAAATTTTTCTCCAAAGCGTTAATTTTAGCTATAATTGGCTTAATTTTATTTAATTCTTGTTGATTGCCGCTTTTAAACAATCTATCTAAAGCTTTTGTTAAAAAATTCATTTGTTAAATTTATATAATTATTAGTTTCATATATATATAGTGATAAATTAATATATTTACATGACAATAAACCTTAAAAATTTTTTAAGAGACAAACCTAAACTCTCAAAAATGGGGGAATTTCAGGAACTTGAGCCAATTGACGGTTTGGAAATCTCTGCAGTTTCGGCAGATTTATATGGAACTGGGAGAGACGATCTTTCTTTATTCTACTTTAAAGATGGAACTAATTATGCAGCCGTTTATACAAATAATTCGATTTGTTCAGAGTCGATTACTTGGAATAGATCCATAAGAAAAAGCTTGATCAAAGCTTTGATGGTAAATACTAAAAATGCAAATACATTTACAGGACAACAAGGTTTAGATAGCTTAGAAATATTATCAAAAACTTTAGCCAAAAATTTGACTTTGAGAGAGTCTCAAAAAAAAGATGGCACAACACAAGCCATTAAACCAAATGAGATAATTTTTGCTTCAACTGGGGTTATAGGTGAAAAATATCCAGTTCAAAAAATAAAAGATAATATCCCAAGTTTGGTTGATAAATTAAGAGAGAAGCAAAATAAATTTGTTTGGTTCAAAGCTGCATCATCTATTCTAACAACAGATACTAGGCCAAAACTAGCTTTTGAAAATTGTAGATTATGGAATAAAGATATAAGAATTTCAGCAATAGCCAAAGGTTCAGGCATGATAGCTCCAAATCTTGGAACTATGCTTTCGTTTGTCTTTACGGACGCAGATATACCTTCTGTTTTTTTGAAAAGTCTACTTAAAAAGGCAGTTTCAAATACTTTTAATGCTATAACGGTAGACAGCGACACATCAACAAATGATATGGTGGCTATATTCGCAACAGGAAAAGTAAAGACTGGAAAAATTTACAATGTTCTGGACCCAAAGCTTAAAGATTTTGAGGCTGCTTTACAAAAAGTTTTATTAAATTTATCAAAGCAAATTGTAAGTGATGGTGAAGGGGCAAAGAAATTTATTACGGTCAAAGTATTAAATGCTAGATCGGTAAATATGGCCAAAAAGATTTCATTTTCAGTTGCCAACTCACCTCTCTTTAAGACAGCTATGGCCGCAGAAGACCCAAATTGGGGAAGGATAGTAATGGGCATTGGTAAATCAGGAGAAAATATTTTTCCTGAAAAAATAGAAATTAAAATAGGAGAATTTAAAGTGGCCGAAAAAGGCAGAATGGTTGAAAATATTGATGAAGATAAAATTAAAGAATACATGAAATGGGACTCAATAATTGTTGAGATTAATTTAAAAATGGGACAAGCTAACTATGAATGTTACACATGTGACTTTACCAAGGACTACATAGATATTAACGCTAATTATAGAAGTTAAACTTGAAAATTTTAATATTGTTATTAAATATAACGATATGATTAAATATAATTTAAAATGTCAAAATAATCATGAATTTGAGAGCTGGTTTTCAAATTCCAGAGAATTTGAAAGACTAAAGTTAAAAAAAATGATCGAATGTATTTTCTGTAAGTCAAAAAATATTAAAAAATCCATAATGTCTCCAGTAGTTTTAAGTAAAAATGAAAAAAGAGAAAAAGAAAAGTCTTATAAAAATTTTAAAAAAGTTGAAAAAGAGTTATCAAAAATAAGGAAATTTGTGGAAAAAAATTTTGAGAATGTTGGAAAAAACTTTCCTAGAGAGGTTAGAAACGTTTATTACGATAATAGAAAAAATAAAAAAATTTATGGCCAAGCTACCCCCGAAGAAGCAGAGGAATTAAGAGAGGAAGGAATAGAAATTGCTAGTATTCCTTGGGTAAATAAACAAAAAAATTAAACTTTTTTTGCCACAATAATGTAATTTACAGAACAATCCGAACTCAAACTCCAGCTATTTGATAGAATATTAAATTTAAGACCGTTTAGGTATAATTTATTTAAGTTTAACTTCTTAAATCTTTTTTCAATTTCCTCAGGTTTGAGAAATTTTTGCCAATCATGTGTGCCAATTGGAAGCCATCTAAGAATATATTCAGCACCAACTATTGCTTTTATATAGGATTCAAACGTTCTGTTAATTGTAGCAATAAACATAATACCATTTTTTTTGAGAAGTTCACTTCCAGATTTTAAAAATAAGTCTAAATTTTCAACATGTTCTACAATCTCTAGATTTAATATTACGTCAAACTTTTCTCTGATATTTTTTTTTTCCGGTGAGGTATTAAAATATTTTATTTTTAGACCACTTTTTTGTGCATGTAATTTTGCAACAATAATATTTTTCGATGATGCATCAATACCAGTAACGTTCGCACCTAATCTACTTAACGGTTCACATACAAGACCCCCCCCACAACCTATATCTAAAACACTTAAACTAGAAAGTGGTTTTCTATCTTTTTTGTTTAGACCAAACTGAGATGTACATTTATCAATTATATATTTGATCCTTATTGGATTAAAAGCGTGTAAAGGTTTAAATTTACCGTTAGCATCCCACCATTGATCGGCTAATTTTGAAAACTTTTGAATTTCTTCTCGATTTATTGTAGTCATTAAATCCTTTATTATATTTTATTAACTTAATTTTAACTTAATTTATTCTATAATAAAATATAGCTATGATTAAAAAAGTGCTCAAATTTGGTGGAACATCTGTAGGTTCAATCAAAAGAATTATACATGCGGCAAAAATTATCAAAAAAGAATATGATAGCGACAATAAAGTTATAGTGGTGGTTTCTGCTATGGCAGGCACTACTAATAATTTAATTGAACATTCCAAGTCTATATCAAAAAAATTTAATAAAAGGGAATTAGATGTTTTATTGACATCAGGAGAGCAGGTTACAAGTGCTCTTATGGCGGGCGCGCTTAACGACTTAGGCGTGAAGTCAAAGTCTTGGATGAATTGGCAGATACCTATTATTACAGAGGGTGAACATACAAACGCGAGAATTATAAATATGAATATTGAAAAAATTAATAATTATATTTCAAAAGGTGGTGTTGCTGTTATTCCTGGGTTTCAAGGCGTATCAAAAAATGGTGAAATTACATCAATCGGCCGAGGAGGCTCTGACGCAACTGCAGTTGCCATAGCTAAAATTTTTCAGACCGACACTTGTGAAATTTATACTGACGTTGATGGTGTATATTCCTCAGATCCAAATAAAATACCCTTAGCAAAAAAAATTGATAAAATTTCTTATGAAGAAATGCTTGAGCTATCATCCCTAGGGGCAAAAGTTATGCAATCCTCTGCAGTACAGTCAGCTATGATTAATGATATACCAATCCAAGTTAAATCAACTTTCACAGAAAGAAAAGGAACAGAGATAGGCGGAAAAGAAAATATAGATTACAATAAAGCAGTTACTGGTGTAGCTTACTCAAAAGATGATGCTAAAATTACTCTTTTAGGAGTTGAAGACAAACCCGGAGTTGCAGCAGATATATTTGAGCCTCTATCAAATGAGCAAATAAACGTTGATATGGTTATTCAAAACATATCATCCGACGGGAAAAAAACAGATTTAACTTTTACAACAAAAAGGCAAGAAGTCAAAAATGCGGTAGCATTAATAAAGTCTAACAAAAAAATAAAGTATGAAAAAATACATATGAATGATAAGGTTTCTAAAATATCTATAGTTGGAGCCGGTATGGTAGCAACACCGGGCATAACCTATAAAATGTTTAGGTCATTAGCAGAGGAAAAAATTAATATTCTTGCAATTTCTACATCTGAAATTAAAATTTCAGTAATAATTGATGAAGATTTAACTATAGATGCGGTAAAAATATTGCACAAAACTTTTAAATTGGATTAATAAAATGGAAACTAGACCACATAGGATCATAAAAAGAAAAAAAACTAGAAAAATAAAATTAGGCAATTTATTTATCGGCGGAGACTCGCCAATATCGGTTCAGTCAATGACAAATACACTTACTACTGATTATAAAGGTACCATAAAACAAATAAAAGATTTAGAAGATGCAGGCGCAGATATAGTTAGAGTTTCTTGCCCAGATAAAGACTCTACTGAAGCTTTAAAGAAAATAACAAAAGAAATAAGTTTGCCTATAGTTGCAGATATTCACTTTCATTACAAAAGAGCAATAGAGTCAGCAATATCCGGAGCAAAATGCTTAAGAATTAATCCAGGAAACATTGGTTCTAAAGAAAGAGTAAAAGAAGTAATTAAAGCAGCAAAAGATTATAATTGTGCAATAAGAATTGGGGTAAATGCTGGCTCATTAGAAAAAAATATTTTAGAAAAGTATAAAGAACCTTGCCCAGAGGCACTTATTGAGAGTGCAACACACAACATTAAGCTTTTAGAAGATAATGATTTTTTTAATTTTAAAATTAGCGTTAAGTCCTCAGATGTTTTTCTCGCAGTAAAAGCTTACGAGGGACTTTCAAATTTATATAACTACCCTTTGCATCTTGGCATAACTGAGGCTGGCGGTTTATTCACAGGCAGTATCAAATCTTCCATAGGGATTGGTAGACTTTTAATGCAAGGTATTGGCGATACAATTAGAGTTTCTTTATCTGCAGATCCAGTTGAAGAAATTAAAGCAGGTTTTGAAATTTTAAGCGCTTTAGGTATCAGGTCTAGAGGAGTCCAAATAATTTCATGTCCATCATGTGCGAGACAAGCATTTCCCGTAATTGACACTGTAAAAATATTGGAAAGAAAACTTTCTCATATTAAAAAACCCATGACACTTTCTGTAATTGGGTGTGTTGTAAATGGCCCAGGCGAAGCCTCTCAAACAGATATTGGTTTAACTGGAGGAGGTGAGGGTAACAATTTGCTTTATTTATCCGGCATTCCACACAACAAGGTAGCAAGTAAAGACATTATTGATAAAGTTGTAACTCTAGTAGAAAATAAAGCTAAAGAAATTAATAATTAAATTTCATGATACCTGTCGATAAAGTTAAAAAAGTAATAGAGAGATATATTTCATTAGAAAAGGAACTTTCCTCTGGAAAAATAGAACCAAAACTACTAGCACGTAAATCGAAAGAATATTCTGATCTCAAAAATATTTTATCTAGTGCCCAAGAGTATGTTGAATTTGATAAAAATAAACAAGATTTAAAAAATATTATACAAGATAAGAAAAATGATAAAGAGATCATCAATTTAGCGGAAAAGGAACTTTCTGATGCAGAAATTAAAAAAGAAGAAAATGAAAAAAAACTTAAAATTTTTTTACTTCCAAAAGATAAAGACGATGAAAAGAATACAATTGTTGAGATCAGAGCTGGAACTGGAGGTTTGGAAGCTACACTTTTTGTTGCTGACTTGTTCAGAATGTATGAAAAAGTTTGTTCAAAAAAGAAATGGAAAATTGAGATAATAAGTATATCTAAAAGTGAGGCAGGAGGTTTTAAAGAAGTTATATTTTCCGTAACTGGAGATAATATATATTCATATCTTAAATATGAGTCCGGTGTTCATAGAGTTCAGAGAGTTCCATCAACCGAGGCACAAGGAAGAGTTCATACATCAGCCGCTACTGTCGCTATTCTTCCAGAAGCAGAGGATGTGGACATTAAAATAAATGATAGCGACCTAAGAATAGATGTATTCAGATCTAGTGGCCCTGGCGGACAATCGGTTAATACAACCGATAGTGCTGTTAGAATCACTCATGCTCCTTCAGGAATTGTGGTAACACAGCAAGATGAAAAATCTCAACATAAAAATAAAGCAAAAGCTCTTAAAATTTTGAGAGCAAGACTCTACGAATCGGAAAAATTAAAGAAAGACAAAGAGAGATCTAATGAGAGAAAAAATCAAATAGGTTCTGGAGACAGGTCTGAGAGAATACGTACTTATAATTTCCCACAAGGTCGAGTAACAGATCATAGAATAAACCTTACACTGCATAAGCTTAGTGAATTTTTAAATGGAGAAATTCATGAAGAAATGAACGATAACTTAAGGCTAAAAGATCAAGATTTAAAATTGAAAGCACTAACTTGAGATGAAAACACAGGAGCTTATTAATTTAGGATCAAGGTTCTTAAAAAATAAAAGTATATTAAGTAATAGGATAGACTCAGAAATATTACTCTCCTATTTATTAGGGATTTCAAGAGAGAAAATTTTAATAAATGATTTTGATATTAAACCAGAAAAAATAAATCAATTTAAATCTTTAATTGAAAGAAGATCAAAAAATGAGCCAATTGCTTATATTATAAAAAATAAAGAATTTAGGAGTATAAACTTTTTTGTTGATAAAAACTCTTTAATACCAAGGCCGGAGACAGAACTTTTGATTGACCCAATAGTTTCTCTTTTTAAAAGAAAGAGACTCTTTTTTTTAGATGTAGGGATTGGAACGGGTTGTATAATTTTTTCTATATTAAATGAATTAAAAAATAGTCAGGGCATTGGCATTGATAGGTGCAAAAAGACTATATTAAATGCAAAAAAAAACCTAGTAAATCTCAAATTCCAAAATCGAGCAAGACTATTTCATAAATCTATTAGCGACCTTTACAAATACAAGTTTGATTTAATTGTTACAAATCCTCCATATGTAATTAAGAGAGAAATAAAACGTTTATCAGGCGATATAACGAAATATGAGCCGAGATCGGCCCTGGATGGTGGAAACGATGGCCTTGACGTAATAAGAAAAGTTATTTACAAATCCAAACATATTCTCAAAACAAATGGCATTTTGGCTTTAGAAATAGGCAATGGTCAATATAAAAGCGTTTTAAGAGTGTTAAAAAATAATAAGTTTAAATTAAAAACAACTTTAACAGATTATCAAAATAATATTCGTTGTATATTTAGCACGTTGTTATAAAAAAATTGAAAATTAAATAAATACTTTAGTAATACATAACATTATAATTAATACTTAATAAATGAGAAACGGGAAAATAAGAAGATTTAGACCAAGGATGCATAATAAGCACAGCTCGAGAAGGTCTGGTCACTCAAACAAATCTAATGGAGTTCATCAAATTAACTCTCAAAGAAGTAACTTCAGAAATCATGTTCCTAAGAACCCGCAAAATCTTGAAAGATTAGTAGAAAAATATAAAAATCTTGCAAAAGAAGCATTAAGTTCTGGAGATGAAGTGCTAAATCAAAATTATCTTCAACATTCCGATCATTTTTCAAGAATTTTATCTGAGGTAAATGAGGCAAGATCAAAAAATAATTTAAATGAAAACCAACAAGAAACCAAGCTTGATTTGCAAAAAAAAGAAAATACGCCAACAGTAGAAGAAAAAAAATAAATTATTACCTATAATTTTTTAATTCAGCTAACTTGACATCTAATTTTATTCTCTCAACTTCAAAAAGTTTTCTTTCCTCACCTTTTAAAATTTTTCCTGATGGTAATTTTAATTTCTGAGAATTAATAAATTTACCATTATAAGATACGGTGTAGTGGAGATGTGGACCCGTTGATTGCCCGGTGGATCCAACGTAGCCAATAATTTGTCCTTGTCTAACTCTACGACCAGATCGTGTTGCAATTTTTGACATGTGACCGTAGCCAGTTGTGTAAGAAGTGTTATGTCTTATCCTTACACATTTTCCTCCTGCTCCACACCAACCAGCTTTAATTACAGTACCTGTACCCGAAGCCATGATTGGTGTTCCAGTTGGTGCAGCAAAGTCAGTTCCATTATGATGTTTATTGAAACCTAAAATAGGATGTTTTCTCATCCCAAATGGAGAAGATAATCTTGCTCCATTGATTGGAGTTTTCATTAAAGCTTTAGAAATACTTTTTCCGTCTACATCATAAAAATCAATATTATTTTTTTTTCCAAACCTATATAGTTTTATTTTTTGATTATTTACATTTAAGAAAGCGTATAAAATTTTTCCAGTTTTTATAGATTTGCCTTTGTCATCAGTAAACCTTTCAAATAAAATCTCAAATTTGTCACCCTTTCTAATGTCTCTTTGAAAGTCTACTTCAAAACCAAATATTCTTGCAAACTCTATAATAATATTTGGCTCTATTTTTAGGTCAACAGCAGATTTATAAAGACTATTTGTTATTTCTCCAGTTTGAATAATTTCTTTTTTATAAAGTTTTGTAATATTTTTTGTGACTTTAATTCCATCCTTTTTTTTATCTATTTGAACAAAAGTCTCTTTTGACAATGGGTAGTTTACATTAATAATCTCTATCTCATTAGTTTTTGTATTCCTTTTTAATAAAAAACTAATTTTTTGGTTAATTTTTATCTCAGCTAAATTCATTTTTTTTATTTTTTTTACTATAGTATCAACCTCTTTGCTCTTAATACTGAACTTTTTAAGGATGCTCTCAATTGAATCACCCTCCTTTATTAAATAGTCATACTCTAAATATGGAGATTTTATTTGGTTAAGAAGGTAGTTTTTTAATAAAATTGTATCATTATTGGAGAGAAATGAATTTATAGTTTCAGATCTCTCTTTTTTCAGTTTTGAATTGTAAGAAATTGATCCATAAATGACTAAAATAAAAACCACAGGGGAAAGAAGTAATAGAATTTTATTTTTTTTCGAACTATTAAATTTATCCAAAAGTCTCTTAAAATTTTGATAAATTATGTGAATTTTCATCATGACTTTTCTATATTAAAAAAACTTACCTGATACAATGCTAAGTAGTAAAAAAAGCCTTGTTTTTTCTTATATTTCCTCAAAAATTACTAAATAAACGCCTTGATTAATTCTTGTTTTTTTATATAACTGCGTTTCGCCTTAATAGGTATAAAATCAAAGCTTTTAGCTAAGTTTGTATCGATTTTTGCGTGCAGATTTCCACTAGTTTTGGAAGTTTTAGCTTTTTTAAATTGTAAATGATTAAGAAGAGAAGTGTGGACGGTTAGGTTAATTTAAGAAATTTGTCGTACACACTTTAACGAAAGTAACTTTAATTAATTTTAAAGTTATTAAAGCTAGTGTGCGCCGTTATTAAACTTGAGAGTTTGATCATGGCTCAGAACGTACGCTGGCGGCACGCCTAATACATGCAAGTCGAACGCAGTAGCAATACTGAGTGGCAGACGGGTGAGTATAATGTGGGTATCTGCCTTTTGGTTTGGAATAACTCGGGGAAACTTGAGCTAATACCGAATAAGCCCTTACGGGGAAAGATTTATCGCCGAAAGATGAGCCCGCACTTGATTAGCTTGTTGGTGAGGTAAAAGCTCACCAAGGCAACGATCAATAGCTGTTCTTAGAGGAAGACCAGCCACATTGGGACTGAGACACGGCCCAGACTCCTACGGGAGGCAGCAGTAGGGAATCTTGCACAATGGGGGAAACCCTGATGCAGCGATGCCGCGTGAGTGAAGAAGGCCTTTGGGTTGTAAAACTCTTTCGTCGGGGAAGAAAATGACGGTACCCGAATAAGAAGGTCCGGCTAACTTCGTGCCAGCAGCCGCGGTAATACGAAGGGATCTAGCGTAGTTCGGAATTACTGGGCTTAAAGAGCTCGTAGGTGGTTAAAAAAGTTGGTGGTGAAATCCCAAGGCTCAACCTTGGAACTGCCATCAAAACTTTTTAGCTTGAGTGTGATAGAGGAAAGTGGAATTTCTAGTGTAGAGGTGAAATTCGTAGATATTAGAAAGAACACCAAAAGCGAAGGCAACTTTCTGGATCACTACTGACACTGAGGAGCGAAAGCATGGGTAGCGAAGAGGATTAGATACCCTCGTAGTCCATGCTGTAAACGATGTGTGCTAGACGTTGGAAATTTATTTTTCAGTGTCGCAGCAAAAGCGTTAAGCACACCGCCTGGGGAGTACGACCGCAAGGTTAAAACTCAAATGAATTGACGGGGACCCGCACAAGCAGTGGAGCATGTGGTTTAATTCGAAGATACGCGCAGAACCTTACCAACTCTTGACATGTTCGTCGCGACTCGTAGAGATATGAGTCTTCGGTTCGGCCGGACGAAACACAGGTGCTGCATGGCTGTCGTCAGCTCGTGTCGTGAGATGTTGGGTTAAGTCCCGCAACGAGCGCAACCCCTACGTTTAGTTACTAACATTTAGTTGAGTACTCTAAATGAACTGCCAGTGATAAGCTGGAGGAAGGTGGGGATGACGTCAAGTCCTCATGGCCCTTACGAGTTGGGCTACACACGTGCTACAATGGCATTTACAATGGGATGCAAAGAGGCGACTCCAAGCTAATCCCAAAAATATGTCTCAGTTCGGATTGTACTCTGCAACTCGAGTACATGAAGCTGGAATTGCTAGTAATCGCGGATCAGCGCGCCGCGGTGAATACGTTCCCGGGTCTTGTACACACCGCCCGTCACACCATGGAAGTTGGTTATACTTTAAGGCAAAGCCTAAAAACTTTGACTACGGTACAATCAGCGACTGGGGTGAAGTCGTAACAAGGTAGCCGTAGGGGAACCTGCGGCTGGATCACCTCCTTTCTAAGGATGACCAAAATTTCTTTTGGTCAAAAAATATTTTTAATGTGACCGTCCTCATTTCTCTTCTTTAAAGTGTCTAACTTAGGGGCCGGTAGCTCAGGTGGTTAGAGCGCACCCCTGATAAGGGTGAGGTCGGACGTTCGAGTCGTCCTCGGCCCACCAATATTTTCGGGGGATTAGCTCAGCTGGGAGAGCGCCTGATTTGCATTCAGGAGGTCAGCGGTTCGATCCCGCTATCCTCCACCACTATTGACACTTTTAGCATTTTTAAATCGTAAATAATTATCAATATCTATATCCGATTGTTCAATATTGTGAACAATCAATGAATGTTCGAATAGATGAACATTCCAACAAAAATTTAATTTTTACAGAAAATTTTTTTCTGTGCATTAAATCAAGCGTTTAAGGGCGTATGGCGGATGCCTAGGCACTGAAAGGCGATGAAGGACGTGGTATACTGCGATAAGTTTCGGGGAGCTGTATGCAGGCTTTGATCCGAAAATTTCCGAATGGGATAACCCAACTCTTAATGAGTTACTTTGTACTGAATACATAGGTATAAAGAGCAAACCCGGAGAACTGAAACATCTAAGTACCCGGAGGAAAAGAAATCAATTGAGACTCCGTTAGTAGTGGCGAGCGAAAGCGGAATAGGCCAGCAAAGTTTTTAAGTTAATTCGAATAGTCTGGAAAGACTAACCACAGCAGGTGATAGTCCTTTAGAAGTAAAACTTATTAATTTTCATGAGTAAAGCGGGACACGTGTAATCTTGCTCGAATATAGGGGGACCACCCTCTAAGCCTAAGTACTCTTCAGTGACCGATAGTGAACAAGTACCGTGAGGGAAAGGTGAAAAGAACCCCTATTAGGGGAGTGAAATAGAACCTGAAACCGTATGCCTACAAACAGTCAAAGCTCTTTTTAGAGTGATGGCGTACCTTTTGTATAATGGGTCAGTGACTTAATTTATCCAGCAAGCTTAAGCCGATTAGGTGTAGGCGTAGCGAAAGCAAGTCTTAAATGGGCGATTAGTTGTATGAATTAGACCCGAAAACGAATGAGCTTACCATGAACAGGTTGAAAGCAGGGTAACACTTGCCGGAGGACCGAACCAGTTGACGTTGAAAAGTCTTTGGATGATTTGTGGTAAGGGGTGAAAGGCCAACCAAATTCGTAGATAGCTGGTTTTCCGCGAAAACTATTTAGGTAGTGCGTTAAATAAACAGACTTTTAGAGGTAGAGCACTAAATGGGCTAGGGGACAGAAATGTTTACCAAACCTAATAAAACTCCGAATGCTAAAAGTCTTTCCTTAACAGACAGACTGTGGGTGCTAAGGTCCATGGTCGAGAGGGGAACAGCCCAGATCACCAGATAAGGTCCCTAAATCATGATTAAGTGTGAAAGGATGTGGAGATTCCTAAACAGCCGGGAGGTTGGCTTAGAAGCAGCCATCCTTTAAAGATAGCGTAACAGCTCACCGGTCTAATAGAGTTTCTGCGCCAAAGATGTAACGGGGCTCAAATCATGTACCGAATCTGTGGGTGTGCAATGTCTTCGGACTTTGTACGCGGTAGCGGAACGTTCTGTAAGCCTGCAAAGGTGTACCCGCG
>QCOH01000010.1:40000-45363 GCA_003209895.1 Pelagibacteraceae bacterium AG-430-I06
TAATCTTCACCTGGTGTCTTATTCTGTACCAATAAACAAAAATATTAAAAAAAAAGAATTATTAAAGCATTTACATTTTTATAAAAAACAAAAAAACGCTATCCCCTACGTTACTTCATTTTATAAAAAATATTGGGGCTTTTGCTTGACATATATAAACTTCTTAAAAATAAAAAAAAATTATTCTGATAATGATAATTTTATCGTAAAAATAGATAGCAAATTTAAAAAAAATGGTAAACTAACTTTTGGCGAACTTTTTATTAAAGGTAGAGAAAAAAAAGAAATATTAATTACTTGTAATATTTGTCATCCATCAATGGCTAATAATGAACTTTCTGGTCCACTTGTTACATCAGCTTTAGCAAAGCATTTTGGGAAAATAAAAACTAATAAAAAAAGTCTTAGATTTTTATTTTTACCTGAAACAATAGGTGCTATTGCGTACATTAAAAAAAATTTTAAAAGTTTAAAAAAAAATGTTATTGGCGGATATCATATTACTTGTGCCGGGGATAACAGAGTTTACTCCTATCTTTATTCAAAATACCACGACTCACCCAGTGACAAAGCAGCAATAAAGGCTTTTAAGGATTTGAAAATAAAATTAAAAAAATATAAACACATTCACAGTGAGTCCGAAGCTAGAAGATTTAATGCTCCAAATATTAATTTTGGAACTGGCGAGATAATGCGTTCAAAATACCATTCTTTTCCCGAATACCACACGTCACTTGATAATTTTAATGTTGTTACTGCAAAAGGTTTAAGCGGAACGTTTAAAGTAGCCAAAAGAATTATTGAAAATTTGATGGAAATAAATACAAGCACTTTTTTAAAGTGGTCAGAAAAACGCAAAATAAAGAGGGGTTATATAAAGTGTAAAACTTTTTGTGAGCCAAACTTGGGCAAAAGAAAATTATACCCACTAATCTCTAGAAAAGACAATAGTTTTAAAGAGCCAGTAAAATTATTAGACTTCTTGCAATATGCTGATGGTACAAATAATCTCAGAAATATTTCAAAGCTAGTTAATCTTTCAATGAAGAAAACTAGTAATATATATAAAATTTTAATGAAAGCTAAAGTTGTAAAAAAAATATGAAAAAAATTGAAAAGATTTTAATAAAATTTAATAAATGCCCCCTTTGCAGACATTCAAAAATTATAAGAGCATCTAAGCCATATAAAAATAGGTATTCTGACCAAATCTCTCAATTACTCAAAATAAGCGAGGATAGCTTATTAGAAAAAACCAAAAATGTGAAATGCAAGAATTGTGGTCTTATATACAAGACAAGGTGGTTTAAAAAAAAATTTTATAAAAAAGTTTTAGACGAACTTGCTCCTGTTCACCCAAGGGGTTGGGATACTAATTCTAAAAGGTTTTCAAAAAATGGTCTTAGAAAAGAATTTGGTTATTATTTAAAAGAAGTTTATAAATCTAATTCATTTTCAAATAAAAATTTAAGAGCATCTCAAAGAAAACTTTCATCAATTGTAGATTCAATTATAACTAAGTCGTCTAAACAAAGAAAATTTAAAAAAAATTTCCTAAAAAAAATAGGAAATAATGATGTAAATTTTATTCAAGCTAACCAAAATAAAATTTCCAAGTTACTTAATAAACCTGAAAGATTTAAAAGATTTAAAAACTTTTCTGATGAACCGATGTTCGATTATATAAATAAACATGTAAAAGATTTAAATTATTATGGTGAGGTAGGTTGCCCACTATGGGGGATGTTAAAAATTGCAAAAAAAAGTGGATGTAAAACTAAATTTATCAAAGGTGATAAATATTATTTTTGGAACAATAAATGTAAAAAAAATAAAAAGACATGCTGTTCAGCAATATCAAAAAATGTGAACTTTACTTATAAAGATCTAGAATCTTTTAATGGAGAAAAATTAGATTTTTTAGGAATATTTAATTATTTTGATCATTTAACAGATCCATCAAAATATATTAAAAAACTTCTCCCAATTACAAAGTCTTTAGGTTTTATTTTTGAAATTAATAATAAAGATGGCAAAGGCGTTCCTGTTCAACATTTTACAGGATGGAGTAAAAAAACTATGTTATATATAGCAAGAAAATACAATATGAAGGTAGATTCTAATTTTCGTGATATTAGAAAATCGGGGAATGAATTTTTTTTACTCCATTAGTGCATGAAAAAAAATAAAAAGGTAATCTGTATAATATGTGCGAGAGGTGGATCGAAAGGTCTTAAAAATAAAAACTTACGTAAAATTTTAAATAAGCCATTAATCTACTATCCTATAAAAGCAGCTAAAGACTCAAAAGTTATTGATAAAATTATTGTGACAACTGACAGTAAAAAAATTGCTTCTACCGCAAAAAAATATGGTGCAGAAGTTCCATTTATTAGACCTAAAAAATTATCTGGAGATTTAGCAACTACCGAAGATACACTTAAGCATGCTTTAATAACCTATGAAGATATCGCAAGACAAAAATTTGAAATTTGTGTTTTTTTAACTGCAACTGATATTTTTAGAAAAAACGAATGGATTAAAAAAGCTGTTTTAGTTTTAAAAAAGAAAAAAAATTTAGAAAGTGTTTTTTGTGGTCATATAACACACAAAAATTTCTGGGAAAAATCAAATAGATCTTGGAAAAGATTAAAACCCTGGATGAAAATTTATAAATCAAGACAAATTAGAAGGTTCATTGTAAGAGAGGATACAGGTCTAGCCTGTGCTTCAAGAGCCCACTTATGGAGAAAAGGAAAAAGAATTGGAGATAAGGTAGAGATAATTTTAAACAATGACAGTTTTACAAACATAGATATTCATGACAAAAACGATCTAAAGTTAGCGGAATTCGCCATGAAGCTTAAAAATTAAAAAAAAGTAATATAAATTGCAAATCACCTAATATTGTGTAATGTATGTTCAAATATTGAACAATATGAAGTTTTTAGTAACAGGTGCTGCTGGTTTTATTGGCATGCATACTTCAAGCAAACTTTTAAAATTAAATTACCAAGTTGTCGGAATAGACAACTTAAATAACTATTATAGTAAAAGATTAAAACTAGATAGACTTAAAATTTTGAAAAAATTCAAAAAATTTAATTTTTTTAAAATAAATATTGAGTCAAAAACTAAACTTGAAAATATTTTTTCTAAATTTGAACCTACCCACGTACTTCACTTTGCGGCACAACCTGGGGTCAGATATTCTTTAAAAAATCCTGAAGCTTATACTAAATCTAATTTAGTTGGATTTTCTAATATTCTTGAAATTTGTAGAAACAAAAAAATTAAACATTTGGTGTTAGCAAGCAGCTCAAGTGTTTATGGAGGAATAAAAAAATTCCCTTTTAGTGAGAGTCAAAACGTAGACAAGCCTATAAGTTTTTATGCTGCAACAAAAAAATCTAATGAACTTATGGCTCACGCTTATAGTCATTTATACAAAATCCCTGTAACATGTTTAAGATTTTTTACAGTTTACGGACCGTTTGGCCGACCAGATATGTCTCCTTTTTTGTTCACAAAGGCTATTAACAATGGAATACCTATTAAAGTTTTCAATAAAGGTAAAATGTTTAGGGATTTTACTTATATAGAAGATATTGTAGAAGCTATCATTAAAATTTCAAAAAAACCTCCAAAAATAACAACAAAAACTTTAGCACCATACAAAATATTTAATATTGGAAACAATAAACCTATCAATTTAATTACGTATATAAATATAATCGAAAAAGCTTTAGGCAAGAAAGGAATTAAAAAATATTTTCCAATGCAAAAAGGAGATATGAAGTATACTCATGCAAACATTAGCCAACTAAAGTCATGGATAAAATTTAAACCTAAGACGAACATGAATAAAGGAATAAGTAATTTTATCAAGTGGTATAGAAATTATTATAAGTAAATATATGAGAAATAAAATTGTTAAATTTGGTTTATTTGGCCTTGGCGCAGTAGTTGAAGCAAGAGTAAAAAATATTTTCTTAAAAGAATTAAAATCTTCAAAAGTTATGGCAGTATTTGATAAAGACTTAAAAAAAAATAAAAAATATTCCAAGATATTTAAATGTAGTTTTTCAGAAAATAGTAGAGAATTTTTCAAAAAAGATTTTGATATTTGTTATATTTCTACAGACTCTGGTAGTCATTTTCAAAATATCCTAGAGTGTTTTAATAACAATAAGCACGTCGTCGTTGAAAAGCCACCAGTTTTAAAAGTTGATCAATTAATAAAACTTAACAATATTTCCATAAATAAAAAACTAAAATTTTTCGTAATATATCAAAATAGAAAAAATAAGGCTGTTCAATTTACAAAAAATTACTTAGAAAAAAATAAAAAAGAAAAAATTGTTTTGGTTAATTTAAAATTACTCTGGTGCAGAAAACAAAGCTATTATTCTAGATGGCACGGTAAGTGGAAAAGTGATGGAGGTGTTTTAGCTCAGCAAGGTATACATTATATAGATCTTCTGTGTTATTTCTTCGGGAAACCATTAAAGGCAATAGGAAATATGGAGAATGTAAGCAATAAGCTTCAAGCGGAGGATACACATGCAGGATTAATAAAATTTCAAAGAGCTAATTGTACATTTGGATTATCAACCGCCTTGAGGCCCAATGATGATGGGGCATCGATTGAGATTTTTCTTCAAAAAAGAGTGATTATACTTCATGGTATTTGTTGTAATAAAATTACAATAAGAAACTACGATAATAAATATAAAACTAAATATAAAAGAATTTCAGAACAAAATTATCAGAAAGTTAAAAGTGGCGTTGGTATATCACACTATAATTTTTTTGAAGAAATAATTGAAAATTTTCAAAAAAAAACAAAAATTAGTCCACTTAGAGCAATAGAGACCATAGATACACTAAAGCTAATTAATATGCTTTATAAATCTTCTGAGAAAAAAAACTGGATTCAAAATGCAAAAATAATAAAATCGAGGTTAGGAAATTGAAAACTTTACAAAATTATATCTCAAATAAAATAAATATTGGACAAAATAAATACGTTTTAATTATAGGCGAAAGTCCCTCCAAAGGTGCAAGGTCACCCAAACTTTGGAATAACGCTTATAAATATTTTAAGAAAAATTTAAAAATGTATCCTGCAGATGTAAGTGAAAAAAATTTACAAGGGCTATGTAATTTTTTGAAATCAGATAAAAATTTTCTAGGAAGCTCCGTAACGATGCCTTTTAAAGAAAAAATAATTAAATATCTTGATAAGACAGATATGAATGCAGCTACAATTGGATCTGTAAATACAATTGTTAAAAAAAATAATAAATTAATTGGATATAATACTGATTATTCTGGTGCATTATATTCAATAAAAAAAACAA
>QCOH01000011.1 GCA_003209895.1 Pelagibacteraceae bacterium AG-430-I06
CTCCACCAAACTTAAAAGTCTTTAATAATAAAGAGAGCGTGATAAGTTTGGATTATGCGGGTGTAGTTCAGTGGTAGAACACTAGCCTTCCAAGCTGGTTGCGAGGGTTCGATTCCCTTCACCCGCTCCAAGCATGTAAAGTTTATTAAATAGAAAAGAAAAAAAGGAAAAAAAATGGCAGACAAAAAAAAATTTGAAAGAAATAAGCCCCACGTTAACATTGGGACTATCGGACACGTAGATCACGGGAAAACTACACTAACCGCAGCTATAACAAAAGTTTTGGCTGAAAAGGGTGGTGCTGAATTTATAGCTTATGATCAGATTGATAAAGCTCCAGAAGAAAAAGAGAGAGGAATAACAATTTCAACCGCTCACGTTGAATACGAAACTGAAAAGAGACACTACGCACACGTAGATTGTCCCGGTCACGCTGACTATGTAAAAAATATGATAACTGGTGCAGCACAGATGGACGGAGCAATATTAGTTGTTAATGCAGCTGACGGTCCAATGCCTCAAACTCGAGAGCATATTCTTTTAGCAAGACAAGTCGGAGTTCCAGCCATTGTAGTTTTCTTAAATAAAATTGATCAAGTTAAAGATAAAGAACTTTTAGAACTGGTTGAAACTGAAATTAGGGAATTACTAACATCTTATAAGTTCCCTGGTGACAAAATACCTATAGTCAAAGGCTCTGCATTAAATGCAGTTGAGGGAAAAGATGAGGCAACTGGAAAAAACGCAATTATGGAGTTAATGAAGGCAGTAGATGAAACTATACCTCAGCCTTCAAGACCTAAGGACAAACCATTCCTTATGCCTGTAGAAGATGTTTTCTCAATCTCAGGCCGAGGAACTGTAGCTACTGGAAGAGTTGAGCAAGGAGTTGTTAAGACAGGTGAAGAACTTGAAATAGTAGGAATCAAAGATACAAAAAAAACAGTAATCACTGGTGTGGAAATGTTTAGAAAAATATTGGACACAGGTGAAGCTGGAGATAATATCGGTGCATTATTAAGAGGTGTTGAAAGAACAGATATTGAAAGAGGACAAGTATTAGCTAAACCTGGATCTGTAACACCGCACACTGAGTTTGAATGTCAGGCTTATGTTTTAAAAAAAGAAGAGGGAGGAAGACACACACCTTTCTTTACAAAATATAGACCTCAATTTTATTTCAGAACCACTGATGTTACTGGGGAAGTTACATTACCATCTGGAACAGAAATGATAATGCCAGGAGATGATGCAAAATTTACAGTTAAACTTATCACGCCAATAGCAATGAGTGAAAAACTGAACTTCGCTATAAGAGAAGGCGGTAAAACAGTTGGAGCTGGAGTAGTGACAAAAATAATTAAGTAAGCTACTAGGAGTGTAGCTCAATTGGTAGAGCGCCGGTCTCCAAAACCGGAGGTTGGGGGTTCGATTCCCTCCGCTCCTGCCAAAGAAGATGAATTTATGAAAAACCCTTTAAGATTTTTGCAGGAAGTAAAACAAGAGGCATTTAAGATCACTTGGCCTACAAAAAAAGATACTGTCACAGGATCATTGATGGTTTTTGTATTAGCAAGCTTAGCAGCTGTTTTCTTCCTATTATTAGATCAGATTTTAAAATTTTTTTTAAACTTAATATTGAGCGTAAGTATTTAAATGAACTGGTATATTGTTCAGGCGTATTCAGGATTTGAGAATAAAGTTGCAGAAAACATTAAAGATGTAATGTCAAAAAATTCTATGGAAGCAAACTTAGGTGAAATATTAGTCCCTACACATAGAATAACTGAAGTTAAACAAGGAAAAAGAAAACAAAAACAAAAAAAATACTTTCCAGGTTACGTTCTTGTTAAACTTGATTTGAATAAACAAATTTATCACAAAATTAAAAATATCCAAAAAGTTAGTGGGTTTCTAGGTCCTGAAGGAAAACCAGTTCCGGTTTCAGAAAATCAAATTAAGAAAATAATAGATCAAGCAAACTCAAGTAAAGATAGTCCATCCCAGGGCATAACATTTGAAATTGGTGAAAAAGTAAAAGTTTGTGATGGACCATTTGCTTCTTTTACTGGACTTGTTGAAGAAGTTAATGAGGAAAAATCTAGAATAAAGGTTTCGGTTTCAATCTTTGGAAGACCAACGCCTGTAGATTTAGCTTTTAATGAGGTTGAAAAAAATTAGATGGCAAAAGAAATTTCAGGATATGTAAAATTACAAATAAAAGGTGGGCAAGCTAATCCCGCACCACCTGTAGGTCCTGCTTTAGGCCAAAGAGGAATAAATATTATGGAATTTTGTAAAGCATTTAATGAAAAAACTAAATCATTAATGGGAAAACCTGTGCCCGTCGTAATTACTGTCTACAAAGATAAAAAGTTTGATTTTATAATTAAAACACCACCAGCATCACATTATATCAGAGAAGCTGCAAAGTTGAAAAGTGGATCACAAGAACCAGGAAGAATAGTTGCTGGATCAATAACTCTTAAACAAGCCGAAAATATTGCTAAAGAAAAAATGAAGGATTTGAATGCACACAATCTTGAAGAAGCAACCAAAATAATTTGTGGTTCAGCAAGATCGATGGGGATAGAGGTAAAGAAATAAATGAAAAAGAGATCCAAGAGATATAAAAATTTAAGAGAACAACTCAAAACTAAAAAAGTTTCTAACTTAGATCAAGCTATTAATGAAATAAAAAATATGTCAAAAACTAAATTTACAGAGTCTATAGATATATCTTTAAAGGTTAATATAAAAAAAATTAAAGGATCAGATAATAGTGTAAGAACCGTAGTTGAATTACCTAATGGAAATGGAAAAAAAGTTAAAGTAGCAGTCTTGTGTGATGAAAATAAAATGTCTGACGCAAAAAAAAGTGGCGCAGATATTTATGGGTCCGAAGAATTAATAACAAAAATTTCCTCAGGTAAAATTGAATTTGATAAATTAGTTTGTACACCCAATATGATGCCTAAAATGGCAAAGCTTGGAAAAATTCTTGGTCCAAAGGGTCTAATGCCAAACCCGAAACTTGGTACAGTAACAGATGATATTATATCAACAGTTAATAAGGTAAAAAATAAGTTCACAGAAGTAAAAAATGATAAGGACGGTAACATAGGTATTTCAGTAGGTAGAAAAAGTTTTGATCAAAATAAATTATCAGAAAATATTAAAATCGTATTTGAAACTTTAAAAAAAGAGAAACCCAATTTATTTAATTCTGAAATGGTAAAGAATATTTATTTATCATCAACCATGAGCCCTTCATTAAAAATAAGTTTTAAGGATATTTAAGTTATGATGACTAAAGAACAAAAGAAAAATTATGTAGAAGAAATGAAAAAAGTATTTTCTTCAAATGAAGCTGTTATGATTGCTCACTATAAAGGTTTGAATGTAAAACAATTAGATAAAATAAGAGATGAAATGAGAAAAAGTGGAATTTTTTTCAAAGTAACAAAAAACAGAATTACAAAATTAGCTTTAAAAGAAACAAAATGTAAAGATTTACAAAAATTTTTCACCGGGCCAACAGCTGCAGCTATTTCTTCTGATCCAATTATGTCTGCTAAAATATTAGCAAAATATGCAAAGGGTACTTCACCTTTAAAAATAGTTGCTGGTTTTATGGACGGTAAGGTTTTAGAGGCAAAAGATGTGGCTGAAATTGCCACACTTCCAACATTGGACGAAGCAAGGGCTAAAATTGTAGGTATTTTATCTAGTCCAGCTCAAAAAATTTTAAGTATTTTACTTGCACCTGGCTCAAAAATTGCTATTTTGGCGCACGCTAAGAGTAAAAAAAGTTAAAAAAAGTTTTTTTAAATGGCAGATCTAAATAAAATTATTGATGAACTTTCTAAGCTGACAGTTGTAGAAGCAGCAGAACTATCTAAACAATTAGAAGAAAAATGGGGCGTAACAGCAGCAGCACCTGTAGCTGCAGCACCTGCCGCTGGGGCAGCAGCACCAGCTGAGGAAAAAAGTGAATTCACTATCTTTCTAACGTCAGCAGGAGACAAAAAAATTAACGTGATTAAAGAAGTCAGAGCGATAACTGGTTTAGGATTAAAAGAAGCTAAAGATTTAGTTGAGGGAGCTCCAAAAGAGGTTAAAAAAGGTGTTCCTAAAAAAGACGCCGACGAAGCAAAGAAAAAATTAGAAGCTGCCGGAGCTAAAGTAGAATTAAAATAAACAAGAGTCCTTTTTTTTTATTTTAATTTATAGCTCTTTAATTAAGAATTTGAATGGAATTATCTTTTACTGAAAGAAAAAGTATCAGAAAAAGTTTTGGTAAACTCAAAGAGAGTTTATCTATCCCAAATCTTATTGAAGTCCAAAAAAACTCATATGATGAGTTTCTAGTCTCAAAAAGTAAAAATTATAAAAACGATCCTTTAGAAAAAGGTCTTTTAAGAGTATTCAAAAGTATTTTTCCAATTAATGATGCATCCGATAAATCTTCTCTAGAATTTATATCTTACAGTTTGTCAAAACCTAAATTTGATGTAACAGAATGTAGACAAAGAAGTCTAACTTACTCTGCAGCACTTAAAGCGAATCTGAGACTTGTTGTTTATGATATAGATCCTGAGAAAAATACAAAACAAATATTATCTGCAAAAGAACAAGAAGTTTTTATGGGTGACCTACCTTTAATGACCCCTAGCGGAACTTTTGTTGTGAATGGTGTTGAAAGGGTAGTGGTAAACCAAATGCACAGAAGCCCAGGTGTATTTTTTGATCACGACAAAGGAAAAACGCACGCTAGTGGAAAATTACTCTTTAACTGTAGAATAATTCCTGGAAGGGGTTCTTGGTTAGATTTTGAATTTGATCCAAAAGATTTGCTCTATTTTAGAATAGATAGAAAAAAAAAATTACCAATTACTACATTTCTTTACTCTCTCGGACTTTCTAGAGAAAAAATTCTAGAAACATTTTATGAATATAGTAAGTATGACTATGACACAAAAACAAATTCATGGTTTACTAATTTTCAGCCAGACAATTATAAAAGACCGATCAAATTATTGTTTGATTTAATAGATAAAAATAACAATAAAAAAGTACTTCAAAAAGGTGAGAAACTAAATCTAGTATTAGCAAAAAAACTTAAAGAAAAAAAATTAGAACAAATTTTAGTATCAGGAGAAGAAATAATTGGTAAATATACCAAAATTGATATTAAAGATAAAAAAGGTGAAATAATATTAAAGTCTGGTTTTAATATCACAACAGAGACTTTAGAAAAAATTTCTAAGGCAGAAATAAATACACTTAAACTTGCAAATTTAGATCCTATAATGAGAGGACCGTATATTTTTGAAACAATGAAAATTGACAAAAATAATAACAAAGAAGAAGCGCTAAACGATATTTATAAAGTTTTGAGACCAGGCGAACCCCCAACGCCAGAAATTGCTGAAGAAGTTTTTAAAAATCTTTATTTTACCAAAGAGAGATATAATTTGTCAGACGTCGGCAGAGTAAAACTTAACGCTAAACTAGATTTAAAAACACCTGATACAACAAGAGTCCTCACAAATGAAGATATAATTTCAATAATTAAATTTATGCTTAACCTTAGAGATGGTAAAGGCGATGTCGATGATATTGATCACCTTGGAAATAGAAGAGTAAGATCTGTAGGAGAACTTGTTGAAAATCAATTTAGGATTGGACTTCTTCGTATGGAAAGAACTATTAAAGAAAAAATGTCAACTCTGTTAGAAATAGAATCAGCAATGCCTCAAGATTTAATTAATGCAAAACCAATAACAACATCATTTAAAGATTTTTTTGGTACATCCCAATTATCACAGTTTATGGATCAAACAAATCCTTTATCAGAAATTACACATAAAAGAAGAGTATCAGCATTAGGACCAGGAGGCCTAACTAGAGAAAGAGCCGGATTTGAGGTTAGAGACGTTCACCCCACTCATTACGGAAGAATTTGTCCTATCGAAACACCTGAGGGCCCAAATATTGGACTAATAAATAGTTTAGCAACTTACTCAAAAGTTAATAGATTTGGATTTATTGAAAGCCCATATAAAAAAGTCACTAACGGAAAAATTCTAAATAAAATTGAATATTTGTCTGCTATAGAAGAAGAAAAATACACTATTGCCCAGGCTAATTCTTTAATTAATCAAGATGGAAGCTTCCAAGAGGAACTTGTTTCTTGCAGAAAAGGATTGAATTTTATTTTATCAAGAAGAGAAAATATTGACTATATTGACGTATCTCCAAAACAGTTAGTTTCAGTAGCAGCTTCGCTGATACCTTTTTTAGAAAACGACGATGCAAACCGAGCTTTGATGGGATCAAACATGATGAGACAAGCAGTTCCATTATTAAAACCAGAGTCTCCTCTTGTTGGAACAGGTATAGAAGGGGATGTTGCTTTAGACTCAGGTGTTACAATAGTCGCAAAACGAAATGGCGTTGTAGACAAAATTGATGGAAAAAGAATAGTGGTTAAAGCTACCGAAGAAAAAGATTTATCTAAGTCAGGTGTAGATATTTATAATTTATTAAAGTTTCAAAGATCAAACCAAAATACTTGTATCAATCAAAAACCATTAGTAAAAGTCGGCGACATAATAAAAAAAGGAGATATTATCGCTGATGGACCTGCAACTAAACTCGGTGAATTAGCTCTTGGAAAAAATGTAACCGTAGCTTTTATGCCATGGCAAGGTTATAATTTTGAGGACTCAATATTGATTTCAGAGAGATGTGTTACCGATGATGTTTTTACATCAATCCACATCGAAGAGCATGAGTTAATGGCTAGAGATACAAAATTAGGTACAGAAGAAATAACTAGAGATATCCCAAATGTAAGCGAAGAAAGTTTAAAAAACCTAGATGAGTCTGGAATTGTTTACGTAGGTGCAGAGGTAAATCCAGGTGATATTTTAGTCGGCAAAGTAACTCCTAAAGGCGAAACAGCCTCAAGTCCTGAAGAGAAGCTTTTAAGGTCTATTTTTGGTGAGAAAGCTACAGATGTTAGAGACTCTTCATTAAAAATGCCCCCAGGAAGCTCGGGTGTTGTTGTAGATGTGAGAATTTTTAATAGACATGGTGTTGAAAAAGATGAAAGAGCAATAGCTATAGAAAGATCAGAGGTAGAGTCTGTACAAGAAGACAAACAAGTTGAGGAAGAGATTTTAGAAAGAAATATTAAACAAAGGCTTATAGAAATAATTGGAAAAGAAAAATTATTAAAAAATTTTAAAAAGTATAAAGCAGGAGATATATTGTCCAAAGATGAATTATTTGATTTGGGCGTCAGAGAATGTTTAAAAGTGAAATTTGAAAACGAAACCGTCAACAACAAAGTGCAGCAAATACAAAATCAGTTTGAACAAGCGTACACAGATATTCAATCAAGATTTGAAGATAAAGTTTTAAAAATTAGACAAGGTGATGATCTTTTACCAACGGTCATGAGTGTTGTTAAAGTTTTTGTTGCTGTAAAAAGAAGATTAATGCCCGGAGATAAAATGGCCGGAAGACATGGAAACAAAGGCGTTATTAGTAAAATTGTTCCAGTAGAAGATATGCCTTATAGAGAGAATGGTAAGCCAGTCGATATAGTGCTTAATCCTTTGGGAGTTCCAAGCCGGATGAATGTTGGTCAAATATTAGAAACCCATTTAGGTTGGTCTTGTTCAGAACTAGGTGAAAAAGTTAAAAAACTTCTTAATTCATATTTAAAAAATGAATCAAATCAAGAACTTATGCAAACACTAGAAAACATTTATGAGGAACCAAGTTATAAAAACGTTATTAAAAACTTTGAGAAAAAGGATTTTATTGAGCTTTGTACTAATTTATCAAGTGGTGTACCTATAGCCACTCCTGTTTTTGACGGCGCTTCAACAGGGGATATAACTAAAATGTTAGAGTCAGCAGGGTTGCCAAGTACAGGACAAACAAATCTGTGGGATGGAAAAACAGGTCAAAAATTTGATAGACCTGTAACTGTTGGAATTATTTATATGTTAAAACTCCACCATCTTGTAGAAGACAAAATTCACGCAAGATCTACTGGTCCCTATAGTTTAGTCACCCAACAGCCATTAGGAGGCAAAGCTCAATCTGGAGGACAGAGATTTGGTGAAATGGAAGTTTGGGCCCTCGAAGCATATGGAGCTTCTTATACGTTACAAGAAATACTTACAGTAAAATCTGACGACGTAGCCGGTAGAACAAAAGTTTATGAGACGATAGTTAAAGGTGATGACAATTTTGAATCTGGAATCCCAGAGTCTTTCAACGTATTAATAAAAGAAATAAGAGCTTTAGGATTAAATATTGAATTGAATTAAAATGGAAACAAATATTAAAAAATTTACAAAAAAACAAGTTGCAGAAAAAGATTTAAATTACTTAAAAATTACTCTCGCAAGTCCTGATAAAATTAAATCATGGTCTTGGGGAGAAATTAAAAAGCCCGAAACGATTAATTATAGAACATTTAGACCTGAGAAAGATGGTCTATTTTGTGCAAGAATTTTTGGTCCAGTAAAAGATTATGAGTGCCTTTGTGGAAAATATAAAAGAATGAAGTTTAGAGGCATTGTATGTGAAAAATGTGGTGTAGAAGTAACCAAATCAAAAGTCAGAAGAGAAAGAATGGGCCACATCGATTTAGCTTCACCTGTAGCTCACATCTGGTTTTTGAAATCTCTTCCTAGCCGTATCTCTTTATCTATTGATATGAAATTGAAAGATGTGGAAAAAGTTCTTTATTTTGAAAGCTTCATTGTAATTGAGCCAGGTCTTACTGAATTAAAAAAAGGTCAACTCCTAACCGAAGAGGAATATTTGAAATCACAAGAAAAGTATGGTGAGGATGGATTCACTGCAGGAATTGGAGCTGAAGCTGTAAGGGAAATTTTATTGGGAATTGATTTAAAACAAGAAAGAGAAAGATTAAGAAACTCTTTAAAAGAAATTAAGTCTAAAGTTACTGAAGAAAGAACACTTAAAAGATTAAAACTTTTAGAGTCATTTATAGATTCGGGAAACAAACCCGAAGACATGATTTTAACCACTGTCCCAGTTATTCCTCCTGAACTTAGACCTTTAGTTCCTCTTGACGGGGGTAGATTTGCTACCTCTGATTTAAACGACTTATATAGAAGGGTTATAAATAGAAATAATCGTTTAAAAAGATTAATGGATTTGAAAGCCCCAGACATAATAGTCAGGAATGAAAAGAGAATGCTGCAAGAGTCAGTAGATGCTTTATTTGACAACGGTAGAAGAGGAAGAGTTATAACCGGAACAGGTAAAAGACCACTTAAATCCTTAGCTGAAATGTTAAAAGGTAAGCAAGGTCGATTTAGACAAAATCTTTTAGGAAAGCGGGTTGACTATTCCGGAAGATCAGTAATCGTTGTTGGTCCAGAATTAAAATTGCATCAGTGTGGATTGCCAAAAAAAATGGCTTTAGAACTTTTTAAACCATTTTTATACGCTAGGTTAGCAAAACTAGGTCTGGCTACCACTATTAAGCAAGCAAAGAAAATGGTGGAAAAACAGAAATCAGAAGTTTGGGATGCATTGGAGCACATCATTAGAGAACACCCAATTTTACTTAATAGAGCGCCAACATTACACCGTTTAGGTGTGCAAGCTTTTGAAGCGAAACTTATTGAAGGTAATGCAATTGAATTACACCCGCTTGTATGCGCAGCATTCAACGCTGACTTTGACGGCGATCAGATGGCTGTTCACATACCTTTAAGTTTGGAGGCTCAACTTGAAGCTAGAGTGCTCATGATGTCAACAAATAATATACTTAGTCCTTCAAACGGAAAACCAATAATAGTACCCAGCCAAGATATTGTTCTTGGAATATATTATCTATCTCAATCAAAAGACGATAATGAAAAAAAACCTATAGGTATATTTTCAAATGTTGATGAAATAGTAAATGCTTTAGAAGACAACAATATAAGCTTACACTCCAAAATTGTTTCACAATTCATAACAATTGATGAAAAAGGAAATAATGTTAAAGAAAAATATACAAGTACCGCAGGAAGATTCCTTTTAGCTGAAACTTTACCTAAACATCATAAGATTAAATTTTCTTTAATTAACAAAGTTTTAAATAAAAAGGCAGTATCTGAGATAATAGATATGGTTTATAGGTACTGCGGTCAGAAAGAAACAGTTTTATTTTGTGACAAAATTAAAGACCTTGGCTTCAAACACGCTTTCAAAGCAGGTATATCATTTGGTAAAAATGACCTAATTATTCCTAAAACAAAAGAAAAATTAGTAAACAAAACAAAAAAACTTATTGAAGATTATGAAAAGCAATATCAGGACGGTCTAATTACTAGAGGAGAAAAATATAATAAAGTAGTTGATGTATGGTCTAAATGTACCGACTCTATAGCTAACGAAATGATGAAAGAAATTTCTTCAGCTGAAAAAATTTACTCAGATGACAGAATAGAAACTAATTCTGTATTTATGATGGCAGATTCAGGAGCCAGAGGCTCACCTGCGCAAATGAAACAGTTAGCTGGAATGCGTGGTTTAATTGCTAAACCATCGGGTGAGATTATTGAGACCCCTATAATTTCAAATTTTAAAGAAGGTTTGACAGTTTTAGAATATTTTAATTCTACACATGGAGCAAGAAAAGGCTTAGCCGATACAGCATTAAAAACTGCTAACTCAGGATATTTAACAAGGAGATTATGTGACGTTGCACAAGATCTTCAAGTTACAAAAAGCGAGTGTGATCCTAAGTTAAGATCTTCAATTAAGTTATCAGAGATTATCGAGGGAGGTAACATATTAGTGAGTTTGTCGGAGAGAATTTTAGGAAGAGTGTCTGCAGAAAATGTTAAAAACCCCATCTCAGGCGAATTAATCGTCAAAGAGAAAGAGATGATCGATGAAAATATTTGTGAGAAAATTGATGCTGCCGGCGTTAAAGCAATACAAGTTTTCTCAGTTATAACTTGCGGCTCAAAAAAAGGTGTGTGTGCAATGTGTTACGGAAGAGACTTGTCCAGAGGAAAGATAGTAAGTATTGGAGAAGCTATAGGTATGATCGCGGCCCAATCTATCGGCGAACCAGGAACACAATTGACAATGAGAACTTTCCACGTTGGAGGAACAGCTCAAATTAAAGAACAGTCTTCGGTAGTTTCCGCAACTGATGGAATTTTAAAAATATCAAATAAAAATCTTATAAAAGACTCAAAAAATAATATAATTATAATGGGCAGAAATACTCAGCTTTCTTTAGAAGATGATAATGGAAGACAGTTAGCTTTATATAAAGTTCCATACGGTTCTAAGCTTCTTTATAATCAAGGTGATAAAATTCCTAAAGGTAAAAAAATTTGTGAATGGGACCCTTATACTCTACCTGTTATTGCCGAAACAAGTGGTATTGTAAACTATATGGATCTTGTAGACGGTGCTTCTTTAGCAGAAACTACAGATGACGCCACAGGTATATCGGTCAAATCTGTAATTGACTGGAAATCACAATCAAAAAACTCAGACTTAAAACCAAGAATAACTTTACGAGACACAGATGGAGCTGTAATTAAAAAAGCAGACCAAAATGAAGCAAGATACTATTTAGTTCCAGACTCAATATTATCTGTAAAAGACGGACAAAAAATTTCTGCTGGAGATGTATTAGCAAGACTGCCAAAGGAAACCTCTAAAACTAAAGATATAACAGGCGGTTTGCCAAGAGTAGCTGAATTATTTGAAGCAAGAAGACCAAAAGATAGCGCTATAATTGCAGAAGGTGACGGTATTATTCAATTTGGTAAAGAAGTAAGAGGAAAACAAAAGATATCCATTGTAACGAACAAAGGAGAAAGCTCAAATTATTTAATTCCAAAGGGCAAACATATAAATTTTAATCAAGGAGAAAAAATCAAAAAAGGTGAATATCTTTTAGATGGAAGTCCTGCTCCTCACGACATATTAAGAATTCTTGGTGTTGAGTCTCTTACAGAGTACTTTGTTAGTGAAGTACAAGAGGTTTATAGAATGCAAGGTGTCGTTATCAATGATAAACACATAGAAACTATTGTTAGACAGATGCTGAAAAAAATTGAAATTAAAGAATCAGGCGATAGCAATTTCTTAAACGGAGAAACAGTCGACAGAATACATTTTGATCAAATAAATGAAGAATTAATAAAAAATAATAAGAAACCTGCCAAAGGTGAAAGAATTTTATTAGGCATAACTAAAGCATCTTTACAAACAAATTCATTTATTTCAGCAGCCTCTTTTCAAGAAACAACAAGAGTACTCACAGATGCTGCCATAAAAGGTAAAGTAGACAACCTAGAAGGGTTAAAAGAAAATGTTATTGTTGGAAGACTTATACCGGCTGGAACTGGATTTGCGAAAAATATTTTAGATAACGAAGCTAGAGAACAAGATAAAGCAAGACTAGCAGAATTACAGAAAAAAGAGCTTGAAAACAAAACATCAGAAGCTCCACTCGAAAGTTAAAAAAAACCCTTAATTACAATAGCTTTTTTCACTTATTACTCATTGACTTTTATCACTTCAATGTTAGTTTAGCGCAATTTTAATAGTTAAAAGTAAGGTTATTTTGACCTTAAACAATAACTAAAAATCTAAGGACTATCCCTTAACTTTTCTATTAATATTTAAAAATATGGCTACGATAAATCAATTGTTGAGGAAGCCGAGGGTGAAACCTTTAGCAAGAAATAAAGTTCCTGCTTTAGAAAAACAACCTCTCAAGAGAGGTGTGTGCACCAAGGTTTATACAACAACACCGAAAAAACCAAATTCAGCACTTCGTAAAGTTGCAAGAGTCAGACTATCAAATGGTTTCGAGGTTACCGCTTATATACCAGGTGAAGGACATAATCTTCAGGAGCATTCTGTAGTTTTAATAAGAGGTGGTCGAGTAAAAGATTTGCCAGGAGTAAGATATCATGTCCTTAGAGGAAATTTAGACGCTCAGGGAGTCACTTCAAGAAAAAAAAGACGTTCGCTATACGGTGCAAAAAAACCAAAATAATCAATTATGTCTAGAAAACGAAAAGCACCGAAAAGAAAACTTTTTCCAGATCCTAAGTATAAGTCTTTAGTAGTTTCAAAGTTTATTAACGCAATTATGTATGATGGAAAGAGATCCTCTGCGGAAAAAATTCTCTATACAGCGATGGATAAGATGAAAAATAAAAATTTAGATCCAGTAAAAACTTTCAATTCAGCAATTACGAATGTTAGACCGAATTTAGAAGTAAGATCAAGAAGAGTAGGGGGAGCAACTTACCAGGTTCCAGTGGAAGTAAAATCTAATCGATCTCAAGCACTTGCTCTCAGATGGATTTTAATAGCATCAAGAAAAAGAAAAAATAAAACCATGTCCGAAAAATTATTTTTTGAATTAATGGATGCATCACAAAACAAAGGTTCAGCAGTTAAAAAAAGGGAGGATACACATAAAATGGCAGAGTCAAATAAGGCTTTTGCTCATTTTAGATGGTAAGTCTATGTCTAGATCACATACATTAGAAAAATATAGAAATATTGGCATCATGGCACACATTGATGCTGGAAAAACGACTACAACAGAAAGAATTTTATATTATACAGGAAAGAGTCATAAAATAGGAGAGGTCCATGATGGTGCAGCTACAATGGATTGGATGGAACAAGAACAGGAAAGAGGTATCACAATTACTTCTGCTGCCACAACTTGTTTTTGGAGAGAACACCGAATAAATATTATTGATACACCCGGACACGTAGATTTTACTATTGAAGTAGAGAGGTCATTAAAAGTTTTAGATGGTGCAGTAGCAGTTTTTGACGGTGTTGCAGGTGTTGAACCCCAATCAGAAACCGTTTGGAGACAAGCGGACAAATATAAAGTTCCAAGAATTTGTTTTGTAAATAAACTAGATAGAACTGGGGCAGATTTTTTTAATTGTGTTGAAATGATTAAAGACAGACTAGGGGCAAAACCTCTTGTAATGCAATTACCTGTTGGATCTGAAGCTTCATTAAAAGGTGTGGTCGATCTGGTAAAAATGAAAGCTGTTTTATGGAAAGATGAGAAACTTGGTGCCGAATTTGAATACTCCGATATACCTGCTGATCTTAAAGAACAAGCCGAAAAATATAGAAAAGAATTAATAGAAACTGCTGTAGAACAGGATGAAAAGCTAATGGATGATTATCTAAATGGAAAAGAAATTTCAGAAAAAGATATTTTGTCTTGCGTAAGAAAAGGTTGTCTGAAATTTGAATTTGTACCAGTTCTTACAGGTTCGGCTTTCAAAAATAAAGGTGTTCAACCATTGTTAGATGCGGTTGTAGATTTTTTACCAAGCCCAAAAGATATAAATTCAATTAAAGGAACTAAGCCAAACTCAAAAGATGAAATAGAGAGAAAATTCGATGATAAAGAACCTTTCTCTGCTTTAGCTTTCAAAGTTGCAAACGATCCATTTGTAGGGTCTTTAACTTTTATTAGAATTTATTCAGGAACTCTTAAATCTGGAACTGGAATTTATAATACCTCAAAAGATAAAGAAGAAAGAGTAGGTAGAATGCTTTTAATGCACGCAAATAGCAGAGAAGACGTTAAAGAAGCGAACACTGGAGATATTGTTGCGCTAGCCGGTCTTAAATATACAATAACAGGCCACACTTTGTCTGATGAAGAAAACCCAGTTGTTCTAGAGCCAATGGAATTTCCAGATCCTGTTATAGAGATTGCGGTTGAACCAAAGACTAAGGGAGATCAAGAAAAGATGGGTGAAGCATTAGGAAGACTTGCAAAAGAAGATCCGTCTTTCAGAGTTACTTCTGATGAAGAATCCGGGCAAACAATTATTAAGGGAATGGGAGAATTACATTTAGATATAATTGTTGATAGAATGAAAAGAGAATTTAAAGTAGAAGCTAATATCGGGGCTCCTCAAGTTGCTTATAGAGAGACAATATTAAAACCAGTTTCAAATGTGTATATACACAAAAAACAAAGTGGCGGAGCAGGGCAGTTTGCTAAAGTCGAATTAACAGTTGAGCCTCTAGAACCTGGCAAAGGGAGAGAAATTGATAACAAAATTAAAGGCGGATCTATACCTAAAGAATTTATTCCTGGTGTTGAAAAAGGAATTGAAAGCGTAGCAGATAATGGGATTTTAGCTGGCTTCCCTTTAATAGATTATAAAGTGACGATAGTAGATGGTTTGCATCATGATGTTGACTCTAGTGTTTTAGCTTTTGAGATTGCTTCGAGATATTGTTTTAAAGAAGCATGTACTAAGGCAAGTTTAAAATTACTTGAGCCTGTTATGAGAGTTGAGGTAATAACACCCGAAGATTATATGGGAGATGTAATTGGCGATTTAAATAGCCGAAGAGGGCAAGTTGCAACAACTGACAAAAGAGGAAATGCTACTGTAATTAGTGCAATGGTTCCTTTAGCTAACATGTTTGGTTATATAAATAATTTAAGATCTATGTCTCAAGGAAGAGCTCAGTATTCGATGTTTTTTGATCATTACGCAAAGGTTCCACAAAATGTTCAAGATGAAGTTACAAAAAAAATGGCCTAAATTATGGAAAAACAAAATATTAGAATAAACTTAAGAGCGTACGATAATAAAATTTTAGATATATCTACGCAAGAAATTGTAAATACTGCAAAGAGAACAGGAGCTCAGGTCAAAGGCCCAATACCTTTACCAACTAAAATTGAGAAATATACAGTTTTAAGATCGCCGCATATCGATAAAAAAAGTAGAGAGCAATTTGAAACCAGAACTCATAAAAGGTTGATAGATATAATTGAGCCAACACCACAGACCGTTGAAGCATTAATGAAATTAGATTTAGCATCAGGAGTTGATATAGATATCAAAATTTAAACATGGCTTTAGGATTAGTAGGAAAAAAAATTGGAATGAGTAGAGAGTTTTTAGACTCAGGTACATCTGTTCCAGTAACGGTTGTGAGAGTTGAAAAAGGAAGAGTAATAGACGTTTATAGTAAAGAAAAAAATGGTTACTCAGCAGTGAAATTAGGTTTTTTAAAAATAAAAACCTCAAAATTAACTAAGCCAATGAAAGGTTTTTATACAAAAAAAAATACAGAGCCCAAAAGAATTTTAAAAGAGTACAGAATAGAAAAAACAGATGATTACAAAGTTGGAAGCGAAGTTGGCTTAGAATTATTAAAAGATGTGAAGTTTGTCGATGTGAGGTCTAAAACAATAGGTAAAGGTTTTGCCGGACCAATGAAAAGATGGAATTTCTCTGGTTTGAGAGCAACACACGGTGTTTCAGTCTCTCATAGATCACATGGATCGACAGGTCAAAGACAAGATCCTGGTAAAGTATTTAAAAATAAGAAAATGGCCGGACATATGGGTTCGAAATTTAGAACATTATTAAATTTAGAAATTATAAAATCAGATACAGAAAATAATTTAATTTACATAAAAGGGTCTATACCGGGATCTAAAAATAGCACAGTTTTCTTGAGAAAATCAGTAAAAGTAATTACCAAAAAAACCATGTTTGAAAAAGAAAAAGTGACGAAACAGGTTCAAACTTCCGCAAAAAAACCTGCGGCAAAAACTGAACCAAAAAAAGATGAGTCAAAAAAAACCCCTGAAAAAAAGGATGAAAAAAAGAAATAGATTATGAATATCGAAGTATTAAATATTGATGGAGTAAAATCTAAAAGCGTTAATGTTTCAGATAATTTAACTGGTTTAAAAGTGAACTATAAGCTTTTAAAATACGTTATAGATTGGCAGCTAAACCATGCAAAAAAGAGAGTAGCCAAAACCAAACAAAGAAATGAAATTATAGGATCTACCAAAAAAATCTATGCTCAAAAAGGAACAGGTGGTGCTCGTCATGCAAGTAGAAAAGCACCCTTATTTGTTGGTGGAGGTGTTGCACATGGTCCAAAGGGAGATAATTATAAAGTCAAAAAAATCAATAAAAAAATGAGGAAACTTGCTTTAGCACAGACCATTTCTAAAAAAAGTTCAAATAAAGAACTTTATATTATTGATGATGTAAAAAAACTTATTAAAAAAACAAAAATATTTTATAGTTTTTTATCAAAAAATAAAATTAATAATGTATTAATTATATCCGATAAAGAGACTCAAAAAAATATTAGTAAATCTGTAAGAAATATACCCAATGTAAAATTAATATTAGACGATGGTGCCAATGTTTATGATCTAGTTAAATTTAAAAATGTACTATTTACTACATCATCTATTAAAAAAATTGAGAATAGGATTTTAAATGAAAAAAATTAATTATTTAGATTCGATAGTTTCACCTATAATTACAGAGAAAGCTACTAGCCAATCTGAACAAAATAAGATTACGTTTAGAATCCATAAAAATGCTTCAAAGAAATCTATTAAAAAAAGTATAGAAAAAATATTTAAAGTTAATGTAATTAAAATAAATACAATCGTAAAAAAGGATAAAATCAAAATTGTTAGAGGAAAACTTGGAAAAAAAAGAGGTTTTAAAAAGGCATTAGTTACTCTGAAGAAAGGACAGAGCATTGATTTATCTTTAGGTGTTTAAAAATGAGTCTTAAAACTTACAAACCGTATACAAAATCGACAAGAACTACAATTCTTGTAGATCGGAAAGGCATTTGGAAAGGCGGCCCAGTTAAATCGTTAACATCTGGAAAGATTTCGACCGGTGGAAGAAATAACTTAGGGAGAATTACATCTCGAGCTAAAGGTTCTGGTCATAAAAAAAGGTATAGAATAATTGATTTTTATAGAAACAAGTTAGATATGAAAGCTAAAGTGGAAAGAATTGAATATGATCCTAATCGAACCTCTTATATTGCTTTGTTAAAGTATGAAGATGGTCACATCAATTATATTTTGTGTCCTAAAAATTTAAAGGTTGGAGACGAAATAGTTTCTGGCAAGAAAAAAGAAATTAAAATAGGTAATTGTATGCCGCTTTACGACATTCCACCAGGGACAGTTGTTCACAATGTTGAATTAGTCGAGGGAAGCGGTGGTAAGCTTGCAAGATCAGCAGGTTCTTCTGTTACACTTTCTGGTTTCGATGGAGATTACGCAATAATTAAACTTTCATCAGGAGAGTCAAGAAAAATTAGATCAGCTTGCAAAGGGACAATTGGTTCTGTTTCTAACCCGGATCAAAAAAATATACAAATAGGTAAAGCTGGAAGAAACAGATGGAAAGGCAAAAGGCCTCTTACTAGAGGGGTAGCTAAAAATCCTGTCGACCATCCACATGGAGGTGGGGAAGGAAAAACATCTGGAGGAAGAAATCCTGTATCTCCATGGGGTCAATCAGCCAAGGGTCTGAAGACACGTAAACCCAAAAAAAGTGATAACTTAATTATTTCGAGAAGAAAAAAGAGGGGTAAATAATGTCTAGAGGAATTTGGAAAGGACCATTTGTACACCCCAGTTTATTAAAAAAAGTTGACAAACTTAAAACTGGAGATAAAAAAAAACCAATAAAAACTTGGTCTAGAAACTCCACAATAATCCCAGAGTTTGTTGGACATAGTTTTTTAATTCACAACGGAAAAAACTTTATACCAATAACGGTATCTGAGGAAATGGTTGGCCACAAACTTGGTGAATTTTCACCTACTAGGAAATTTTCAGGTCATACACCTGCGGATAAAAAAGCTGCTGCTGATAGTGGTGGCTCAGGTACACCAAAAGCACCAGGAACAGCACCGAAAGCTGCACCTGGAGCAGCACCTAAACCAGGACCAGCAAAAGGAAAAGAAGATGGAAAAAAATAATTTAGTTAAAGCAATAAATAAAAATGTAAGAAGCGGAGCAAGAAAAGCTAATCTTGTATTAAACTTCGTAAAGGGAAAAAAAGCAGATATTGCAATCCGAGATTTAGATTTTACCAGGAAGAAAGTTGCTCAAGATATTAAAAAAACAATCAAGTCAGCAATAGCAAATGCGGAAAACAACTATCAATTTGATGTTGATAATTTATATGTGAAAGAAGCTTATGCGGGAAAATCTATTGTCATGAAAAGATTTAGACCAAGAGCAAAGGGAAGAGCAGCTGGAATTAAAAAACCGTATAGTAGAGTAACAATTATTTTAGAAGAAAAAGAAAAACAAAAGGATAAAAAATAATGGGACAAAAAGTAAATCCAATTGGTTTTAGATTAGGTATAAATAGGTCATGGGACTCTATTTGGTTTGCTAAAAAAAATGAATATGGCAAATTTTTAATTGAAGATTATAAGATAAGAAAATTTATTAGAGAAAATATTAAAAACTCTGGTGTTTCAGAAGTGATTATAGAAAGGTCTTCAAAAAAATGCACTGTTTCCATTCATACTTCAAGACCCGGTTTTGTGATAGGAAAAAAAGGTTCGGACATTGAAAAAATTAAGAAAAAATTATCTAAGTTTACCTCTGGGGAAGTTTTTTTAAATATTAAAGAAATTAAAAAACCAGAGTTAAATTCTTACTTAGTTGCCGAAAATATTGCACAGCAGTTAGTTAAAAGAATTGCATACAGAAGAGCAATGAAAAGAGCAATGCAGTCAGCTATGCGTTTAGGCGCCAAAGGTATTAAGGTTACATTAAGTGGAAGATTAGCTGGCAATGAGATAGCCAGAAGCGAATGGTTAAGAGAAGGGAGCATTCCATTACACACTTTAAGAGCAAATCTTGATTATGCCGAAGCAGAAGCTTTGACAACTTATGGTGTAATTGGAGTAAAAGTTTGGATATATAAGGGTGAAATTTTTTTGAAAGATATTGATAAAGAAAAAAATGAAAAGGTAAAAAATGCTACAACCAACAAGAAGTAAATATAGAAAAGCACACAAAGGTAGAATACATGGTAAAGCAACCAGAGCTTCAACTTTAAACTATGGTGCTTACGGTTTGAAAGCATTACAGCCTGAAAGAGTCCTTGGAAAACAAATAGAAGCAGCAAGAGTTGCATTGACAAGATATATGCAGAGAACAGGAAAGGTTTGGTCAAGGGTTTTTCCAAATATTCCGGTTTCAAAAAAACCAACTGAAGTTCGAATGGGAAAAGGAAAAGGCTCTCCCGAATTTTGGGTTTGTAGAGTTAAACCTGGAAGAATTCTTTTTGAAGTTGATGGAGTTTCAGAAGATATTGCTAGAGTAGCTTTATATAAAGCCTCAGCAAAATTACCAATAAAAACTAAATTTATAAAAAGATAATATGAAAAAAAAGGAAATTAAAAAACTAACTAAAGATCAGTCTTCTAGAGAGATACAAAAATTAAAAAAAGATTTATTTAACATGAGATTCAAAAAAATTAATGGTCAGATACAAAGTCCTGCTGAATTTACAAAAATCAAAAAAAATATAGCAAGATTATATAATAGCATTAGTGAAAAAAAATGAGTAAAAAAATATTAGAAGGTAAAGTGGTCAGTGATAAGAGTAATAAAACTATAGTTGTTGAAGTAAAAAGAAAATTTCAACATCCGTTTTATGGAAAAGTTATATCACGATCAAAAAAATATCATGCACACGATGAAAACAATAAATTTAAAAAAGGTGATATTGTTAAAATTATTGAGAGCAAACCTATATCTAAATTGAAAACATGGGAAGTAATTGATAAATGATACAAGTACAAACAGAATTGTTAGTTGCTGATAATACAGGCGCTAAAAGAGTAGAATGTATTAAGGTTTTAGGCGGATCTAAGAGAAGATACGCTGGTGTCGGAGATTTGATTGTTGTTAGCGTAAAAGATGCTTTGCCAAATGGAAAAGTAAAAAAAGGATCCGTTCATAAAGCTGTAATAGTAAGAACTAAAAAAGAAATTTTTAGAAAAGATGGATCAAAAGTCCAGTTTGATAATAATTCAGTTGTGTTAACAGATGAAAAAGGTGAACCAATAGGAACAAGAATTTTTGGACCAGTAACTAGAGAGCTGAGGTACAGAGGTCAAACGAAAATAATTTCACTGGCACCGGAGGTTTTATAAATGTTTTTAAAAAAAGGTTTAAAAGTTAAAGTTATTGCAGGAAAAGATAAAGGGAAAACAGGAGAGATAATTCAAATTGATAGATCTAGAGATTTTGCAAAGGTAAAAGCTCTTAACATGGTAAAGAAGCATAAAAAGGCGACAAAAGAAAATAAAGGTGGAATTATTTCCAAGGAAGCTTTTATACATTTATCTAACCTTAAAGGTATGCAAGAAATTAAGAAGGATAAAAAATGACTCCAAGATTAAAAGATAAATATAAAAACGAGATAGTAAAAAATCTAATGTCCAAACTAAATCAAAAAAATATTTATAGTATTCCAAAAATTAAAAAAATAGTTGTTAACATGGGGCTTGGAGCAGATGGAGCAGATCAAAAAAAATTGAAATCATGTATAAGCGATATTTCATCAATTACCGGGCAATATCCGATCATAACTAAATTTAAAAAATCAATATCAAATTTTAAATCAAGAAAAGGAACTAATGCAGGCTTAAAAGTAACATTAAGAAATGATAGAATGTTCGAATTTATAGATAGATTAGTCAATATTGCTCTTCCAAGAATTAAGGACTTTCGTGGATTATCGGATAAAGGTTGTGATAAATCAGGAAATTATAGCTTTGGTATTAAAGAGCATATAATTTTTCCCGAAATAAATTTTGATAAGGTTGAACGGATAAGAGGAATGGACGTTACAATAGTAACAGACGCTAAAACACAAGAAGAAACCATATCACTTTTAAAAGAATTTAATTTTCCAATAGTTGTTAGTCAAAAGAAAAAAGTAAAGAAAATTGAAGTAAAGGAAAACATAAAGGAGGATAATAAAAATGGCTAAAACAAGTGCAATTCAAAGAAATCTCAAAAGAATCAGAATGGCAAAGAAATTCGAAAAAAGAAGGAAAAAATTAAAAAAAATTATAAGCAATAAAAAACTTCCTCTGAATGAGAGATTTGCTGCGCAATTAAAATTATCTAAGTTACCGAAAAATTCGTCGAAAATTAGAATTAGAAACAGATGTGAGATATCAGGTAGACCACATGGTGTTTATAGAAAACTTAAAATATCAAGAATAGCATTAAGAGAAATGGCATCTTCAGGTAAAATACCTGGGATGACAAAATCAAGCTGGTAGGAGGATTATGAATTTAGTTGACCCAATTGGAGATATGTTAACAAGAATAAGAAATGGACAGATGAGGTCCTTAAAAAAAATTAAAATACCTTTTTCAAATTTTAGATTCAAAATTTTAGAAGTTTTGAAAAAAGAAGGTTATATTATAGATTTTTATTTAGAAGAAGACAAAAACAAAACAAAGTCTATTCTACTTGTTCTAAAATATTTTGAAGGACAACCTGTAATCAAAGAAATCAAAAGGGTTTCGAAGCCAGGAAGAAGAGTTTATTCAAGAGCCGTAAGTATTCCAAAAATTAGAAATGGGTTAGGCGTTTCAATATTATCAACAAGTAAAGGTGTAATGTCTGACTCAGAAGCAATTAAAAATAATTTAGGCGGAGAAATAATTTGTAGGGTATTTTAATGTCAAAACTTGGAAAAAAAGTAATATCATTACCAAAAGAATCGAAAATCGATATACAAGGCAATGCAGTTACTGTAACAGGACCAAAGGGATCGGAAAAAATAATTTTTAATGACAAAATTTTTGCATCAAAAGTTAATGAAAAAAATGAATTTTCAATATCACCACTTCAAAAGAACAAAGACGCTTCAATGATGTGGGGGACTTACAGAAGTTTAATTAATAATGCTATTCAAGGTGTTACCAAGGGACACGAAAAAAACCTAGAGTTAAACGGTGTTGGTTTTAAAGTTGCTCAACAAGGTGAACAATTGAAACTAAAATTAGGTTTCAGTCATGAGGCAACATATAAAGTACCAAAAGGGATAAATATTAAAATAGAAAAACAAACTAAAATAAATATTTCTGGTACTGACAAGGGACTAGTTTCTAAAGTCGCATCTGAAATAAAATCATTAAAACCTGTTGAACCATATAAAGGAAAAGGTATTAAAGAAAAAGATCAGTATGTTTTAAGAAAAGAAGGAAAAAAGAAATAAAATGAAACCTGATATTAATAAAAAAAGATCAATAAGAAATAGAAAAAAATTAAAAAAGGTGAGTGTTGATAGATATAGAATTACTGTATCAAAATCTTTAAAAAATATATCTGCTCAAATAATAGATGACAAAATAAGTAAAACAATAGTTTCAGCGTCGTCATACGAAAAAAAAATGAGGGAAAATAAAGTTAAAAAAATGGAAATGTCTAAAATAATTGGAGAGACCTTAGCAAAAAGAGCAGTGGAAAAAAAAATAACAAAAGTCTATTTCGACAGAGGTTCTTTTAAATATCACGGAAGAATAAAATCATTAGCTGAAGCGTTAAGAAAAAACGGATTAAATTTTTAATGAAAGATAATAATTACATAGAAAAACTTGTTGCCATAAATAGAATTACAAAGGTCGTTAAGGGAGGGAGACGTTTTGGTTTTGCTGCATTAGTAGTAGTAGGTGATCAAAAGGGTTCAATTGGTGTTGGAAAAGGTAAATCCAAACAGGTTCCAGATGCGATAAAAAAAGCTACAGAGTTAGCAAAAAAGAATATGCTCAAGATACCTTTAAAAGATGGAAGGACCTTACACCATGATATTTATTCTAAAAACGGTTCTGGAAAAGTTTTAATGAGATCCGCACCAACTGGTACAGGAATTATAGCAGGGGGAGCAGTAAGAGCTGCTTGCGAAGCTTTAGGAATCCAAGATGTTGTTGCTAAATCTCTTGGTTCAGCAAATCCCCACAATGTTTTAAAAGCTTTATTGGGTGGATTAAAAAGTCAAAGTTCACCAAAATATATTTCAGCAATAAGAGGAAAAACAATTTCAGAAATAATAAAAAAAAGAGAGTCAAAATGAAACTGAACGAACTAAAAAAAACAAATTTTTCAAAAATTAGAGTAGGTAGAGGAATAGGTTCGGGTAAAGGAAAAACATCTGGGAGAGGTGTCAAAGGGCAAAAATCAAGATCAGGTGTAGCGATTAAAAGTTTTGAGGGTGGACAAATGCCACTTTATAGAAGATTACCTAAAAGAGGTTTTAAAAAGTTTAATCAAAAAAGAATTGCGATAATTAATCTGTCTGAATTACAAAATTTCATTAAAACTAAAAGAATTAAAAGCAGTGATGAATTAAATATAAAATACTTAAAAGAAAAAAAAGTTATAAGAAAAGACTCAAATTTGATGAAAATACTTGGCAAAGGTGAAATAAAAGAAAAACTTAAAGTAACTACAAATTTTGTTTCAAAGTCAGCAAAATCAAAGATTGAAAAGGCAGGGGGCTCAATAAATATTTTACAAACTAAAAAAAAATAATTTTATTTTATGGCAATTGAGGATCAAACACAAAATTTAGAAAGTAAATCAAATGATTTAAGAAACAGAATACTATTTACGATTTTTATTCTTTGCATTTACAGGCTAGGAACTTTTGTCCCTCTTGCTGGAATCGATCCTTTCGCTTTACAAGAAACTATGTCATCAACTCAAAAGGGACTTTTAGGAATGTTTAATGTTTTTTCTGGAGGTGCTGTAAGTAGGATGGCAATTTTTGCTCTTGGTATAATGCCTTATATTTCGTCATCCATTATAGTTCAGCTTTTAACTGGTGTATCAGATTATTTTAAAAATCTAAAAGATCAGGGTGAAATTGGAAGAAAAAAAATTACCCAAATAACCAGATACGGGACAGTGTTAATAGCAACACTCCAAGGATATGGTGTTGCGGTTGGCTTAGAAAATGCTGGAAATTTAGTTATATCTCCAGGAATGTATTTTAAAATAATGACTACCATTTCCTTGGTTGCTGGTACTACTTTTCTTATGTGGCTTGGTGAACAAATCACATCAAGAGGTATAGGTAACGGTATATCATTAATTATATTTTCTGGGATTGTAGCAGAAATTCCAAGGGCACTGGCATCAACGTTTGAATTAGGTAGAACAGGTGCTTTATCACCAATGATGATAATAGGAATTTTTATTTTAATAATAGTAACGGTAATGTTTATAGTTTTTGTCGAGAGAGCTATGAGAAAAATATTAATAAACTATCCCAAACGACAAATGGGCAACAAAGTTTATGGAGGGCAGTCATCGCATTTGCCCCTTAAAATTAATACAGCAGGTGTTATCCCAGCAATATTTGCATCTGCCTTATTATTACTTCCTATAACTTTTTCTAATTTTGGCTTATCTGACTCAGAACTATTTTTGAAAATTTCTGCATTATTTTCACAAGGCAAACCTCTGTATATGCTTCTTTACGCATTTGGAATTATTTTCTTCTCTTTTTTTTATACATCAATAGTTTTTAATCCAAAAGAAACAGCAGAAAATTTAAGAAAGTATGGTGGCTATGTTCCAGGAATTAGGCCCGGGGAAAGAACAGCTGAATTTATTCAAACTATACTTACGAGATTAACTACTATTGGAGCATGTTACTTAACTTTAGTATGTTTAATGCCAGAGTTTTTAATATCTAAATATCCAATACCTTTTTATTTAGGCGGAACATCAGTATTGATAGTTGTCGTGGTAGCCATGGATACGGTATCACAAGTCCAAACTAGATTAATGAGCTCACAGTATGAGTCCTTAATTAAAAAAGCAAAGTTTAATAAATAATTTTATGAATATAATAATTTTTGGACCACCAGGTGCTGGTAAAGGTACTCAATCAAAATTTATTGTAAAAAAATTTAAACTATACCAATTATCAACAGGCGATCTTTTACGAAACGAAATTAATAACAAAACAAAATTAGGATTAGAAATTTCTTCAATCATAAATTCAGGAGAACTTGTTTCTGATAATATTGTCAGTAATTTGATAGAAAAATTTATTTCAAATGATACTTACAAAAATAAAACTATTTTCGATGGATATCCCCGAACCTTAAATCAAGCAAAGAATTTAGATAATTTATTAAAAAAATATAAACAAAAAATCAATATTGTTTTAAAATTGTCAGTAAGTTTAGAAACAGTAAAAAAAAGAATTATGGAAAGACAAGCTCAAGAAAAAAGAGCTGATGATAATGAAGATGTAGCTATCAAAAGGTATCAAACCTATGAAAAATCATGCGAACCTGTTATAGATTATTATAAGCATTCAAATTTACTCAAAGTTATAAACGGTGAGGCAGAAATATCTGAAATTAATAGTGAAATTAGCGGGTTAATTGACGCTATCAAGGGTTGACTTTAAGGAATATGAACATATAAATACCTAATTTAAATAATCTTATTATATGGCTCGAATAGCAGGTGTTAATATACCCCAAGATAAAGTTGTCCACATAGCTTTAACTTACATACATGGAATTGGAAACTTTAATTCAAAGGTTATCTGCAAAAAACTTAATATACCAGTAAATAAAAGGGTAAACACTTTAACTGACGAAGAAGTTTTGAAGATTAGAGAATACATTGATCAGAATTATAAAGTCGAGGGTGATTTAAGAAGAGAAGTTTCAATGTCTATAAAAAGATTAGTTGATTTGGCAACATATAGAGGATCTAGACATAAAAAAAAATTACCAGTTAGAGGCCAAAGAACCCATTGTAATGCCCGTACAAGAAAAGGAAAGGCAATAGCTATTGCAGGTAAAAAATTAACACCACTTAAAAAGTAATGAAAATGAACAAAAATTCAGAAAAAAATCAAGAAGATGCGAAAAAAGAGGATAAAGTAGTTAAGACAAAAATTAAAAAAAAAGTCAAAGCTAAAAAAAATATCACTACTGGAATAGCCTTTGTACAATCTACTTTCAACAATACAATTATTTCTATAGCAGATGAGAACGGCAATGTAATAGCATGGTGTTCAGCTGGATCAAAAGGTTTTAAGGGTTCAAGAAAATCTACTCCATATGCTGCACAAGTTGCAGCAGACGATGCAGGAGGAAAAGCATACGAACAGGGTTTACGAACTTTATCTGTGCAAGTAAAAGGTCCGGGTTCAGGACGTGAAACAGCTTTACGTGCTCTTCAATCAAGAGGATTTAAAATAGTTTCAATTAAAGACACAACACCAATGCCGCATAATGGAGCAAGACCACCAAAAAAAAGGAGAGTATAATATGGAGAGCACAGGAATTTTTGATAAAAACTGGAAGACACTAATTAAACCTTCGAAATTACAGATAACAAGTAATGATGATA
>QCOH01000012.1 GCA_003209895.1 Pelagibacteraceae bacterium AG-430-I06
ATCCTGATAACTTCCGTTTATATCACTCTTAATTTTAGACATAATAAATAAACTTTCTATACTTTTTTAATTCTTCTTAGGTGTCTGCCACCTTCGAATTTTGTACTAAGAAAAATATTAACTAATCTTATAGCATTTGATTTCTTAGTAAATCTTGATCCTAGCGCGAGTATATTAGCATTATTATGCTTTCTAGACAAACTAGTTGAGGCCCTATTATAGCAAACTGCAGCTCTTATTTTTTTGATTTTATTAGCTGACATAGCCATTCCAGTGCCAGATCCACAAACTAAAATGCCTATATTACTTTTTTTAGATGCTACGCTTCTAGCTACTTTCTTAGCAAAGTCTGGGTAGTCGACTGAGCTGTCTGTTTTGGGGCCTAAGTCTATAACAGTAATTCTCTTTTTTTTTAAACTTTTTTTTATATTTTCTTTTAATTTAAAACCAGCGTGATCTGAAGCTAATGATATTTTTTTAAATAACAATTTCAATTAGTTAAATCTATCTTCCAGCATGCAGGCAACAATATGAATTCTATTTTGTTCACCACCATTAAAGAAGTTATGATATCTTGTATTGTTTGTAATCCAAACTTTTCCATCTGCGGGCATATGTTTTGCAACATCTTCTATCACCATTTTACATCCGGGATTTGTAATTATAGGAATATGCAATCTTGGTTCAGGATCTTTGTGCCAACTAAGTGTTGATCTCGGTTCTTTTAATAATAATCTGACTCTACCTAATTTAAATTTTTTTCTTAGCGTTTTATAAACTTCTTCAAAATAAGTATTTTTAAAGTCGCTTACAATTTCAGTATATTTTGTCTCATCTATTGGCTTGTCTCTTTTAACTTCTTTTCCCGTTTCATCAGGCTTCGTCCAATAAACACCTCTTACGTTATGTCCTTGTATTGAACTCTCGTCTCCAGGAATTCTATTCATCGGAATAGCATGAAAATTTGTGATGCCCAAGGTTTGATATTTAGATTTTTTTAAAATTTTTTCTAGTTCTTGTTTCAATTTATTAATATCAAATTTTAAATCAGGGACTTGATAGAAATCTTCAAACATGTTTGAATTGGACATAATGTATAGTTATTACAATTTATTTATTTTTATAATATTATATTTGTCGCATTAAAAAAAGTTAAAAGGATTAAAAAATGAAGGTTTTAAGTAAATATCCAGAATTAAGATTGAGAAGGAATCGCAAGTATAGTTGGACTAGACGATTAGTAGAAGAAAACAATTTAACAGTAAATGATCTTATATTACCAATTTTTATAACAGAAGGTAAAAGTAAAATTGAACCAATAAAGAGTATGCCGAATATATCGAGATATTCTATTGATCAGTTGAATCGAGTTGTAAATAAAGCTAGTAAGTTAGGGATTCCCTTAGTTGCTATTTTTCCACATACTTCTAGTAAGAAAAAAAATTTTAATGGTTCAGAAGCTTTAAATGAAAACAACCTTGTTTGTAAAGCTATAAAAAAAATTAAAAAAAATTATCCAGATATTGGTGTAATGACAGATGTAGCGCTTGATCCATACACAAGCCACGGCCACGATGGATTATTAAAAAAAAATGAAATTTTAAATGATGAAACTATTGAGATTTTATCAAAACAATCTTTACTTCAAGCAAGTATGGGGAGCGATATAATTGCTCCTTCTGATATGATGGATGGAAGGGTTGGAGTAATTCGGAAAACCTTAGATAAAAATAATTTCAAAAATGTTCAAATTTTATCTTATTCTTCCAAATATGCTTCAAATTTTTATGGTCCATTTAGAGATGCTATTGGTTCTAGAAAAAAATTAAAAGGAGATAAAAAAAGTTATCAAATGGATTATAGGAATTCTAATGAAGCAATAAGAGAAGTGGCTTTAGATATTAAAGAAGGAGCAGACTTCGTAATGGTGAAACCTGGTCTTCCGTATTTAGATGTTATTCAAAAAATTAAACAAAATTTTAATATTCCAGTTTTTGCTTACCAAGTTTCAGGTGAATACTCGATGATTATTAATTCTATAAATAAAGGGATTATTAACGATGATGCGGTAATTGAAAGCATGATGTCATTTAAAAGATCCGGAGCTTCTGCAATTGTAACTTATTTTGCACTTAATTTAGCTAGTAAAATCAAAAAAGATTTATAAAATTTTTTTTTCTAGAAGTTTTCTTGAATAAGGAAATTTTAAATTATTTGGAATAAAAAATTTATTCTCCATTAAGTTTCTTGAAAAACTTAACCCATCATAAATATCTCTTGAATTTACACTTTCATAATTCTTTAAAATTATAAAACCTGGTATTTTATATTCAACATTATCTACCTTTACAGTAAAAACCTTGTTTAAATTGGCATTCTTGGTTTGAACATTTGCTACATTAAATCCATAACCTAAATCATGAATTAGGTTTATTTCCCAATATAAATAATGAAGCGGCCAATTCTTTTGAGGTAGGTTTTTTAAAAAAATATCAAGCGATTGATAAATTTTTTTTTGTACTTCATTTTCCGGTAATAATATTTTTATTATTGATGATACAGAGTTTAAACAAATAGTCTTTTTGGAATCATCAAAATACTTTGGTGCTATTGCTTCAATAAGTTCAGTTTTAAAATAACCCAGTCTATTTTCACTTTTAGAGTTAAAAAAAACATATATTTTATTAGCAAGTTGAAGATAATTTTTTATTTTTCTAGAAGTTCCTCCATAAACAATGCCACTTACTTTTCCAAAATCTTTTGTAAAAACATCTAAAATTATTGCATTCTCTCTAAATTTTTTTTTTGAAACAATATAACCTTCATCTTGCCAGTTCATATTTAATTTAAATCTAAATCCTTGATTAATTCAAAAGCCGCATTCTGTTCAGCGATTTTTTTAGACTTACCAAAACCTGGATATTTTTTTGATTGTGGTATATTAACTAAAGCTTTAAAGATTGGATTATGGTTTGGTCCAACTTTTTTGGTAATTGTATAAACTGGTAATTTTTTATATTTTTTTAAAGAGTATTCTTGTAATTTAGTTTTAGAGTCAATTTTAGTAATTTTTGAGTCTTTTATGAATACGCTCCAAACTTTGAGAATAAATTTTTCTGCAGAGTTAATACCTTGATCTAAATAAAGAGCTCCGATCAAAGCTTCGCAAGTATCGCTTAAGATTTTTTCATCTGTTGATTTTAATACTTTGTAAGAATTACCGGTCTTAATATATTTTTTTAAATTCAGTTGAAGCGCTATTTGAGCACAAGTTTTTTTATTAACTAATGAAGCAAATTTTTTATCTATAATACCTTCTTCTTCATCTGGATAAAGAGATAGTAATTTTTTTGATATTATTAGCCCGATGACCCTGTCTCCCAAAAATTCTAGTTTTTCATTATTATTAATTTTATCAAAACTTTTATGTATCAAACTTTTGTTGAGTAAATTTTTATTTTTAAAGTTTACACCTAAATTTTTCTCAATTGATTTCAAATTAATATTCATTTTAATCTTTTAAAAAATCTATCTTTTCTTAAAGAATTTCCCCAATTCCAAAACTTTAATACGCTTCCCTTTTTTGTATTATTTGAAAAGAATACTATTTGAGCCTTTCCTACTAAATTATTTTCATGAACATATCCTACGCTTGATAAAAATCTGCTATCTCTTGAACAATCTCTATTGTCTCCTAATAAAAAATAATGATTTTGTGGAACATTATAAATATCTGAATTTATCATGCTTCCGACTTTATTGTATACTATATTATATTCTTTTTTATCGTTTATTTTTTCTTTAAAAAAAGTTACTTCGCTAAGAGCATTTCCACACATAATTTTTTGCTGTTGTGATGGAGAATTTTTATTAATGCTCTCGCTTTTAATTATTTTTTTTTTATTAATAAATAAATTTCCATCTTTTAATTGAATTTCGTCTCCAGGTAATCCAACAAGTCTCTTTATATAATCTGTTCTATTATCAGAGGGTGTCTTAAATACAATTAAATCACCATATTGAGGTGTTTTATTAAATATTCTATTTTTAAAAATTGGAGGACTAAATGGGAATGAATGTTTACTAAATCCATAAGAATATTTAGAAACAAATATTCTGTCTCCTACTAATAAGTTTGGTTCCATCGACGATGAGGGAATATAAAATGGTTGAAAAAAAAAAGATCTAATCACGATAGCTATTATTAAAGCTATTATAAGAGTTTTTAAATTATCATAAATTTTTCTCATATATTTAGTTTACAAAAATAATTACAGAAGCGACAGCCCAGGGATTATCGTCGGATAAAGATAGGTGAATTTTATACTTTTTATTTTTAAAAAGTTTTTTTATATTAATTAAAGATGCTCCTCTTATTGTAAATTGTGGAGTTCCAGACGTGTTGTTTCTGATTTCTACGTCTTTAAAATTCAGTTTATTTTTAAGACCGACGGCCTTAAAAAGTGCTTCTTTTGCAGCAAATCTCTTTGCCAAACACTCAATTTTATTTTTTCTTTTTTCACACACATTAATTTCAAAGTTTGTATAAATTTTCTTTTTAAAAGATTGATTATTTTTTTTTAAAATACTTTTTATTCTATTAACGTTGACAATGTCTGTTCCCAAACCATAAATGTTCATTTTTTTATTATTTTTTTAAATTTTTTAATAGAATTCTTTATACCAATAAAAATAGATTCTCCAATTATAAAATGTCCAATATTAAATTCCTCAATTCCTTTAATTTTTGATAAGATTTTTCCTGAATTAAAAGTGATACCATGACCAGCGTGAACCTCAAGACCTAAGTTGTGAGCAAAATTAACAGAGTTTTTTATTCTTTTTAGTTCGCTATTAATGTTTTTTTTTCTATTTATTAAATTGCATATTTTTCCAGTATGCAGCTCTATACAATCAGCATTAATTTCTTTAGAAATTCTAATATCATTAATATTGGGTTCTATAAATAGACTTGTTCTTATTTTATTTCTTTTTAATTTTTCTATAATATCTTTAATTAAACTTTTATTTTTTTTAAGATTCAGGCCTCCTTCCGTTGTAATTTCTTTTCTTTTTTCAGGAACTATACAGACATAATTAGGTTTATATTGTATTGAAATTTTTAACATTTCTTTAGTAGGTGCAATTTCTAAATTAAGGGGAATTTTTAATTTTTTTTTAATAGATTTAAGATCATATTCTCTTATATGTCTTCTGTCCTCTCTTAAATGAATTGTGATAGAGTCGGCTCCATATTTTTGTGCTAAGATTGCTGCACGTAAAGGGCTTGGGTAACTCTCTCCTCTCGCATTTCTAACTGTTGCAACATGGTCAATATTTACACCTAGTCTCCGTAGTTTCATTATAAATTTCTACTTCCGGGCTTTATAGCTTTTATATTTTGCAAATGTTTTGGTAAATTTTCCTTGTTGAATGTGGGAATTTCTAATTGTATCTGGGAAACAATTTTATTTTGTATTTTGCTTTTTCCATTAGATCTGTCAATTATACATGCGTATCCTAAAATATCACCATTAGCCTGGGTAACGATATTTGAGCATTCTAGACTAGATTTACCAGTAGTGATAACATCTTCTACTATTAATACTTTTTGATTTTTTTTAATTTGAAATCCTCTTCGTAGAACAAATATGCCTTCTGATCTTTCTGCAAAAATTGTTTCTACATTTAATATTTTTCCTATTTCATATCCAATAACTATACCTCCGATAGCTGGCGATAAGATAATGTCAATTTTACCAAAATTTTCTTTAATTTTGTTAGCGAGGGAATTACATATGATTTTTGCTTTATTAGGCTTACTTAAAAGCTTAGCGCATTGAATATAAGTTTCGCTGTGGAGACCGGAAGATAAAACAAAATGACCCTCAATTAGAGCATCAGTTTCTTTTAAAATTTTTAATGAATCTTTGTATGAAAGCATACTTTTTCTTTTTATTTCGAATTACTTCAAATTTTAAGTTTTCTTGTTTTAACTGACTTATCAAGTTTGTGAAGTTTTTTAAATCTTTAATTTTAATATCAAATAAAAATTTTAAATACTTGTCTTCTCTTTTTTTAAGCTCAACATTAATTATATTTGCCTCATTTAATCCAATAAGCGTGCTTACTTTGCCAAGAATACCGGGTTTATGGGGTAGATCTATAGATAGCGTGGAGGTATACTCTTTTTCTTTATTTTCATTTTTCATCAATTTTCCCTGCCAGTGTCTTCGTATGGAAGCCCTTGCCTTACCAGTTTTGCTAGATGAAAGCCAATGAAGTGAAGGTGAAATTTTTTTTGAAATAATAATTTTTACCATATCACCATTTTTTAATTTTGACTGTAGGGCAGACATTTTTCCATTAATTTCACAACTGATTGCGGTATCACCAATTTTTGTATGTACTGCATATGCAAAATCAATTGGCGTCGCATCTTTAGGAAGTTTTATAACAGCTCCTTTAGGTGTAAAACAAAATACATTGTCTTGAAACATTTGTAATTTTGTAAACTCAAAATAATGTTCTGGGCTTCCTCCTTTTTCAATAATTTCAACTAAATCTCTCAACCAATCATATTCCTTCCAAGAAAGTTCAGAAAATTTTTCATTTGATTTGTATTTCCAATGAGACGCAATACCTCTTTCAGCAAATTCATGCATGGGCTTAGTTCTTATTTGAATTTCAATTCTTTTTTTCATTGGGCCGATTATTGATGTATGTATTGATTTATATTGGTTGATTTTAGGTGTTGAAATATAATCCTTAAATTTGCCGGGTATCGCAGAATATTTACTATGGAAAATTCCTAAAGTTTTATAACAATCCTCTAGATGATTAACAATTACTCTGAAGCCTACAACATCTGTTAGCTGTTCTAAAGATATTCTTTTTGACTGCATCTTTCTCCATATCGAAAAAGGAGTTTTTTCTCTACCTGTTATTTGGGCTGTAATATCGTATGATTTTAAAAGAGTGTTAAGTTCATTAGAAATTTTATTAAAAGAGTCTTCTTTTTTACTTTTAATCAAGGATAATCTTTTTAAAATTAAATTTCTAGCTTCACGATTTAAAATTGAAAAAGATAAATCTTCAAGCTCATCCCTTATTCTGTTCATTCCCATTCGATCTGCTAAAGGAGCATAAATTTCCATGGTTTCTTTGGCTTTTCTTATTCTTTTTTCTTCATCTTTTGCTGTTTCAATTGTTCTCATGTTGTGAAGTCTATCTGCAAGCTTGACTAATAAAACTCTAATATCCTTTGAAGTAGCTAAAATTAACTTTCTTAAGTTTTCAGCTTTTGAGTTATCAATAGCTTGTTCCTCCAGCGCAGATATTTTAGTAACACCATCTACTAAATCGGCAACTTCTTTTCCAAATTCTTTTTTAACAGAATCGTAGGTGACTTTTGTATCTTCTATGGTGTCATGTAATAACCCTGTTGTAATAGTTGCGCTATCAAGTTTAAGTTCTGTCAATATATCGGCAACAGCAACCGGATGAATTATGTATGGTTCACCGGCATCTCGTTTTTGGTTTTTATGTGCATTCAAAGCAAAATTGTAAGCTTTTGTAAGTGATATTGGATCAAAAAATCTGTTATAAAGTTTTACTTTTTTTATTAATTCCTCATTATTTAACATATTCATTTATATCATTATCGGACAATTTTGTAATCTGATTATTTTGGAATTTAACTTTATTAATCAAAAAATCTATGTTTTTTTTTGTTTCTGGATGCGTCCAATTTGAAGCAATTTCTTTAAGCGGAAATAATACAAAATTTCTATCATGCATTCTTTTATGAGGCAAAATCAATTCAAGTTCTTCATTTTTAAAATATTGAACTTTTTTTTTATAATCAATAATGTCTATATCGCATGTTCTTGGTGAATTTCTTTTATCTCTTTCTCTACCTAGTTTTTTTTCAATAGATATAAAAATTTTTAATAAATCTAATGGTGATAAATTACTTTCTACTGAAATTACTACATTTATAAATTTTGGGTCATTTTTGTTTGGCTGAGAAAAGGTTTCATAAAAACTAGATTTTTTTACCAATTTAATCCCATTATTTTGTATAAAAGATATTGCTAAATTAATATTTTTGATACGGTTACCATAACTTGATGATAAATTAGATCCAATACCTATAAAAATCATATTTATTTATTTTTGCTTAAAATTCGAGCTTGCTCTCTTTCCCAGTCTCTTTTTTTCTTAGTATTTCTCTTATCAAATAATTTTTTACCTTTTGATATGGCTATCTCAACTTTAGCTTTTCCTTTTTTAAAGTATATTTTTGTCGGTACAATAGTTAAACCATCTCTATTTATTTTTCCAATAACTTTATTAACCTCTCTCCTTTTGAGTAAAAGTTTTCTCATGTCTCTAGGGTTATGATTGTTATAACTGGATTGTTTATAAAGAGGTATAAATGAATTTATTAAAAAAATTTCACCTAAATTATCCGCTGCATATGCGTCGTTTATATTGCCTTTACCGTCTCTTAAAGATTTTACTTCTGATCCTTTTAAAACTATACCAGCTTCTATTTTTTCCAAAAAAAAATAATTAAATCTTGCTTTCCTGTTGTTACAAACAATCTTTATACCAGTATTTTTATTTACCTTCATTAAAGGAGGTCTGCAAACTTTAAAGCTTTTTTTACCTCATCTTTAGTTTTTTGAGTCAATCTAACTAATGGTAATCTTACATCCTCTGAAGAGAGATTCAGCAAACTTGCTGCATATTTAACCGGGCTAGGATTACTCTCTATGAATAGAGCTTTATGCAAAGGCATTAATTTATTATTCAAATTTTTTGCTTTTTCTATTGCTTTACTATCATTTTTTAATAAAGAAGTTTCTTGAAATTCTGAACAGAGTTTTGTAGCAACATTTGCTGTTACAGAAATACAACCGACGCCACCTCGTTTATTAAATTCTAAAGCTGTGGCATCCTCACCTGATAACTGAATAAAATCTGGACCCATTTTTTTTAATTGTTGATCGACCCTATTCAAATCCGCAGTTGCATCTTTTACACCTGCAATGTTTTTAAGTTCAAAAAGTCTTGCCATTGTGTCTACTGACATATCCACTACTGATCTAGGTGGAATATTATAAATGATTATTGGTATACCGACATTATCATTAATAAATTTATAATGTTGATAAAGACCTTCCTGAGTTGGTTTGTTATAATAAGGTGTTACTATCAATAAACCATCGGCTCCACTTTTTTCAGCGTGTTTGGATAATTCTAAAGCCTCATCTGTTGAATTTGATCCTGTGCCTGCAATTACAGGTATTTTTCCTTTGCATTCATTAACTGCTATTTCGATTACTTTTTTATGTTCATCATGATTCAGTGTTGGGGACTCGCCCGTTGTTCCCGCTGGAACAACTCCTTTAGTACCGTTTTTAATGTGGTGATGAATGAGCGATATATACTTATCCTCATCCATTTTATTATTTTTAAACGGGGTAATTAAAGCAACGATTGAACCTTTGAACATAATTATCTATAAAGTTAAAAGCAATTATTCTTAATCGTTAAATTTTATGCTTAAACTTTTAATTAGTCTAGTTTTTTTATTGTTAACAAACTTTGTAAAGCCACTGTATGCTGACAATTTAGACAAAATATTGCCCAAGCCTAAACCAAAAAGAATGCTAAATTTTTCAAATTTTGAAACTCGTAGTATTTTGCCTCAAAAAAAACCTTTCATAGTAAAAACAAAAAAAATAAGCAAAAGCGTGATATTGCCCCAAAATAAACCTGCTTTATTAAAAAGTAAAATAGCCAAACCTGAAAAAAAAGAACCCAATAAAATTATAAAATCTTTGGAGGCAAAAAAGGTGAGTAGTTTTTTGTTGCCAATTAAAAAAACCAATAACCTTCACTAAAGAAGAGCCAAAACAAATTAATAAATCTGAAGTTTTATCACAAAGAGATTTTGCTATTGCTAAGGAAGTTTTCTCTTTAATAAAGCAAAAACAATGGAAAGCTGCAATTAAAACTTCAAATAGAGTAAAGGATAAAGATTTTAGGAATCTTGTAACATGGTTACATTTAAAAGAAAAAAGAAATGTTGCTTCTTTTAACGATTATACAAAGTTTATTGAGTCAAATAAGAATTATCCAAGAATTAACAGATTAAGATATCTTTCAGAACATAAAATCAATTTAAATAGTACCTCCCCTAGCACCGTAATTGGATGGTTTGACTCCGTTCCTCCATTAAGCGGTTTTGGAAAAATTAAACTTGGAGAAGCTTTTATTATAAAAGGAAAGGTTGAAGTAGGATCTAAGCTTATTAAGGAGGGTTGGATTACAGCATCGCTTAGTTCAAAGGATTTACGATATTTAAACAGGAAGTACAAAAAAATATTAAATACTACCGATCATATAAACAGAGCAGAATATTTATCGTGGGAGTACAAATACTGGGATTTAAAAAGAATTTTAAGATATCTACCTAAAGATCATAGGAGTTTGTACAATGCTAGACAAATATTAATGAGCAACTCATATGGAGTTGATAAAGCTATTGCAGAAGTTCCTCAAAAATTTAAGTCAGATATTGGTTTAAGGTATGACAGACTAAAATGGAGAAGAAGAAGAGGTAGAGTAGAGTCTTCGATGGAGATAATAAATAATGCTCCGAAGGATAATGAGTCATTAGTGCGTGCAGATTTATGGTGGAAGGAAAAACAATCTATATCTAGAGCTTTAATATATAAAAGAAAATATAAATTAGCTTATGATGTAGCAAAAAATCATTATTTAAATAAAGAAAGTGAGATTGAGGGGCCTGGATATGCAGAAGCAGAATGGATGTCTGGTTGGATAGCTTTAAGCTTTTTAAATGATAATAGTTCTGCTTTAAAACACTTTGAAAATTTTTATAAGAAAGTAGGATATCCAATTAGTTTAGCTAGAGGTGCTTACTGGCTAGGTAATACCTATGAAAAAATGGGTAATGAGAAATTGTCGAAAAAATATTATACGGAGGGATCAAAATATTTAACAACTTTCTATGGACAATTGTCTTATCAAAAAATTAATCCTAATGGTGAATTTAATTTAAAAGATGATACAAAATTTTCAAATGATTACGAGAAAGTTTTCAACAATAATCCGCTAGTAAAACATGTTAAACTTCTTAAAGAACTTAATAAAACGAAATTAAGCAAAGATATTTTGAAACATTTGGCTGATTTAAATATAGAAAAAGGTAGCGAAGTTTTAGCTGCTAAACTTGCAACAGAAGTTGGTAGATATGATTATGCGATTCAAATTTCAAAAAAAGCATCATATCAAAAAAGATTTTACAATAAGTTTAACTATCCTATAATAAAGACCCCGTTTGAAATAAATGGTAAGATGATGCCATCACAAGAAATTATACTGGCTATAACTAGACAAGAAAGTGAATTTGATCCAAAGGCAAATAGTTACGCAGGCGCCAAAGGAATGATGCAATTAATGACATATACTGCCAAACTTGTCTCTAAACAAATGAAAGTAAATTACAGCAAAAGCAGATTAACCTCTGACCCAGAATACAATATTAAGTTGGGAACTTTTTATTTTAATTCTTTACTGAATGAGTATAGAGAAGTATATCCATTTGCAATTGCAGCATATAATGCTGGACCCAAAAGAGTAAAGTATTGGAGAAAAATTAATGGTGATCCAAGCAAAAATAAAATTGATTATGTTAATTGGATAGAATTAATAAAATTCAAAGAAACAAGAAATTACGTTCAAAGAGTTTTAGAAAATGCGAATGTATACAAATATATGCTGTCAGAAAAGCCTGTACGATTAGAGAAATATTTTAAACAATAATGGCGGTGAGGGTGGGATTCGAACCCACGGTAGATTGTTACACCTACGGAAATTTAGCAAACTTCTGGTTTAAACCGCTCACCCACCTCACCAATACAAGATTTATATAGCATTTTTTAAAATATAAAGAAAACTTTTTTATCCTCATTAAAAGTTTTAATCATTAAAGCTCTGGCAATACCAAGCATAATAAATCCAAAAACCCAGTTCATAATTAACAATCCGTAAAAGATTTCATTATAATAACCATCCATTATATTTAATATAAACCAAACTATTATTAGTGGAAAAATAATCATTCGAAAAAGGTTTGAATAAAATATTAAAAAAGTTTTCTTTAGAGCGGTAAATAAAGCATGTGAAATAAAAAAAACTGGATAAATTGGACCTATAAATGCAGCAATTTTTAAGTAAGTTGATCCAAATTTAATAACTTCTAAATCATTTGAAAAAATACCGATTATGGCTTCTGACAAAAGAAAAATTATTATTCCTGAAAAGCACATAATTAGCACTCCTATAAATACAGCCTTAGAATAAACTTCTTTAATTCGGTCAAATCTTTTGGCTCCAAAATTTTGGCCCGCTATAGAAATCACAGCTGTATTTAATCCAATGACAGGTAAAGAAAATAGATGTTCAAATCTTACAGCTGCACCATAACCAGCAATAGCCATATCTCCAAAAATACTTAGAAAAGATAATAATATATAGCTACCGCCTGCAACCAAGAAAAGAGCCATAGTAATTGGCATACTTTGGTTAAAAATATTAAATAAAAAGTTTTTCCTTATAATAAAATTTGAAATATTTAGAATTATTTTTAATTCAGTTTTATTTACCTTAAAATATAAGTAAATACATGCAATGAATTGAATTAATATTGTGGATAATGCTAAACCCCCAATACCAAAAGCGGGTATAAAAAATAAACCAAAAATAAAAATAGGATTTAGTAGAATATTAAAAATTACACCTACAATTAAAACATTTCTGTAGGTTTTTGTATCACCCTGAGCATATAAAACTGAGTTAAATGAGGTTAAAAGTAAAAATATTATCGTGCCAAGGAATATAATATCTGTATATTCTTTTGATAAAGCTGTGCTCTCTTGAGTGCTTCCCATCAATTTTAAAATATCATGTGAAAAAAAAATACCTACGAAAGTTATAAATATTGAGAGAAAAAAAGCATAAATTATAGAGTGATATGAATAAATAGATGCAGCAACTTTATTATTTGATCCAAGTGAATTTGCTATTAGTGAATTACAACCAGCTACTATACCTATACCGGCTGATATTATAATAAAATATAATGGGAACGCTTTAGCTAAGGCCGCTAAAGCTTCTGCTGATATTTTGCCAGCATAAAAAGTATCAACTAAATTAAATAAAGTTTGGAATAAACTGCCAGTCATAGATGGAATAGCAATTCGAGTTAGTAATTTTAATATAGGTGTAGAGGTAAGATTTAATTTTTGTATCAATTTAACCTCAATAAAACTCTTTTACAAAAATATATTTTTTTCCCATTTTTTTTGCATTTAAAATTTGATTTTGTCTCATAGCAAATCTTTTTTTCTGTGAAGGTGTTAAATAATCATGGCATTTAGGACAAGAAATTCCTTCAATATATTTTTTTGACTTTTTTTCGATTACAGATACTGGCTTTCTACATCCGCTACACATTGAGTAAGTACCAATTTTTAGTTTATGTATAAGGGATACTCTATTGTCAAAAACGTAGCACTCACCTATCCACAAACTTTCTTTTTTATTAATTTTTTTTAAATAATTTAATATTCCTCCCTTTAATTGAAAAACATTTTTAAAACCTTTACTTTTTAAATAAATAGAGGCTTTTTCACACCTTATTCCTCCAGTACAGAACATTGCAATCTTGTCTTTCTTATTAAATTTTTTTAAATATTTGGGAAAATCCCTAAAATTATCTACTCTAGAATTCTCTGCACCACTGAAGGTTCCAACATTAAATTCAAAAGACTTTCTTGCATCTATTAACCTAATATCTTTTTGCGTTATTAGAGAATTCCACATTTCTGGTTCAATTGAATTATTATATTTTTGGAATTGTTTAACGTGGATCCCCATTGGTACGACTTCTTTTTTAATTTTTATTTTTCCTTTGTGAAAAGGTTGAAATTTACTAATTGAATTATTTTCTGAATCGAACTTTTTAATTTTAAAAGCTTTTTTTAAATAATTTGTAATCTTTTCAAGATTAATTTTTTTTCCTGAAATTGTGCCATTGATTCCCTCTCTTGAAAAAATTATTGTACCTCTAACGTGATTTTTGATTAATTTTTTATCAAAAGATTTTTTAATTTTTTTTAAATCTGTTAATCTTTTAAATTTATAAAATCCAAAAACATGAAACATTAAACTTTCCTACAAATTGTAATCCCGTCACCTAAAGGTAAAATAGTTTTTTCTATCCTATCATCATTCTTAATTAAAGAATTAAATTCTCTTATTATGTTGGTTAATTTGTCATTTTTGCTAGGATTAATTACATCGCCCTTCCATAAAACATTGTCTATAAAAATGAAACCATTCCTTTTTATAAGTTCAACAGATGAGTTAAAATAGTTTTTATAATTTTCTTTGTCTGCATCGATGAAAATCATATCAAAAAAAATTTTTTGGTTTTGAAATTTTTTAAGAGTAGTAATCGCGGGGCCTAGTATAATTTTTATTTTTTTATGTAGATTAGCTTTTTTAAAAAAATTTTTAGCGATTTCTGAAGTTTTTTTATTTATATCTAGACATGTTATATTTCCATCTTTTGGTATAGCAAGAGCCATAGATAAAGCGCTATATCCTGTGAATGTTCCAATTTCTAAAATATTTTTAATATTATTTGTCTTAATAAAAAATTGAAAAAAGTAGGATTGAGAAATTGAAATTTGCATTTTTTTAATTTCCCCCAATTTTTTATTGTGATTAATTATTTCTTTTTGTATGGGGTGTAAATCGTAGCTATGATCAGAAATGTATTTTTCCAATTGTTCGTTAATTTTGATGCTTTTAATCATTTTTTTAATTTTTCTTTTAAAATATCATTGATTATTTTTGGGTTGCCTTTTCCAGATGTTGCTTTCATGATTTCACCAACAAAAAAACCATAAAGTTTTTCCTTACCAGATTTGTACTCTGAGACTTTATCTAAATTATTCTCTAAAACTTTAATAATAGTTTTTTCCAATTCTTTAGGATCGCTTTGTTGTTTTAAGCCTTTCTCTTTTATTATTTTGGTTGGATCATCTCCAGTTTCAACCATTATTTCAAAAACTTTCTTAGCTATTTTTCCTGAAATTTCACCTGAACTAATAGTGTTAATCAATAATGCAAGATTTTGTGGTGATACAGGTGAATTAGATATATCTATATTTTTTTTATTTAAAACTGCAAAAAGTTCAACTATTACCCAATTTTTAGCAAGTTTAATGTCTGAGTTTTTTATAACATCTTCAAAATATTTAGAAATATCAAGATCTGAAACTAAAACATTTGCTTCAAAAGGTGAAAGATTAAATTTTTTAATAAACCTATTTTTTTTTTGATCGGGTAGTTCGGGTAAATTGTTTTTTATATTATCAATAAAGCTTTGGTTAATTTGTAAAGGTAATAAGTCCGGATCAGGAAAATACCTGTAATCATGCGCTTCTTCTTTTGATCTCATTGATCTAGTTAAATTCTTTTTTGTATCAAAAAGTCTGGTTTCTTGTTCTATGGATTTACCAGACTCGAGCAGTTCAATTTGTCTCCTTGCTTCGGAGTCAATTGCCATTTCCATAAATTTAATCGAATTAACATTTTTTATTTCACATCTTGTTCCAAATTTTGTTTCACCTTTTTTTCTTACTGAAACGTTTACGTCAGCTCTTAAAGAGCCCTCTTGCATATTGCCATCGCAAGTACCAAGATAACGCATTATTGTTCTCAGCTTTTTAACATAGGAATTTACTTCACTTGGAGATCTTAAATCGGGTTTGCTAACAATTTCCATTAAGGCCACGCCTGATCTATTAAGGTCAACAAAAGTATTATCTGGGCTTAAATCATGAATACTTTTTCCTGCATCTTGCTCTAAATGTAATCTTTCAATACCAATTTTTTTACTTCCATAAGGCATATCAAGAGTAACTTCTCCTTCTCCTACAATTGGATTTTTGTACTGAGATATCTGATACCCAGCAGGTAAATCTGCATAAAAATAATTTTTTCTATCAAATATGGAGAGCAAATTAATTTTAGCATTTAAACCTAAACCGGTTTTAACAGCTTGTTCTATACAAAATTGATTTATAACCGGTAGCATTCCAGGGAAAGCTGAATCCACTAAACTGACTTGAGTATTTGGTTCTGATCCAAACTTTGTAGATGATCCTGAAAACAGTTTAGAGTTTGAAATAACTTGAGCGTGAACTTCAAGTCCTATCACTACTTCCCAACTATTTTTCTCTGTTTTTATGTAATAATCAAATTTCTCTTGTTCCATAAATTATTCCCACCATCTATCTAAAGATTGTTTAAATGAAATGTTTTTTTCCATTGCTAAAGCAATATTTAAAATTTTTTGTTCGTTTAAAGCTCTTGATATTAATTGAAGTCCTAGCGGATATCCTTTTTTGTCATGTCCGGCTGGTATTGAAATAGCTGGTATTCCAGCCAAATTAACTGGAACTGTAAATATATCGTTTAAGTACATAGATATTGGATCATTAGTTTTTTCTCCGATTTTAAATGCAGAGCTTGGTGTCGATGGGGTCAAAATAGCATCTACTTCTTTGAAACATTGATCAAAATCATTTTTAATTAATTGTCTTACTCTTTGCGCTTTTAGATAGTAAGCATCATAGTATCCTGATGACAAAACATATGTTCCAATAAGAACTCTTCTTTTTACTTCGTCGCCAAAACCTTCTCCTCGCGTATTTTCATACATTTCTATTAGATTTTTGCCTTTTTTGGATCTGTATCCGTACTTAACGCCATCGTAACGCGCCAAATTAGATGATGCTTCTGCAGGAGCAACTATATAATACGTTGGTAAAGCGTATTTTGTATGGGGAAGAGAAATATCAACAATCTTAGCTCCAGATTTTTTTAAAATATCTATTCCTTTTTTCCAAAGATTATCTATTTCTTGTGGCATATTTTCTATTCTATATTCTTTAGGTATTCCAATTTTTAATCCTTTTATCTTTTCATTTAAATTTGTTGAATAATTTTCTTTTTTTTTGTTTATAGAGGTTGAATCTTTTTCATCATAACCTGACATAGCTTCTAAAAGTAACGCACAGTCTTCAACATTTTTTGTCATTGGTCCTGCTTGATCTAAAGATGAAGCGAAAGCAACTATTCCCCATCTGGAACATAGTCCATAAGTAGGTTTTAATCCTACAGTTCCAGTAAATGAAGCCGGTTGCCTGATTGATCCCCCGGTGTCTGTTCCTATTGTTGCGGGGGTAAGGTTTGCTGCTAAAGCACTTGCGGATCCTCCAGAAGATCCCCCGGGTACCAAATCTTTTCCAACTGGATTAATAGTATTTCCAAAGTAACTAGTTTCATTTGATGAACCCATTGCAAATTCATCACAGTTAAGTTTGCCAAGTAAGATTGCTCCTTCAGACCATAAGTTATTAGTAACTGTAGACTCATATGTCGGAATAAAATTTTCTAATATTTTGCTGCCAGCTGTAGTTCTGATATTTTTTGTACAAAAAAGATCTTTTATTGCCAATGGTACCCCCGCAAGTAAACCGCTAGAGTTTTTTTTGGAATCGAATTCTTTAGCACTTTTTATAGCTTGGTCAAAACAGGTTGTGATAAAACTATTTAATTTTTTACTCTGTTTAATATTGTTAATAAAATGATTTGTTATTTCAAGAGAAGAAGTTTTTTTTGATTTAATTAAATTTACAAATTCGGATAACGATTTTTTGTTAAAATCTGACATATTTATTCAACTACTTTCGGAACAATAAAAAAGTCCTCATTTTTATCAGGAGAGTTTTTTAATATTTCTTTCTTTATTTGACCATCATTAATTTTATCAACCCTAGGCTCAAGTTTTTTATCGACAATTGAACTTAAGGGTTTAATTTTATTTGTATCTACTTTATTTAATTCTTTTACAAAATTTAATATTGAGTCTAAATCTTTAGATAAAGAGTCTAATTTACTATCATCAAGAGAAATCCTGGACAGTTTTGCAACTTTTTTAACTTGGTTTTTATCTATAGACATTTATAAACTATGTTTTAGTTTGAATTGAAAGTGAAGTAAAATATAACATATTCATGATAGATATTGAAGATTTTAAGAAATCAATAGGAATAAAATCCAGGTTATTAGGCATTGACCCAGGTAAAAATCGCATTGGTTTGGCAATATCAGATGAAGATAAACTTGTTTCAACGCCTTTGAAAACAATTGTTAAAAAAAATAATTCTAATTTTATCAACGAAATTAAAGGGATAATTATTGAGAATAATATAAAGGGAGTCATCATTGGGAACCCAATTAATATGGATGGTTCGAGAGGTTCATCGTCTCAATCAGCAATGGATTTTGCAAAATATGTATCAAATAATGTTTCAATACCTATCTCTATGTGGGACGAAAGGCTATCAAGCGAGGGTGCTTTCAATTTATCAAGTAATTTAGACATAAATGTATCAAAAAGAGTTGAGAAATTAGACCAAAATGCTGCATCTTTTATATTGCAAGGGGCTATTGATTATTTAAGAAGAAAATAACTTGCTATGATGGCACAAAAGGCCTATAGAGTTAATTTTAATGGCGGTAATTAAAAAATTTTCAGCTGTTAAAAAAATCCAAAAACATCTTTTAGGAATACAAAATCTATCAATATTAGAGGCAAATCTTATATTAAATGAAGCAAAAAATTTCATAAAATTAAATAGAAGTGCATCTAAAAAACTAGATTTACTAAGGGGTAAAACTCAAATTAATTTATTTTTTGAACCTTCTACAAGAACACAAAGTTCATTTGAATTGGCAGGCAAAAGACTGGGTGCTGATGTAATGACAATGAATGTCGGAAATTCTTCATTAAAAAAAGGCGAAACTATATTAGATACCGCGATGTCTCTTAACGCGATGCATCCTGATATAATAGTAGTAAGGCATCAGGACTCTGGTGCTCCAAACCTTTTATCTCAAAAAGTTAATTGCACAGTAATTAATGCTGGGGACGGTTTAAGGGAGCATCCTACCCAAGCACTTTTAGATGCATTAACAATAATTAATAGAAAAGGAAAAATTGAGGGATTAAAAATCGCAATTTGCGGAGATATACTTCACTCTCGTGTAGCAAGATCAAATATATATTTGCTTAATATGTTGGGTGCAGAAGTAAATGTCGTTGCTCCCAAAACTTTAATGCCGACATCTATTAATAAATTGGGTGTTAAAAGTTTTACAAATATGAAAGAAGGATTAGCATCATGTGACATTGTCATGATGCTTAGATTACAAAATGAGAGAATGACCGGCTCCTTTTTGCCTTCAAAAAGAGAGTACTATGAGTATTTCGGGTTAACTCCAGATAAATTAAAAATTGCAAAAAAAGATGCTTTAATCATGCACCCGGGTCCAATGAACAGAGGAGTTGAAATAGATACAAAACTTGCAGACGATATTAATGTAAGTCTGGTTAAAGAACAGGTTGAACTAGGTGTAGCAGTTAGAATGGCTTGTTTAAAATTATATTGTAAATAATGAAAGATAAATATTTTATAAATGCAAGAATAATAGATCCATCACAAAATCTTGATGAAATTGGCGGGTTAATAGTTGACACCAAAGGTAAAATAAAAGCGGTTGGAAAAAATATAAAAGAAACAAATGTTCCGACAAAAGCAGAGAAAGTTGATTTAAAGGGTAAAATCTTAATACCAGGAATCGTAGATATGAAAGTTTTTATCGGCGAACCTGGTTATGAATACAAAGAGAATTTTAGAAGCTTAAGTAATGCAGCATTATCTGGGGGCGTAACTTCAGTGGTTTCGATGCCTAATACAAGCCCAGTAATTGACAATGTATCAATGGTAGATTTTATTTTAAGGAGAGGAAGAGATAAATCTGGTGTAAATATATATCCATCAGCTACTTTAACAAGAAATATGGACGGTAAACTTATGACTGAATTTGGTTTGTTGTCAAAAAAAGGAATTGTTGGATTCACTGATGCAACAAAAACTGTTCAAAATTCAGAAATAATGTCTAGAATTATGAATTATGCTCACGATCTTGATATTTTAATAATGCAGCATCCTGAAGATCAAGAGCTCTCTAAAGGAAGATGTATAAGTGAGGGAGAAGTTTCTACAAGACTTGGTTTGCAAGGTATTCCACATATAGCAGAAAAAATTATTATTGAAAGAGACCTGTCACTATTAGAGGAATATCCCTGTAGATACCATATATCTCAATTGTCTTCTGCTAAGTCGGTTGAGGTAATTAAAAAATATAAAAATAATGGACAAAAGTTTTCTGTTGGAGTTTCAATAAACAATTTATCTCTTAATGAAAATGACATAGGAGATTTTAAAACTTTTATGAAAATTTCCCCGCCCTTAAGAAAAGAAGAGGATAGAAAAGCCCTAATTCAAGGAATCAAAGATGGAGTAATAGACGTCATTGTGTCTGATCATAAACCCGAAGATGAAGAGAGTAAGAGACTGCCATTTGCTCAAGCAGCAGAGGGATCTATTGGGATTGAAACCCTTTTATCACTAGCGCTAGAACTATATCATAATGACTCTTTGCCCTTAAAAAAAATAATAGAAACAATCACATATAATCCAGCAAAAATACTAAAAATTGATAAAGGTACTTTAAAAAAAGGTTCTGATGCTGATTTATGTATTTTCGATCTTGACAAACCCTGGAAAGTGGATGTTTCAAAATTAAAATCTAAATCTAAAAATGCAGCTATAGAAAACAGAAAGCTACAAGGAAAGGTTTTAATGACCTATCTAAAAGGTGAAGCTGTTTTCAATTTACAGTGACATTTGAAATTTTTTTAGTTTTCGTATTATCATATATCTCTGGATCTATTCCTTTTGGATTAATTTTAGCCAAAATATTTCTAAATAAAGATTTAAGAAAAATTGGATCTAAAAACATTGGAGCGACTAATGCACTAAGGTCTGGAAATAAAATTATTGCAATTTTGACTTTAATTTTAGATGCTGCAAAAGGCGGTCTTCCAATTTTAATTGTTAATTATTATTTTCCAAACTTAATTTATTTATCTGGTCTTGCTGCTTTTCTGGGACATATATTTCCTGTTTGGTTAAAGTTTGTTGGCGGCAAAGGCGTTGCAACTTATCTTGGAATACTTCTCGCCTTATCGTTTAAATTTGGATTAATTTTCTGTGTATCTTGGATAATCATAGCTTACATTACAAAATATTCATCACTGTCTTCTATTATTTCAACCTTTTTAATTTTTCTATTTTCTTTTTTAGAAAATAATTTCGAGTTAAATTCATATTTTTTCATATCTTTTGTATTAATTTTATACACTCATAAACAGAATATAATTAAATTGAAAAATAGAACAGAAGATAAAATTAAACTTTAAAATCAACACTTATTATACTTTAATTTGACAAATAGGATTATTTTTGACAGTAAGTTCAATAATAATGAATCTTGTCATAGTAGAAAGTCCTGCTAAAGCAAAGACTATAAATAAATACCTGGGGAAAGATTATAAGGTATTAGCTAGTTACGGCCATGTTAGAGATCTCCCTTCTAAAAATGGTTCGGTTGATCCGTCAAATAATTTCAAAATGGAATGGGAGCTAGATGCTTTTTCAAAAAAATATGTAAAAGAGATAACCGATGCTGCTGCAGATTCTGAAAGAATTATTCTGGCAACAGACCCTGATAGAGAAGGAGAAGCTATCGCTTGGCATGTAAGAGAAATACTTGAAAGCAAAAAACTTTTAAAAGGTAAAAAAGTTGAAAGAGTTGTATTTAATGAAATTACAAAAAAGGCTGTAACAAATGGAATTAATAACCCTAGAGAAATTGAGTCTTTGCTAGTTAATGCATACATGGCTAGAAGAGCTTTGGATTATCTTGTTGGGTTTAACATATCCCCAATTTTATGGACAAAACTTCCTGGTTCAAAATCTGCTGGGCGCGTTCAATCTGTTGCACTTAGACTTATCACTGAACGAGAACACGAAATTGAACTTTTTAAACCAGAAGAATTTTGGACTATCTCAAGTAATTTTCAGTATGATGATAAGCTTATCAACTCCAAGTTATATTTATTTGGAGGTGAAAAAGTTGAAAAATTCTCATTTAAGAAGAAAAATGATTCTGAAAAAGCACTAAACAAAATTAAAGATCGATCCTATAAAATTACTGATGTATCTTCAAAAATTTTTCGAAGAAATCCGTTAGCACCATTTACAACTTCAACCTTGCAACAAACAGCGTCTGGAAAATTTGGTTTTGGGGCATCTAGAACTATGCAAATTGCACAAAGACTCTATCAAGGAATAGATATTGATGGAGATACTATTGGTTTAATCACATATATGAGAACAGATGGTACTCAAATTTCTAACGAAGCTATTTCTGAATTTAGAAATTTTATTAATAAAGAACATGGAAAAGAATATCTTCCGGAAAGTCCAAATAATTTTAAAGGAAAAAAAGCAAAAAATGCCCAGGAAGCTCACGAGGCAATAAGACCTACTGATGTTTCTCGGAAACCCTCAGAAATGAAAAAATATTTAAGTACTGATCAATCAAAACTTTACGAATTAATATGGAACAGAGCTTTATCTTCTCAAATGAATCCCGCTGAATTTGATAGAAAAAGTATAACTATAGAGTCGGATGACAAAAAAATTAATTTTAAGGCAAATGGTTCTACTATAAAATTTGAAGGATATTTAAAAGTTTATAAGTTTGAAGAAAAGGATGAAGATCTTAAAAATATTTTACCTCAAGTAAAAATTGGTGACAAAGTTTCGATAAAAGAATTAATAGACGATCAACATTTTACTGATCCTCCCCCAAGATATTCTGAAGCTAGTTTAGTAAAAAAAATGGAAGAGTTAGGTATAGGTCGCCCATCTACATATGCAAGTATAATATCTGTATTATCAACAAGAAACTATGTTGAATTATTAAACAAGAGGTTCCATCCTACAGATCGAGGAAAATTACTATCAGCCTTTCTTGAAAAGTTATTTACCAAATATGTTGATTATAATTTTACAGCAGATTTAGAAAATCAATTGGATGAGATTACTAGTGGTAAAATTGACTGGGTGAAAGTATTAGATGGTTTTTGGAAAGATTTTTATTCAAATGTTGGTGAAGTTAAAGAAAAAAGAACAAGAGAGGTTTTAGATTTATTGAATGAAAGTCTAGGAGATCTTGTCTTTGAAAGAGACGATAATGATGCAATTGATCGAAAATGTAAACTTTGTGAAACTGGAGAACTAAGCCTAAAAAACAGTTTTAGAGGTGGTGCGTTTATAGGTTGTTCAAATTATCCTGACTGCAAATTTACTAGACCTTTATCCAAAACAAAAGCTTCACAACAAATAAATTTAGCTGAACCTAAGTTAATTGGTAAAAATGAGTTTGGCAAAGATATTTTCCTCAAAAATGGAAGATTTGGTCCGTATTTACAATTTGAAATTGAACAAGAGAAACTTGAAAAAAGTAAATTAAAAAAATCTAAAAAGAAAAAAGAAAATGAAAATTTGAAGAATGTATCTATACCCAAAGGTCTTCCTATAGAAAATGTAGATTTAGAAAAAGCAAAATATTTATGTTCTTTGCCAAAAATAATTGGTAAGCATCCTGATTTAAATGAGGACATAACTATTAATATTGGAAGATTTGGTCCTTATTTAAAATGTTCAAATAAATCTGCTAGAATTGATAGTGTTGATGAATTATTCACGATCGGTTTAAATAGAGCGATAACTTTAATTTCAGAAGCAAAACCAGGAAGAATGTCTTCTTCAGAAATTAAGAATCTTGGTGAACATCCTGAAGATAAAAAGCCTGTTAGAATAATGAAAGGACAATATGGTCCGTATATTAAATATAAAACAATTAATGCAACTATACCCGAAGACAAAGATCCTGCAGAAATTAATATGGAAGAGGCGATAATTCTTATAGAAAAAAGAAGAGAATATGATAAATCTAAAAGAAAAAAAGGGAAAAAATGAAAAAATTATTAATACCTGTTTTACTAATTTGTATTTTCATGAATACAAAATTTCTATATTCAGCTGAAAAACTTTGCTCCGAATACAATAAATTTACTCAAAATTATAAATATAAGAAATGTATGGCTGAGATGAAAAAGCAAGGTAAGGTTAAGGATAGTGATATTACAAAAAAAAGTGGTAACCTGCTTGGAAAAATAAGTGAAAAATATAAAGATTTAAGAGAAAAAGCTCCTAAAACAGGAGTGGAAACTTGGAAGAAGTACAAATCAAATAAAAAAAACTAATGAGCGCAGAAAATAAACTAAAATCTTTAGGTATAATTTTGCCTGAAGCACCAGATCCTGTTGGCGCTTATGTGCCGAGTAAAATCACTGGAAATTTAATTTTTATATCCGGTCAAGTTTCTAAGCAACCAGATGGAAAATTAATAACAGGTAAAGTTGGAAGAGATCTAAATTTAGAACAGGCACAAAATGCAGCAAAAATTTGTGGTTTAAATATTCTGTCACAACTAAAAAAAATTTGTGGCGGGAATCTTGATAAGGTTAAAAGTTGTATGAAATTAACTGGATATGTAAATTCTACAGAAGATTTTACACAGCAGCCAAAAGTACTAAATGGAGCGTCAGACTTAATTTCATCTGTTTTTGAAAACACCGGTAAACATACAA
>QCOH01000013.1 GCA_003209895.1 Pelagibacteraceae bacterium AG-430-I06
TTTTTCTTTTGCAGTCAATTTACATGCGGCTATTGAAACAGCTAAAATTGCATTTGCACCAAGTTTTTTCTTTTGATCTGTTCCATCTAATTCGATTAAAGTTTTATCTAATTTAATTTGATCTTCGCAATTTAAATTATCTATTGCTTTAGAAATAGGTCCATTAATATTTTCAACAGCTTTTAAAACACTTTTTCCTAAATAACTCGTTTTATCTTTATCTCTTAACTCATAAGCTTCATGTGTTCCTGTAGATGCGCCAGAGGGTACTATTGCTAAAGCAGATGTATTTTCTGAAAAAACTTCAGCTTCTACTGTTGGATTACCTCTACTGTCAAAAACCTGTCGGCCTTTAACTTTTTTAATTTTTACCATTCTTAATTAAGTTATCTATTTCAACTAATTGTTTTAGAAGATCTGCCATTTTTGATAAAGGAACCATGTTGGGTCCGTCTGATGGTGCATTATCAGGATCAGGATGTGTCTCTATAAAAACAGCTGCAACACCTACAGCGACTGCTGCACGTGAAAGATACTCAACAAATTCTCTCTGTCCTCCACTTTTATTTCCCATTCCACCTGGTTGTTGAACTGAATGCGTTGCATCAAAAACAATTGGGTAACCACTCTTAGCCATGATAGGTAATGATCTCATATCAGAAACTAAAGTGTTATAACCAAAGCTTGCACCTCGTTCTGTAACTAAAATATTTTTATTACCTGAGGCTTCAATTTTTTTTATTACATTAACCATATCCCAAGGAGCCAAGAATTGACCCTTCTTTACATTTATAACTTTTCCTGTTTTAGCCGCGGCGATCAATAAATCTGTTTGTCTACATAGAAAAGCTGGAATCTGCAAAACGTCTGTATGTTTAGAAACAATTACACACTGTTCGATAGTATGAACGTCGGTTAATACTGGGACACCAACTTGTTTTCTAATTTTATCAAAAACTGGTAAAGATTTTTCAAGACCCGCGCCTCTCTTGCCATTTAAGCTGGTTCGATTAGCTTTATCAAAAGATGTTTTATAAATAAAACCAATCTCCAATTCATCAGTTATTTTTTTTAATTCAGTAGCAACATCCAATGCATGCTTCTCGTTTTCTAATTGGCAAGGTCCGGCAATTAAAGTGAATCGGCCTGTATTAGAGATGTTTAATTTTCCACATTTAACAGATTTACCAGGCATTATCTTTTTCTCCCATTTACTCCGGCTGCTTTAATAAAAGATGAAAATAACGGGTGAGGTGTAAACGGCCTTGATTTAAATTCAGGATGAAATTGTACACCAATAAACCAAGGGTGATTTTTTAATTCAATTATTTCTGGAAGAGTGCCGTCAGGAGACATAGCGGAAAAAATTAGACCTTTTTTCTCAAAATCATTTTTATATTTAATATTTACTTCATACCTATGTCTGTGTCTTTCTTTGATTTTTTTTTCAGAATAGATTTTAGATATTAAGGAATTATTTTTTAAAACAGCATCATATAATCCTAACCTCATAGTTCCGCCTAAATTTTTTCTAGTTCCTTTAATTTTTTTCTTACCTTTTTGCCATTCGTCGAGTAAACCAACAACTGGAGTACAATTGTTTCCAAACTCGCTGGTAGAGGCATTTTTAATATTTAGTAAATTTCTTGCGGCTTCTATAACCGCCATTTGCATACCAAAGCAAATACCAAAGAAAGGTATATTGTTCAATCTTGCGTATTTTATGGCAGCAATTTTACCTTCTGTACCTCTTTTTCCAAAACCGCCTGGAATTAGAACTCCCGTTACTCCATTTAATAAAGGTTTTATGTTTTCTGGTTTAAGATTTTCCGAGTCTATTCTTTTTAAATTTACTTTTACATTGTTTGATATGCCTCCGTGTATCAAGGCTTCATCTAGTGATTTATAAGCGTCTTTGAGATCAACATATTTTCCTATTATACCTATATTTACATCTTTTTTAGGATTCAAAACTCTGGATGTAATATTTTTCCATTTGCTGAGATTTGGTGATTTTTTATTTTTAATATTGAAATAATACAATACTCTTTCATCTAGTTTTTCTTTATGAAAACTTATTGGTGCCTCATATATAGTTTTTACATCAACTGTCTCTATAACATTGGCTATAGGAACATTACAAAATAAGGATATTTTCTTTCTTTCTACCTTTGGAATTTCTCTTTCTGATCTACAAATTATTATATCTGGTTGTATCCCTAAACTTCTTAACTCTTTAACTGAATGTTGAGTAGGTTTTGTTTTTAATTCCCCGGACGCTTTAAGGTAAGGAACTAAAGTTAAATGTATGAACAAACTATTTTTTTTTCCTACATCGTTTGAAAATTGTCTAATTGCTTCTAAAAAAGGTAAGCTTTCTATATCTCCAACTGTGCCTCCAATTTCACAAATTATAAAATCTTCTTTTTTCACATCTTGTGAAATAAATTTTTTAATTCTATCGGTTACATGAGGAACAACTTGAACAGTTCCCCCTAGATAATCTCCTCTTCTTTCTTTCTGAATTATATCGCTATAAATTCCACCGGTTGTAATATTGTCTGATTGAGTGGCTGAAATTCCTGTAAATCTTTCGTAATGACCAATATCTAAATCTGTTTCCGCACCATCGTCGGTTACAAAAACTTCTCCGTGTTGAAATGGATTCATTGTTCCTGGATCGACGTTTAAATAAGGATCTAGCTTTCTTACTCTCACTTTAAATCCTCTTAATTGAAGAAGCGATGCTAAAGAAGCTGAAGAAAGTCCTTTTCCTAGTGAGGATACCACGCCGCCAGTAACGAATACATATCGCGCCATGGAAGGACAATATATATAGTTTTTTGGATAAAAATAAAGTCTATTTTGATGACTCTGGTATTTTAGGCTCTTTAGATTCTTTTTCTTCCTCTATTTTCTCTAAAACAGATTGGGTATCTTGCAAATCTACTCTGGATAAAACAACGAGAAATATACTAGATGCAATGAACAAAGCTGCAATTATCGCTGTGGATTTGGTCAAAAAATTACTCACAGATCTACTTGAGCTAAAATTATCTTGGGACAATCCTAGACCAAGCGCTCCGCCTTCTGATCTTTGAAGTAAAATAATAAAAACTAAAATTATAGCCAAAATAATATTTACAGTTACAAGGATTGTTTCCATATAGGTTATTTATAGAAATTTTTTATTATATCAATAAAATTTTTTGATGATTTAGAAGCTCCTCCAATTAAAAAACCATCTAAATCACTTATAGATTTGAAACTAGCTATATTTTTTTTGTCAACAGATCCACCATAAAGAATTTTCGGTAAATGGCTTAGTTTAAATTGCTTTTTGACAAACTTTTTTAAAAAAGCGGTTATATGTATAAGAGAATTTGCTGTAGGAATTTTTCCACTACCAATAGACCAAACTGGCTCATAGGCTATAATGATTTTTTTAAAATTATAATTCCTTTTGAGAACTTTGGTTAATTGTTTTCTAAGTACGATTAATGTTTTTTTTCTTCTTTTATCTTTAATGTTTTCTCCAATACAAAAAATAATATTTAAATTATTTTTTAAAGCAAGATATACCTTTTCTTTAATAATATTATCATTCTCTCCGGAAGCTCTACTTTCAGAATGTCCAATTATTACAAATTTTATTCCTAATTTTTTGATCATATAAGGACTAATATTTCCGGTATGGGGACCAAAATTATCTTTATGAAAGCAGTTTTGAGCAGAAATTAGTATTTTTTTATTTTTAAATCTTTTTGAATAGTCATGTAAAAGAGTAAATGGAGGTGCAATAATTACTTTATAATTTTCTTTATTAATTTTATTTTTCACAAAATTACTATTAATCCTATTAAGTATTTTAAATGACGTGGGAATGCCAAACATTTTCCAGTTTCCGACAAAATATTTTAGTCCGCTAGCCATAAATAAAACTTTCTTTATAGATTTTTTTGTATAATTAATTTAAATTTCATAAATTAAAATTATGATAGCTTCAATAGGAAAGTTTTCTAAATCATTTTTAGCTAAGGTTTTAGTAGCTATAATTGCACTTCCTTTTATTTTGTGGGGAATGGGAGATGTATTTAGGTCAGGAAACCAAAATGTAATAGCTGAAATAAATCAAACAAAAATAAGTACAAAAGAATTTATGGAGTATTTGCAAGCAGTAAAAATTACAAAAGATGAAATAAAAAATAAAGGGAAAGAAAATTTAATAAATGAAATTTTAACTAATTATATTAGCGAAAGAATTATTTTAATGGAAAGAGAGGAAAAGGGGATACAAATAACCGACGTATCATTAAAAAATATTCTTGTAAGCGATGAAGAATTTAAAAAAGAAGGTAAATTTTTAAGAACTAAATACGAAAAATTTTTATTGAGCAAAGGATTTTCAGCCGCTCAATATGAAAAAAGTATAAATGAATTTGAGTCTAAGGGGCAATTACTTTCATATTATAGCGGTGGTATTAAGCTACCATTTTTTTTAGTTGACCAATTGTTTATAAGAGAAAATAAATCAAAAAATATAAGTTTTGTAGATTTAGAAAAAGTTTATTCTCAGAATAAAATTTCTGAAAATCAAATTAAAGAATTATATGACAAGAATAAAGAATTTTTTAAAGATAGATTTGTCACTTTTAATTATTTAAAACTCTCTCCTGATTTACTAATTGGACAAAAGAATATTAATGAGACATATTTTGATAAAATAGAAGAGATAGAAAATCAAATTCTAGACGGAAAAAGTTTCAAAAGTATATCTTCAATTAATAAAGAAAAAGTGATCAAAGTTTCATCAGTAAATTCAAATGGTTATAAGAAAGACGGTAAGCAATCATCAATTAAAAATAAATTTTTAAAGGAAATATTTAAAATTAAAAACTTAAATGAACCTGTATTTATAGATTTGAATGATGAATTTTATATCGTTGAAGTATTAGTTGCTGAGGAAAGTGTTTTGGATTTAGATAATCAAAATGTGAGGGATACAATTAAAAGACAATTAAGTATTGTGAATATAATTGAACAAAATTCTTTATTAACAAAAAAAATTAACAATAAAGAATTTGGTAAAAAAGAGATGATAGATTTCTCAAAAAAAAATAAAGTTGCAATTGAAACAGCTTCTATTAAAAATATAAATGATAACGCGAAATTTGATAAAAACCTTTTAGATCAAATATATAACTACGAAAAAAATAATATATTTGTTATATCTGGTTATCCAAATGTTAAAAAAAATTATTTAGTTATTATAAATGATGAAAAAAATCCAATAATAGACATAAATTCAGAAAATTATAAAAAATATAGAAAAAAAGCTAATTCGGATTACATTTCAAAAGTTTACAAATCTTATGATAAATATATAAATGCAATTTATAAAATTGATATTAATAACAAAGTCCTGCAAAGATTGGTAAATTCGATTTAATGAAATTAAATATAAGTTTTGGAAAATTCAAAAGTTTACATAAAAAAAAAATTAACCACCTTCTCGTGTATTCGCAAATTTGTAAAAATTATAAATTTGTTGAAAATTTGTATAAGTTTATTTTAATAAAAAAAAATAGTTTCATTTTTGAATCAGTTGAAAAAGGAACTGTAAGAGGAAGATATACAATTATCGGTTATAATCCAGACAAAACATACAATGTAATTAAAAATAAGATCATAGTTAATGACTTTAAAAAAAAGAAAATAATAAAAAAAAGGGTTCTGGATTATCTAAATAATTTATTTAAAGATTTTAAAGTAAAATCTATAGGAGAGGTGCCAAAGATGGCCTCTATGATAGTGGGTTATTTTTCATATGATATAATACGTTTAATAGAAAAAATTCCAGATAGATGTAAAAAAGATATAGATATTCCTGACATAAGGTTAATGCGACCTAAAAATTTAATAATTTACGACAATTTAAGAAAAAAAATTTTCTTTGTTTACAACGTCTTTAAAGACGAAAATATAAAGAATTATAAATTTAAATTTCAGAATATAAAAAAAGATTTCACTGAGTTAAATCATTTAGGAAAAATTGTCCTTCCAGAAAATTTTCATAATAGAAAACAAAAAATTAAAATTCAATCAAACGAATCAAAGTCAGAATTTAAAAAGAAGGTGCTTAAAGCAAAAAAATATATAAAAAAGGGAGATATTTTTCAGGTCGTTTTGAGCCAGAGATTTGAAGCTAAAATAAACAAACCTCCTATTGAAATTTATAATACTCTGAGAAATCTCAATCCATCTCCATTTATGTTTTACTTTAATTATGATGATTTCCAAATTCTAGGAAGTAGTCCAGAAATTTTGGTAAGATTGCTTGACAATAAAGTAACAATTAGACCGATAGCTGGCACGAGACCTAGAGGAAAAAATAAAAAGCATGACAAAATGCTTACATTAGAACTTTTGAAAGATCCGAAAGAACTGTCAGAACATTTGATGCTTTTAGATTTAGGTCGAAACGATGTAGGCAAAGTATCCGCTTCTAATAGTGTAAAAGTAACTGAGAAATTTAAAATAGAAAAATATTCTCACGTAATGCACATAGTGTCTAATGTAACTGGAAATCTTAAAAAAAATTTTTCTCTTTTTGATACATTTTTGGCTGGATTTCCAGCTGGTACCGTTAGTGGAGCGCCTAAAATAAGGGCAATGGAAATAATAGATGAATTAGAAAAATCAAAGAGAAAGCTTTATGCTGGCGGCATTGGTTATTTCACAGCAAATCAAAATTTTGATACGTGTATAGCGTTGAGAACAGCTTTGATTAAAAATAAAAAAATTTATGTTCAATCTGGTGCAGGTATAGTGGCAGATAGCAATCCCGGAAATGAATATAATGAAACAGTAAATAAAGCAAAGGCATTGTTAAAAGCAATAAGTTAAATGAAAACCTTATTAATTGATAATTACGATAGTTTTACTTACAATCTTTATCATTATCTTGAGACACTCAAATGTAAAGTTGATGTTGTAAGAAATGATAAAATTGAATCTAAAGAGATTTTAAAAAAAAATTACAAAAAAATTGTTATTTCTCCTGGACCGGGTAACCCAAGTGAAGCCGGTAACTGTTTAAAAATCGTTAAAAGTCTTTACCAAAAAATTCCAATTTTAGGAGTTTGTTTAGGTCACCAAGTTATTGGTCAGGTGTTCGGTGCAAAGATAATAAGTGCTCAAAAACTTATGCACGGAAAAACTAGTAAGATTTTACATAATAAACTTGGAATTTTTAAAGGTATCAAAAATAATTTAATTGGAACCAGGTACCACAGCTTAATAATAGACAGAAAAACACTTAGTAAAGATTTTATAATTACCGCAAAAACATCAGATAATGTAATTATGGGAATTATGCACAAAAGATATAATTTACATGGAGTACAATTTCATCCGGAAAGTATCAGTACTAAAGAGGGAATAAAACTAATTGAAAATTTTTTAAAAGAGTAATCCATGAAAGAAATAATAGAAAAACTCAAAAATAATCAAAATCTTAGCTTTGAACAAAGTAAATCTGTGTTTGAAAATATTATGACAGGGAAAATTAAAGAGGCGGAAATTGAGGATTTTTTACTTGCCTCGTCATTCAAGGGAGAAACTGCGGAGGAAATAGCAGGTGGTGTATTTATTTTAAGGGAAAAAGCAAACAAAGTAAAAGTTCCGGATGATACTATTGATACATGCGGAACAGGGGGAGATGGAAAAAACACACTTAATATTTCAACGGCCGCTGCGCTTTTATTGTCTAGTTTTGGAATTAAAGTTGCTAAACATGGAAATAAATCTGTGTCGTCAAAATGTGGTTCGGCTGATGTGTTAGAAAAATTGAATATAAATATAAATCTTGATCCAAACGATGTTGAAAAAAATATTAATGTAAATAATTTTGGTTTTATGTTTGCTCCAGGTTATCACTCAGCAATGAAGTATGTTGGCCCAGTAAGAAAAAAAATAGGAAAAAGAACAATATTTAATCTTATTGGACCCTTAAGTAGTCCAGCGGGAGTAAAAAGACAAGTGGTTGGAGTTTTTGACAAAAAATTACTAAATATTTTTGCTGAAGCATTAAAAAATTTAAATTTAAAAAAAGCAATTATTGTAAATAGTCAAGATGGTTTAGATGAAATTTCACCATACGCTATTACAAATATAGTGGAACTTTCGAATGGCGCGATTAAAGAAACAATTTTAAATCCGAATGACTTAGGTATTAAGGCTGATAAATTTGAAAATATTGTTGGAAAAGGTCCTGATTATAATTCAGAAAAAATGAGAGAAATATTTCAAGGAAAAGATAATGATTTTTCAATAGCTGTATGTCTTAATGCTGCGGCAGGATTGATTGTGGCAGATAAATCAAATTCTTTTAAAGAAGGTTACGTCAAATTAAGAGATCATATTCTTTCAGGAAAAGTGATGGCTCATATATCGAAACTACAATCATGATAGATCATTTAGATAAAATATATGTTGAAAAAAAAGAAAGTGTCGAGAGATATAAGAAAATATACTCTGTTAAAGATTTAGGTGAAAAGATAAAGACATATAAAAATTACTATGATTTTGAAAAGCCGTTAAATAATAAAAAGAAAGTTAATGTTATAGCTGAGATAAAAAAAGCTAGCCCATCAGCAGGTGAGATAATAAAAGATTATAATCCAACTGAGATAGCAAAAAACTATGCGAAGGCTGGGGCTACATGTTTGTCTGTTCTTACTGAAGAAAAAAATTTTAAAGGGAAAATTGAAGATATCCAAGATATAAAAAAAGAAGTTAAACTTCCAATTCTTTGTAAGGACTTTATATATGATGAATATCAATTATATCTTGCAAGGGCTTTTGGTGCTGACGCGATACTAATAATTTTAAAAGGTGTTGGACAACACCGCGCTGTAGGACTTCGAATGCTGGCAAAAGTTCTTGGGCTCGCTGTAATTTATGAGGTCCATAGTACTCTCGAGGCCGAACAAATTGTTGGTATGGAAGATGTTATTTTGGGTATTAATAATAGAAATCTGGAAACTTTAGAGACAAATGTAAAAAATACACTCGATGTTTACAACGATGTTCTTTCAAAAAAGAAACATCCTGGTCCTATTGTTTGTGAAAGTGGGATCAAGTCAGAAAAAGAAGTGGAAGAAATAGTTAAACAGACAAAAATAAATAATTTTTTAATTGGTGAATCACTTCTAAAAGATCTGAACAAAAAAACCTCATTATTAGATAGAATCCTTAAAATAAGCCCATAAACTAAGGCTTATTTGACGTTGATATTAAAGTAGAACTTTTGTAGAACAGAAATGTACAGGATTTGTTCTATGCTTACAAAAAAACAAAAAAACTTATTAATATTTATAAATAAAAAAATTAGATCTACAGGTGTTTCTCCTTCTTATGAAGAGATGAAAAACTCGCTCAACCTTAAGTCGAAATCAGGAATTCATAGGCTCATATCCGCTCTAGAGGAAAGAGGTTTTATTAAAAGATTGGCACACAAAGCTAGAGCCCTCGAAGTTATTAAATTGCCTGAAAATGCAAGTGCGCACGACCTATTTAACAGCTTTACTCCAAGCGTTATAAAAGGCGGGTTGGACAAAAATTCAAGTAAATCAAGTAAAGTTTCTATTCTAGGTTCAATAGCGGCTGGTACACCAATAGAGGCTATACAACAAGAAGTTGATAAAATTAGTTTGCCGGCAGATATTAATAAAAACGATGATCATTTTGGACTAAAGGTAAGGGGAGACTCAATGATTGAGGCAGGAATTAGTGATGGCGATACTGTTATAATAAAGAAAAGTTCTAACGCGGACAATGGACAAATAGCTGTAGTTTTAATTGATAATGAAGAAGCAACCTTAAAAAGAATTAGGAAAAAAGGTAACACTATTGCTTTGGAAAGCGCAAATAAGAAATACGGTACAAAAATATACGCTGCAAAAAGAATTAAAATTCAAGGAAAATTAGTTTCTTTATATAGAAACTTTAATTAAAATAGTTTAATTTTACTTAATGTCTTTCATTTGCAGGTTTGCACCCTCACCTACTGGTCCATTACATATCGGAGGTGTCAGAACAGCTCTTTTTAATTGGCTCTTAGCAAAAAAACATAATGGTAAATTTTATCTTAGAATTGAAGATACAGATAAAGAAAGATCAAAAGAAGAATTTAAAAAACAAATAGTTGAATCGTTATCATGGATCGGTTTAAACCATGATGATAAAGAATTCATCCAATCTAAAAATATTATCAAACATAAAGAAGTAGCAGAGGCACTAATTAAAAAGGGTTTTGCATATGAGTGTTATTGTTCCGAGGAAGAAATTAAAAAGCAAAAAGAAAAATGTAAAAAACAAGGTATACCTTATGTCTACAATAGAAAATGGAGGGATGCTAAAGATCTTCAGATTCCAAAAAATGTAAAACCGGTTTTAAGATTTAAAAGCAAAATTTCAGGAAATTCTATAATCAAAGATTTAGTTCAAGGTGAAATAAATATTTCAAATTCAATTATTGAGGATTTCGTAATTTTGAGGCAGGATGGATCACCAACATATCAACTATCAGCAACAGTGGATGATCATTCCATGAAAGTTTCGCATGTAATCAGAGGTGATGATCATAAAATAAATACTTTTAAACAAAAACAAATATATGAAGCTATGGAATGGGATGTGCCCAACTTCGCGCATATACCTTTAATTCATAGCGAAAAAGGTTCTAAGCTTTCTAAAAGAGATAAATCAGCAACTATTGATGATTATATTAAAATTGGAATTTTACCAGACGCACTTAGAAATTACCTGCTTCGATTGGGCTGGGCGCACAAAGATAAAGAAATATTTACATTAGACGAAAGTATTAAACTTTTTGACTTAAAAGGTGTTGGAAAGTCACCCTCAAAACTTGATATGTCTAGAATTTTGTCTATTAATGAACATTATATTAAAAACTTAAATGAAAAAATTCTCTTTGAATTTTTAAAAAAATATGCTCAAAATCACAAAGAGTCTATTAATTTATCAAAAGAAACATCAATTATTAAGTCTCTGAATTTCCTCAAGAATAAAGCAAAAACTCTTGATGATATTTATCAAAATGCTAAATATATCCTTAAAGATGAAATTAAGATTGCCGCAGAAGATATTAAACTTTTAGATACAAATTCTAAAAAAATTATTAATGAGTTTCTGCATGAATTTAAAAAAATTAATGCTCCTAATAAAGAAAATCTTGAAAAATTAATTAATGGCCTAATTGTTAAAAATAAAACTAACTTTAAAGGTGTTGGCCAACCATTAAGAATTGCCCTTGTAGGTTCTAGATTTGGTCCTGGTATTTACAATATCATCCTCTCACTCACCAAAGATGAAGTAGTTAAAAGAATTTCCAAAATTAATTAAATTCTTTTTACTAATTAAACTTGACGATTTCTCATCTTACCTTTATAAAAGAACAAATCAAGAACATTTATGAAGCTTAAGTTACCTTTTTATATTCACAAAGTTGGTGCCGGTTTTCCCTCTCCTGCAACTGATTACATTGAGGATGATGTAGATTTAAATGCACATCTTATAAAAAATTCACCCGCAACCTTTATAATAAGAGTGCAAGGTAAATCTATGAGTAGCGTTGGTATCTACGATGGAGATCTATTAGTCGTCGATAGAAGTATTAATCCAAAAAACTCTTCAACCGTAATAGCAAATGTTAATGAGGAATTAGTAGTGAAAACTTTTATAAAAGGAAAAAATAATAATTACTTAGCTTCTGGATCAAACAAAATTGAATTATGTGAAAATCCTAATGTAATAATTTGGGGAGTGGTTACTTATGTCATCCATAAATTATAATAAGAATAAAATTGCTCTTGTAGACTGTAATTCTTTCTATGTTTCTTGCGAAAGGTTATTTAATCCAAAAATACAATATAAACCAGTTGTGGTTTTATCAAATAATGATGGTTGTGTAATTTCAAGATCTAAAGAAGCAAAAGTTTTGGGAATTAAAATGGGAGAACCTTATTTTAAGGTCAAAGAATTGATCAGAAAAAACAAAGTCTATATTTTTTCTTCTAACTATGCCTTATACGGAGATCTATCCCGTAGGGTTATGAGAATATTAAAAACCTTTTCTCCCAATGTAGAAATTTATTCAATTGACGAAGCTTTTATCGACTTATCTTTTTTGGACGAAAAAAGCATAGAAAATTACGGAACAGAGATAAGAGAAAAGGTTTTGAAATGGACGGGTATACCGACGAGTGTTGGTATATCATCAACAAAAACTCTTAGTAAGGTTGCAAATAATATTGCTAAAAAAGAAAAAACAGGAGTTATGTATTTAAACGGGAATATAGATGAGGAACTTAAAAAATTTCCTATAGGAGATGTTTGGGGTGTTGGGAGGCAATTATCAAAATTGTATATTAGAAATGGTATAGATAATGCTTATAAATTAAAATCAACATCTAATACTTGGATAAAAAAAAGTACGAATGTTTTGGGATCAAGAACTGCAATGGAACTTCGTGGTATAAATTGTATTGGTTTACAAACACATGAAGAGAAAAGAAAGAATTGTTGTGTGTCAAGATCATTTGGTAAAAAAGTAACTGATCTACAGAAATTAGAAGAAGCTGTTATTACATATTGCTTAAATGCAGCTGAAAAAATAAGGGGTGATGATCAAATATGTAAGGCATTAACTGTTTTTATTAGAACGAGTCCTTTTAACAAAAATAGAAAATATTATTCAAATGGACTAACCATTGATCTTCCAATTGCAACAAGTAACAGTATTGAGTTGGTAAAAAATGCCAGAAAAGCATTAAAGAGTATATATAAACCCGGTTATTATTATCAAAAAGCTGGAATAATTTTATCAAAATTGAAAGACTCAGATGGTAAAGACATTAACCTATTAACACCCCTGCTAGAGAAAAAATCAAAAAATTTAATGAAGGCAATTGATTATACAAATATGAAATACGGTAGACATGCAATTAGTATTGCTAATGCAGGAATAAGCAAGGGATGGAAAATGAGAAGAGAGCATTCTTCCCGGATAGATACAGCTTCTATTGATTACCTTCCAAAAGTAAGTGCGTCATAATTATTATAAATCCATATTGATAAAAGGGCAAAAAATTGTCTATAAAAACTCATGGAAAAAAATATATACGTAATTCACGAAAATGATGAATGGCTTATACCATTAAGAGAAAGTTTTAAAAAAATAAACGCTCCATACAAAGAATGGCATATGGATAAAGAAAGTTTTGATTTTAAAAAATCGCCACCCAATGGCATATTTTACAATAGAATGAGCGCAAGTTCACATTCAAGAGGTCATCGATATGCACCAGAAAATACAAAAGATGTTCTTGGATGGTTAGAAAAAGAAAAAAAAAGAATTATAAATAATTCACGTGCGCTAGAATTAGAAATTAGCAAACAAAAACAATACCATGAACTAAAAAAGTTTAATATTAAATTTCCACAAACCTTTTATGCGAAAGATAAAAATGAAATAATAGAAAATTCAAAAAAATTTAATAGGCCGTTTATAACTAAGCATAATAGAGGAGGCAGAGGTTTAGGAGTAAAATTTTTTAAAAATACCTCCGAACTTGAAAAATATATAAATGGAAATTTTGAAGACTCAGTAGATGGTGTAACGTTATTACAAGAGTATATAAACTCAGATCCAAAAGTAATTACACGTGTAGAGTTTGTAAAAGGAAAATTTTTATATGCAGTTCAAGTAGACACTTCTGATGGATTTGAATTATGTCCAGCAGATGAATGTAATGTTGAGGAAAAATTCTGTCCTACCAATCCAGATGGTAATAAGTTTATGATAATAAAAAATTATAAAAATATAGAAATTAAAAAATATGAAGATTTATTAAAATCTAATGGTATTGAGATTGCTGGTATTGAGTATATAAAAAGTAAAGATGGTACACATTACACTTACGATATAAATACAAATACCAACTATAATTCAATTGCAGAGAGAAAGAGTAATTTAAAAGGAATGGATTCGATCGCTTCATTCCTTTACAATGAGTTAAAAAAATAAGTTTTATGGGGTGTCTTTTAAGACTGAGATTATACCCAAGGAACCTGGCCGGTAATTCAGTGAGGGAATATGAAAATAAGATTAGCACTTGAGTGGTTTACAAATCCAGATCACCTTCCATTTATTGTGGGTTTAGATAAAGGTTTATTCAAAAAAAATAATATCGATTTAGAAATCATTGAGCCTAAAGGTCATTATGATGGTTTCAAAGAACTTGCGGAAAATAATATACAATTAGCAACGAATGAGCCATTACACTTAATTGAAAAATATCAAAAAAATATTTGCTCTATCGGAAATTTTTTTGAAACTAGAGGTGGTATTATATTTACAACAAATGGTTATAATAATTTAATTAACAGTAGAGAGATTAGAATTACTTCACCGGTAAGTAATCCTGTAACTGACAAAATTGCAAAAGATATAATTCAAAGACATTTAAAAAAAATAAATAAAAAAAATAATAATATTAAAATTATAGCTAATGATTTTTATCATATAAAACATCTTAAAGCAGGTTTTGATGCGGCCTGGTTATGTTTTGAAAATTTTGAGGGAGTTGAGTCTAAATTAGAGGGATTAAACATTAAAAAGGTGTATTTAGAAGATGTACAAATACCTAATTTTTGTGCGCTTGATGTATTTGCCTCAAAAACTTTTGCTGTAGATAACCAGAATTTAATAAATGATTTTAAGTCTATATCACAAGAGAGTATCAAAGTTTTAGTTTCAGACTTAGATTATTCAAAAACATCTTATTATGAATATACTAAAACTAAACCTAGTTCATTAATGGACAACATCATTAAAGACACTATACACCGATTTAAAAATCCATTTGATAATTCAAAGAATAAATGGAAAAGTTTACATCAATATGTAGTTAAACAAAAGATTTCAGATATATCAGATAGTCAGTATGCCGATATGTTTATTTAAAGATTATTTATCAAAACCGTACTTGCTATCGTAGAAGATTTTTCAGTTTTGAAGTCCTTAATTATTTTTTGAGTCTCATTAACTTGTTTTTCTAATGCTATTTTATTGCTTAAAAGCTTATCAACAGTATTAAAAATAATGTCTGCATTACACTTGGATTGTAATAATTCTGGAATAATTTCTCTTTTAGCCGCTATGTTAATAATATTTGCAAATTTTACTTTTACTAACATTTTGACTATGTAAAAATTAATAATATTCATTTTATAAACAATAACAGATGGTATTCTAGCATTACAAATTTCTAAAGATATGGTGCCCGACTTCGCTACTGCAAAAATAGATGATTTGAGAATGTGTGTTTTGATTTTATCGTCACCAATTGCTCCGCAATTTTTAAATTCTTCTTTTAACAATAGATTTTGAATAAGCTGAACATGTTCTCCCGTTGAGTGAAAAACAAAAAATAAATCCTTATATTTTTGATTCATTTTCTTTACAAATTTAAATAATATCGGTGTCAAAACGTTTATTTCAGACAATCTACTACCCGGATAAATTGAAAATATTTTTTTATTATCCTTTATTATTTGACTTATATCAATTTTAGTTCTTTCTTCATCTTCTAATAAAGGATGTCCTGTAAATGTTGATTTGATACCCTCTTTATCAAAGTATTTTTTTTCGAATGGAAAAAGTAAAAGAATATGATCTAAAAAAGATTTTAATTTTTTAACTCTGTGCTCTCTCCAAACCCAAACTTTAGGGGCTATAAAGTGGATTATTTTAATATTTTTATTTCTTTTTTTAACTTCTTTAGCCACTCGTAACGTAAAATCGGGACTATCAACTGTGAAAAGAATATTTGGTTCAAATTTAATAATTTGATCTACAGTATCTTTGATTTTACTTTTTATTTTTAAAATATTTAACAAGACTCTTGTAAAACCAAGATACGTTATTTCATTTAGATTGTATAAAGATTTAATACCAATACTTTTCAAATGTTCACCTCCGACAGAAAGATATTCAATGTCTGATCTAGAATTTTTAAGTTTTGAAATTACTTTAGATGCTAATTTATCTCCAGATGGTTCACCTGTTAAAACAAATATTTTCTTCATTTAAACATTCTCCAGAGTTCCCCATTATCCGACATCATATAAAGTTCGCCTGATTCTTTTTGTATCTTAATGTCTCTTATTCTCCCAATATTACCTTTAAAAATAGTTTCCTCACTAATGAATTCATTACCTTTAAACTTAATTTTCCTTAAGGATTGATCTTTTAAAGAAGTGACCAAAGCATCACCGTTCCACTCTTTAAAAGTCTCCCCCTTATAAATGACCATAGCGCTTACTGCTATTGATGGAACCCAATATTTAATTGCTTTTGTGTAACCTGGTTTCCATTTAGGTCCTATTTTTGAACCTGAGTAATTTGTTCCGCCCCACCCTAATATTTTCCAGCCATAATTTTCACCATAATTAGCTGTACCAAACCAATCACCTCCTCTTGCACCATGATTGGTCATATAAATTTTATTATCAAAAGGTGATAAAGCCATTCCTTGTGGATTTCTGACACCTATTTGATAAATTTCTGGGAGCCATTTACTTTTGTCTTTGAATTTAGGATTGTCTTTTGGAATTGAACCGTCGAGATTTATTCTTATTACACTGCCAGGATGCTGTGTTACATCTTGCGCAATCATACCTTTCCCTCTTTCACCTGCGGTAATATAAAGATGGTCTCCTTTAATAACTAGTCTTGAACCAAAATGGTATCCTGAATCGATTGGCGGTTCTGCTCTGAAAATATTCCTAAATTTAATATTTTGTTTATTAAAACTACCTTTGGCCACAGAGGTGCTTGTTTCCCAATTTCCTCTATTTTCAGAATAGGATATATATATTTCACCTTTGTAATGCAAAACATCTAACAATCCTCCTTGTCCAACTTCTAATACTGAGAGATTATGTTTAATTTCTGTTTTTTTTTTATTTTTTAAATTTAGTATGAATAATTTTCCAGATTTTTCTGTAAAAATAATACTTTCTTGATTGATAAAAGATAAGCTCC
>QCOH01000014.1 GCA_003209895.1 Pelagibacteraceae bacterium AG-430-I06
ATTTAAGAGATTTTCTTGAAAATAACAAGGTAAGCCTTGGTGGTGTTAACTTTGTAGATAATAAAACAAAAAAAATTAATACAGCTCATAAAATAAAAAATTGGAAGTTGTTAAAAAAGATTCAAACAAATAAAAAAATAATACAAATTGCTACTAAACTGCTTAAGTGTAAGATAAAAGAATTTGGTGCAGAAGTATTTGCAAAACCTGCAAAAGTTGGTCTCGCTTCCCCAATTCATCAAGACAATTTTTATTGGAATATTAAAAATAATAAAGGCATTACATTTTGGATTGCTCTTGATCGTGCAAATAAAAAAAATGGTTCTTTATTTTATTACAATAAATCACATAAACTTGGTCTGCTACCACACAAAGCTTCTTTTGCACCTGGAAGTTCACAGACTATTGCTAATTTAAAAAAACTTAAAAAATTTAAAAAATCTTACCCTGAAATGAATATCGGAGACGTATTAATACATGACTGCTTAGTAGCCCACGGAAGTAAGAAAAACTTAAGCAATAAAAATAGAATGGGTCTAACTTTAAGATTTATACCTGCCAACAGTAAATTTAATCAAAAAAATAAAAGAAAATACCAAGAAAGCTTAAAATCCCAAACAAAAAAATTTAACTAATGCCAGGTTACGAAGTAATTGGAAAAGAAGAGAATGCTCAATGCGAGCAAGTTCTAAAGAAAAGCAAAACACTTTTTAGAATGGGGTTTGACAAAATTAGAAAAGGTATTTTTAAAGTTGAGGAATTTGAAAAGAATTTTTCTAAGTATTTTGGAGTTAAATACACTTTAGGCGTCACTTCTGGAACTGCAGCTTTAAGAGTAGCCATCGCATCACTAAACTTAAAACCAGGCGATGAAATAATCACGCAAGCTTTTACATTTGTTGCTACTGCTGAAGCAATAATAGAATCAAACTGTATACCGGTTTGTGCAAACATTGATGAAACCTTAAATCTAGATCCAGAAGATCTAAAAAAGAAAATAAATAAAAATACAAAAGCCGTTATCGTTGTTCACATGTTAGGTGTGCCTGCAAAAATTGATAAAATTAAAAAAATTTGTAATAAAAATAAAATAGTATTAATTGAAGATACCGCATGGGGTTGTGGAGGAAAATTTAAAAACAAATTTTTAGGAACTATTGGCGATATAGGTACTTATAGTTTTGATCATGCAAAAGCTATTACAACTGGTGAGGGTGGAATGGTTGTTTTTAAAAGCAAAAAATATTTCAAGAATGGCAAAGCTTGGCATGATCATGGACATGAAAATAATCCAAAGTATCCTAGATGGGCAGACACAAGAAAATCAAGTGGTTTTAATTTTAGAATGAATGAGCTTCAAGGAGCAATTGGTTTAGCACAATTAAAAAAACTGAACTTTATAGTAAGATCGCAAAGAAAAAACTATTATTCTATTTGGAAAAAAATAAAAAATATAAAAGGGATTGAAGAAAGATCGTATTCTAGCAAATGTTTTATCTCAGCTGATGCATTAATCGTTTTAGTAAAAAGCAAAAAAGTTGCACTTAAATGTAGAAAATATTTATTAAGAAATAATATTTCTACAAAAATTTTACCAGAGGCCTATACTTGGCATTTTGCTGGCAGATGGTCTCATATGAGTCAGTTCAAAAAAAATAATATTAAAAAAACCCTTAAGAAATCCGAAGAGCTGCTTAAAAGAGCCGTATCAATACCAATTTTCGTAAAAATGAATAGTGGTAAAATATTAAAAATTAAAAAAAGTTTACAAAAAGCTCTCACGTAGCAAAATGAAGTCAAAAATTTCTATCTCTGTTATTATTCCTGTTTATAATCAGGAATTACACATAGGAAGATGCCTTAGATCATTAGTAGATCAGTCTATTAATAGAGAAAGTTATGAAATCATAGTTATCAACGATGGTTGTAGAGATAAAACCTCTGTAATTTTATCATCATTTAAAGATGAAATTAAAATCATTAAAAATAAAAAAAATATGGGATTACCATATTCACTTAATAAAGGTATAAAATTAGCAAAGGGCAGATTTATTGTAAGAGTAGACTCAGATGATTATGTAAATAGAGAGTTTTTAAATTTCTTACAAATGTATTTATTGCATAACAACGAAATCAACGCAGTCTGCTGTGATTATTATTTAGTGGACGATAATGAAAAGATATTAAAACGCGTTAATTCTTCAAAGAGTCCTATTGGCTGCGCGATTATGTTTAGAGTAGAATCTTTAATAAAAATCGGTTTATACGATAAAAATTTTAAGGTTCATGAAGATAAAGATTTAAGAATAAGATTTCTTAAAAATAATTCTATACACAGAATTCAATTACCACTTTATAGGTATAGGAAACATAAAAATAATATTACAAAAAACAAAAAAAGTATGAAAATTCATTACAAAAAACTCTTAAAAAAACACAGATAGGTTTTTTCTTTATGAAATTTAATTATAAAAAATTAAAAAAAAATAATTTACCCTATATTATAGCTGAAATAGGAGTTAACCACGATTGCTCTCTAAATAAGGCAAAAAAGCTTATTTTTTATGCAAAAAAAGGTGGTGCTGATGCAGCTAAGTTTCAGACTTATAAAGCTGAGAAATTAGCAAAGTTAGACTCAAAAGCTTACTGGGATACAAACAAAGAAAAAACTAAAACACAATATAGTTTATTTTCTAAGTACGATAAGTTTGAAAAATCAGACTATAGAAAACTTTCTAAGTATTGCAAAAAAATACAAATTGATTTTTTGTCTACCCCATTTGATCTAGACGCTGTTGATTTACTTAAGCCATTAGTACCAGCTTTTAAAATTTCATCATCGGATATAACTAATTATCCTTTACTAAAAAAAATATCTAAAACAAAAAAACCCATTCTTTTATCAACCGGTGCTTCAGACATAAACGAAATAAAAAATGCTGTAAACATTTTGAAAAAAGGCACAAAAAAAATTGTAGTAATGCACTGTATTCTTAATTATCCAACCAAAGACGATGATGCAAATCTAAACATGATACTAGATCTTAAAAGAAATTTCCCAAATTTTATTTTAGGTTACTCAGACCACACATTACCAGATAAGAACATGTTAAATTTGACCTCTGCTTTTTTGCTAGGTGCCAAAGTTATAGAAAAACATTTTACACTCAATAAAAAGTTAAAAGGTAATGATCATTATCATGCGATGAATTTCATAGATTTAAAAAATTTGTCTAAAAATCTAAAAAAAATTTCAAAAATACTGGGAGTAAAAAAAAATAAACAGGTTCTAAAATCTGAATTTAAGTCTAGAAAATTTGCGAGAAGAAGCATTGTTGCTTTAAAGAATTTGAGAAAGGGTAAAGTTATACAAGAAAAAGATTTAATAACTTTAAGACCTAATTCAGGAATATCTGCAATTTTTTGGAAAAAAATCATTGGAAAAAGAGCTAGAAAAAATTTAAAAAAACAAAAGTCAATTTTGTGGAGCGATATTTATTAAAATAAGATGATTTATTTAATTCATTTAATAAGAAATCTTAGAAAATTTATTAAATACCCTCTGCAATTTTTAAATCTTTTATTTTCAGATTTGAAAAAAGACAGAGTGAACAGAACAGAAAAAAAAGATATTCAAAATATTTTAATAATTGGTTTGCCAAAGTCCGGTACAACATTAATTGAATGGGTATTAAGCGAAATTGGTTATGTAAATATGACAACTTCATGCCTTAGAGTATTTGATGATAGAAAACTTGAGCATCCTCATAATTTATCTGATGATATGTTAAAAAATTTCCCTTTAAATAAACCAACTTTTTTAAAAAGACATTCCGAGCCTAATAATCTTAATTTAGAATTGATAAAAAAATATAACTTTAAAACTATTATAAGCTTTAGAAATTTAAAAGATGTAATGATAAGCCGATATTTACATATGATCACGGATAAATCATTACCACAACACGATATTTACAATAAATTAAATTTAACCGAGGGCTTCAAAACTTCTCTTATAAAGAATCATTTAAATACTATTCCAATTCAAGATGTTAATAATTGGATAAAAAATTGGAAAAAAGAAATAGAATCAAATAAGAACTTTTGCGAGTTAAATTATGATGACTATAATAGAAATAAAGAGTTTTATATAAAAAAATTATTAAATTTTTTAAAAGTAGATAGTGAAACTCTTATGAATAAAATAATTGAAAAACATCAAAAACATCTTGAAATTATAAAAAAAAATAATTTGACAGAAAATCTAAATAGTATAAGTCCACAAACCTACAACAGAAAAAAAAGCTCTGAAATAAAAAAGCTTTTAGATAATGATGCGGTAAATAATTTTTATAAAGAATGTGTTAATAAATATTGTTCAACATAGGGGAGAAAAATGAAAAAAAAGAAAAAAATATTAGTAATGGGTTTACCAGGCGCAGGGAAAAGCTATTTAAGTAAAATTTTATGTAAAGAACTTAATGCAAAATGGTTAAATGCTGATTTTATCAGAAAGCAATTTAATGATTGGGACTTTAGTGATGAAGGGAGAAGAAGACAGTCAAAACGTATGCGGGATTTAGCTGACAAATACGTTGAAGAAGGTTTTTATGTAGTCGCCGATTTTGTTTGCCCAACACCCAAGACAAGAAAAAATTTTAAAGCTGATTTTGTAGTTTTTATGAACACTATTAAAAAGAGTAGGTTTTCAGATACAAATAAAATATTTAAAAAACCAAAAAAATTTAATTTTGAAGTCAAAGAAAAAAACGCAGAACTTTATGCCTTACAAATCGCAGATAAAATTCGTAAATACAAATGGAATAATAAGAGACCTACAGCACAAATGTTGGGTAGATGGCAGCCTTGGCATCCTGGACATCAAGCATTATTTGATGAAATAATTAAGAAAACTGGTCAAGTTAATATTATGGTAAGGGACGTACAGGGAGTCGGTGATAATCCATTTAGCTTTATTGCGGTAAAAAAAAATATAATTAAAAAACTTAAAAATTTTGGAGAAAGAGTAAAGATAAGTTTAGTTCCAAACATAACAAATATTTGTTACGGAAGAGGCGTAGGTTATAAAATAGAAGAAATAGTTCTTAGTAAGCAAATACAAAAAATTTCTGCAACCAAAATAAGAAAAAAATTAAGAAAACAAGGTAAAATATAAACATTTTAATATGAAAAAAATAGTTTTAATCATTCAAGCAAGAATGGGTTCAGCTAGATTACCAGGCAAAATGTTAAAAAAAATATCAGATGTATCCTTAATAGAATGGGTTATCAGAAGAGTTAAGAAATCAAAAAAAGTAAAAAAAATAATATTAGCGACTACAAAAAATAAAAAAGATAATATTTTAAAAAAAATAGCTAAAAAAAATAAAGTTTATATATTTCGAGGTAAAAACCAAGATGTTCTAACAAGATTTTATGAAGCTGCTAAATCAAGCAAGTCTGAAATTATAATAAGAGTTTGCGCAGATAATCCCTTTATAGATTTCGGTCAGATAGATCTATTAATCAAAAAATTTGAATTAAAAAGTTATGATTATATTTGTAATCATCAAAATAAATTAAATAGTAAATATGCTGATGGTTTCGGTGCTGAAATTTTCTCATTTAACGTTCTTAAAAAAATTTATTATAATGCTAAAACAAAATCTCAAAGAGAACATGTAACAAAGTATATTTGGGATAATGTTGAAAAATTTAAAGTTTTATCAATACCAGCACCTTATAATTTAGCATATCCGAAATTAAAATTTGATATAAATACTCCAAAAGATTTTCGTTTAATAAAAAAATTTGTGATTAATAACAAAATTACCCTGTCATCAAGGGCAAAAGATATAATAAAATTTAAATTAAATGAAAATAAAATTAAAGAAAAAGGCATTTTATGAGTAAGAAAACTATATTCGAAGACAGAAATAATGACTGGGAGATTTGGAGGAAAAATAGTTCTATAGAAAGATCTATTAAAAGATTAAAAAAACAACTTCCTGAAATGGAAGCTTCAAAACAAGTAACAAAAATTATAAAAAAAAGATATAAAAAAGGTTATAAGATTTTAGACTTCGGTTGTGCTGCCGGTCACTTTTATCAAAGCCTTCGAAGAATTGATAATAAAATAAATTACTTTGGATTTGATGCTACAAAAAATTATATAAACTTTGCCAAAAAATTCTTTAAAAAAAATGAAAATGTAAAATTTGATGTACAAAGTTTATTTTCTATGTCCAAAAAATATAATAAAAAATTTGATATTGTTTTTTGTTCAAACGTACTCCATCATTTACCATCAATAGATATACCCTTAAAAAATTTAATAAAAGCATCAAAAAAGTATTGCATAATTAGAACTTTAGTGAGTGATAATACGCACTTAGCAAGATTTTATTATAATGACTCAATGAACAAAAAAGGTGAATTAAATAATTTTCAACTTCAAAATACTTATAGTTACTCTTTAATTAGAAAAAAAATAAAAAAAATTGGTAATTACAAAATTAAATTTGAAGATGATGTTTTTGATGGTAAGAAAATAAATAAAGAGTATACAAAAAAAGAAATTAAAAAATATCCAGGATTAACTAGATTTGTAGACGGTGTCCAGATAGCCGGAAGCAAAGTCTTTGAGTTTAAGTGGATTATCATAAAAATCAAATAATACTCTAGCACTGACAAATATCAGTTTTATTAAAAGTATATAATAATGAAAAAAATTTTAGTTACTGAAATTGAAAATAAAATAAATTTAAAAAAAAATAAAATTATTTTCTTTGATGAATATTTAAGTGCTTTTTATGATTATAATAAATTAAATAAAAAAAAAAATTCGTTCTTTTTCTCTATAAATTTTTTACAAAAAAGAGAAATTTATTCTAAAAAACTTTTAAAAAAAATAGAACTTTATAGAAAAGATCTAACTAAATCTTTAAATAAGGTTCATAATAAAAATTTTTCAGAGAGATATTGGGGTGTTTTGATTGATCAGATTATTTTTTATATAGCAAATCAAATTATTATTGAACTTCCTCTTTTTAAAAAAATTTTAAAAAAAAATAAAAATATTTATTTACAAAAAATTAAATTTAACAATTTTTACCAGGATACTTTTGACTTCGTTGGATCCTATGAAAAAGATAATAGACAGTCATTTTCTAGATATATAATAGCAAAAAATATTGGAATGAAAAAAAAAATTGAAAATTTACATAATAGAAAATTTTTTAAGAATACATTCAATGAAAAAGTATATTTTAAAATTTTAAGATCTATTATCAGGAACTATGTCAAATTTTTTAGAACAAGCTTAATATTAGATAGCTATCTTGGAATTAAAAGTGACATAAAAACTTTTTTTTTAAGTTTTGGTAGAATTCTTTGTGTTCCATCATATCTTTTTTTTAATTATAAAAAAAAGATAGTAAATAAAAACAATAACTTAAGAAAACTGATTTTTGTTAAAGAACGTGATCTTATCGATAAAATTTTTAATATTTTGATTAAATACTACATGCCCGCTTCCCTTATTGAAAATTTTGATGAATATAATTTTGATGCTAAAAAGTTTAATAAGTTGCCTCTAATTGGTACTGGAACTGCTCTTATAAATGACGATTTTTTTAAACATTTATCTGCAGAAATTCTTGAAAACAAAAAAAAGGTAATCACAATGCAACATGGTGGATTTTTAGACAAAAAAAAAATCAATCTAAATAGAAATTTAATAGAGAAAAAATATGCAACGAAAAATTTTTTATGGTCTGAGTCGCCAACATTAAAAAACTTTTTTTTTCGATCAAAAAGGTTGAATAATTATGATTCAATTAAAAATAATGAGATTCTAATTTATCCTACTAGCACTACGTTTAAATATAATTATAAAAATGTTCCGTGTAGAAAATTCCATCCAAAATTAAACCATAATTACAAATTCTTTGAATATTTAGATGAAAATTTAAAAACAAAAGTTAAAATCAAACCATTCCCAGATAAAAATGAAAGTATTTTAAAAAAAATCTGGATTAAAAAATTCAAACCAAAAAAAAGTATTTTTGTAAATGGAGGTAATAAAAAATTACTAGAGTATAAGATCGTTGTTATTGATGATTTGTCAACTCCATTTTATGAACTTATGTATATGAACATTCCTTTCATTATAATTGATAATGAAATCTCAAACCTTAAACTGTCAACTTATAAAAAAATAATGAAATTAAAGAAGATACATGTTTTACATAATGATCCTAAAATAGCAGCAATCTTTTTAAATAAAAATTTTGAGTACCTGCAGGATTGGTGGACGAAAGTTAAATTAAGTAAAATTTTTAAAGATATCAAAAGGGATTTAATGCCTTTGGGCAGGAATTCGTATAGTTTAAGATATAATATTAATGTTCTTAAATAAAATAAATAACTAAGAATATTCAGTTTTGTTTAATTTTTAAGATAAGATTTATGAAAAAGTTAAAGAAAAAAGTTTATATAGGTTTATCAGCAGATATCCTTCATGAAGGACATATAAATATTCTTAAAATAGCACATAATTTAGGTGAGGTTATTGTTGGTTTACTAACGGACCAAGCAATCTCTAGTTATAAAAAAATTCCACATCTATCTTACAAACAACGTGAAATAGTTTTAAAAAATATGAAATTTGTGAAAAGAGTAATCCCGCAGGAAACATTAGATTACAGACCAAATTTAAACTTAATAAAACCAGATTATGTAGTTCACGGTGATGACTGGAAGTCAGGGATTCAAAAAAATACAAGGAAGCAAGTTATCAAAACACTTAAAAAGTGGGGAGGAAAGCTAATAGAACCTAAGTATACAAAAAATATATCATCTACTCTTATTAAAGAAAAAATTTTAAAAGTTGGAACATCTCCAGACATGAGAAAATCAAAACTAAGAAGACTAATAGAAGCTAAAGATATTGTTAGAATATTGGAATCACATAGTGCCTTAACGGGATTGATCATTGAAAATTTGAAAATTATAAAAAACAAAGATTATTTAGAATTTGACGGTATGTGGTCTTCAAGTTTAACTGACTCAGCTCTAAGAGGAAAACCAGATAACCAATCAGTAGATTATTCTACAAGAATTTTAGGTTTAAATGAAATTTTAGAGGTTACCACAAAACCAATTATTTTTGATGCAGACAATGGAGGAAGACTGGAACATTTGCCTTATATGATTAAATCTTTGGAAAGAATTGGAGTTTCAGCGGCAATTATAGAAGACAAAGTTGGACTAAAGAAGAACTCATTATTTGATAATCAAAGTGGATCCAAACAAGACACGATAAATAGTTTTTGTAAAAAAATTTCAAAAGCAAAAGAAACAAAAATTTCAGATGATTTTTTTATAATTGCTAGAATAGAAAGTTTTATATTAGGTAAAGGCCTTAACGATGCTCTTAAACGTGCCGAAGCTTATAGCAAATCAGGTGCAGACGCTATTCTAATACACAGTAAAAATAATAGTGCAAAAGAGGTTTTCTCTTTTGCGAAAAAATTCAAAAAAAGTAAATTTTTTAAACCGATGGTAGCTGTACCATCTACTTATTCTAAAACATTTGAAAAAGATTTAATTAAGCACGGTTTTAAGATAGTAATTTACGCCAATCAAATGATGAGAGCATCATACCCGGCAATGGTAAATGTCGCTAAATCAATTCTAATTAATAAAAGATCTTATAACTCAGAAAAAAAAATAAGTTCTATTAAAGAAGTAATAAATTTGATAAAAAATGATACAAACTAAAGATCTAAGAAAAATTTTAAACAAGAATAAAATTAATTTTTTTACCGGGGTCCCAGATAGTGTTTTAAAAAGTTTAAGTGATCATTTTCAATCATATTCAAAAAAAAAACATATTATAGCAGTTAATGAAGGTTCAGCAGTTTCAATTGGAATAGGGTACCATCTTTCCTCAAAAAAAATTCCGTGCATATATTTACAGAATTCTGGATTAGGAAATGCAATAAATCCTTTGGTTTCTGTTGCTCACAATAAAGTTTATTCAATACCAATGCTTTTGTTAATAGGCTGGAGAGGCTCAATGAATAATAAAGATGAACCACAACATATTACCCAGGGCAAAATAACGCCGGATTTATTAAAATTGCTTAATATTAATTATTGTATTTTAAAAAGAAAAGATGATTTAAAAAAATTAGAAAAATTAATTCAATTCTCCAAAAAAAATTTTGTTCCTGTAGCCTGCTTAATAGAAAAGGGAACTTTTGAGAGAAATTTAAAAAAAAAAAAATCTTCAAAAAAATCTACTTTATTAAAAAGGAAAGATTTTATATTAGAGCTTTTAAGACAAGTTCCAAAAAGTTCAAAAATAATTTCAACGACCGGGTACACATCGAGAGAATTACATAAAATAAGAAAGGAAAAAAAACTGTTTAAAGGAAGAGATTTTTATATGGTTGGTGGCATGGGACACTCCTCTATGGTGAGTTTAGGTGCTTCGTTACATACAAAAAAAGAGATTATTTGCATTGATGGAGATGGTTCTCTTCTTATGCATTTAGGCTCAATAAGAACAATTGGTTTTGCAAAGTCTCCGAATATAAAACA
>QCOH01000015.1 GCA_003209895.1 Pelagibacteraceae bacterium AG-430-I06
TTTATTAAATAAGGTCTGAAGTGTTTTGGTAACTGAGATTTTCATTACTTTGTTGTTTTATAAGCACTAAAAAGTTAAAAATAAAGTACTTCGTCATGAAAGATTTTTTAAAAGAATTAAATGAAGCGCAGCGATCGGCAGTTTTAAGCACCGACGGACCGAACTTGGTTGTCGCAGGCGCGGGTTCTGGTAAAACAAAAGTACTAACCTCCAGATTGGCATATATTGTTAGAGAGAAAAAAGCTTGGCCTAATCAAATATTGTGCGTAACTTTCACCAACAAAGCTGCAAAAGAAATGAGAGATAGAGTTTTAAAAAACTTGGGCGGTAAATTAAATTCTCTATCCTGGCTTGGTACATTTCATGCAATAAGTGTAAAATTTTTGAGAAGACATGCTGAGGCAGTGGGTTTAAAGAGCAACTTTACAATATTAGACACTGATGATCAGAAAAAATTGGTGAGAAATATTTGTAAAGGGGAGAATATTGATGCAAAAAAAATATCACCGCAATTTATCCTGGCTCTGATTGATCGGTGGAAAAATAAGGGATTACTACCTGAAGAAGTAAAGATATCTAAAAATCATATTTTTGAAAACGAAATTTTAAAAGTTTACAAAATTTATCAAAAAAAAATTAAAGATTTGAATTCATGTGATTTTGGAGACTTAATACTTTATTGTGTAAAACTTTTTGAAAAAAATCCTGACATTAGAAAAATTTATTCAGATAATTTTAAATATATACTTGTGGATGAATATCAGGATACAAATTTCATTCAGAATAAATGGCTTAACCTAATTGTTAATAAAGATCAAAATATTTGCTGTGTTGGTGATGATGATCAATCAATATATAGCTGGAGAGGTGCTGAAATTAAAAACTTTTTAAGTTTCGATAAAGTCTATCCAAAATGTAAAATTTTTAGACTGGAACAAAACTATAGATCAACAAAAAATATTTTAGATGCAGCATCTTTTTTAATTTCACATAACAAAGATCGTTTAGGAAAGAAAATTTGGACCGCTGGAGATAAAGGAGATTTAGTAAAATTGAATTGTTATAAAAATGGCAAGGAAGAAGCTAGTGAAATTGGAAATATAATCGAGGAAAGAATTAAAAAAAAGATTTCTTTAAATAATATTGCGATACTTGTAAGGGCAATATATCAAACGCGTGAATTTGAGGAGAGATTTTTAAAAATTGGAATAAATTACAGAATTATAGGTGGTATAAAATTCTATGAGAGAGCAGAAGTTAAAGATGCAATCTGCTACTTAAGAATAGTAAATCAAAAATATGATGATTTAGCTTTTGAAAGAATAATAAATACACCAAGAAGAGGTTTGGGTGAAACAACTCTTAAACAATTACACGAGCTCTCTTCAAAAAATAAAATCTGCTTAGAAGACTCGGCAAGAAAACTAATAGAAATTGATAAATTTAAACCTAAAATAAAATCTGAAATGAGAGGTCTTTTGAAATTAATAGACAAATGGAGATCAGATTTAAAAAATAATAAACATTTTGATTTATTAAAAATAATCTTAGATGAATCGGGCTATTCTGGAATGCTAAAAAATAAAAAGGATCTTGATAATGAAGACAGGATAGAAAATCTAAAGGAACTTTTAAGAGCAATGCATGGCTATGATAACTTGCAGGGTTTTTTGGAACATGTTGCGTTAGCTACATCAATAGATAGGGAGTGGGAGGATGAAAGAGTAAATGTTATGACAATGCATGCGGCGAAAGGCTTGGAGTTTGAGACAGTATTTTTGCCCGGTTGGGAAGAAGGTCTTTTTCCACATCAAAAGTCGCTTGAAGAAAAAGGAGATTTTGCATTAGAGGAAGAAAGAAGATTGGCATACGTTGGAGTCACCAGAGCTAAAAAAAACGCATTCATATCATTTGCATCTCAAAGATCTTGGCATGGTGAATGGATGGATAGTATACCATCAAGATTTGTAAATGAACTTCCTGAAGAAGGTATTGAAAAAAATGAGGGTCCTGTAAAAGAGTTGGCTGAGGATTTCGATTTTAATCAAGATAAACTTTTTGAGGAAAATGAGGAGTACAGAAGTCCCGGTTGGGCCAGACTAAAAAAAAAATTCTCAAATAAAAAATGAAAAATTTAAAAAAGTTAATAACAAAATATAAGATTGATGGATACATAATTCCAAAAAATGATGAATACTTTAATGAATATGTGGTGCCATCAAATGACAGATTAAAATTTGTGTCTAATTTTTCTGGATCTGCTGGTTTCGCAGTAATTTTAAAAAATAGAAATTATCTATTTGTAGATGGAAGATATACGACTCAAGCACGCAATCAATCGGGTAAGAAATTTAAAGTTTTTACAATTCCTGATAAATTTCCCAGAGATGTTATTAAAACTAACAAAAAAATTACTCTTGGTTTTGATCCAAAATTACATAGAGAAAAGCAACTAAAATTTCTATTTAATATTCGTAATGTTAAGCTGTTATCTATTAAAGAAAATTTAGTAGATAAAATCTGGTCCAGTAGAACAAAAAATTTAACAAAGCCTTTCTTTGAAATTTCTACAAAAGACGCGGGTGCAGGTAGTGTAGAAAAAATTAGTAAAGTTAAAAATATACTTTTAAAAAATAAAATTGATTATTTATTAGTAACCGCTCCTGAAAATGTTGCTTGGGTTTTGAATATAAGGGGGCATGACTCGTCTTTTTCGCCTATTCCAAATGCTAGATTATTAATAAATAATAAAGGTGAAGTTATTCTTTTTGCTAATCCAAAGAAAATTTCAAAGATTAAAAAGATTAAAACATTTTTTTACAATGAAAAAAGTATAGAGAATATACTAAATGGTATATCAAAAAAAAAAATTTGGTTAGATAGTTTATCTTGCTCAATTTTTTATAAAAATATTTTGAATGAAAAAAATAAAATTATAGAAAAAGTAGACCCAATTCATTTTTTTAAATCAATCAAAAATAATACCGAAATTAAAAATATGAAAAAAATTCATATAAGCGATGGACTTGCATTAACTAAATTTTTATTTTGGTTAAAAAAAAATTTTAAGAAAAAAAGAATTACAGAAATATCAGCACAGAAAAAACTAGAAAATTTTAGAAAAATGAATTCATCTTATAAATTTCCTAGTTTTGACACAATTTCTGGAACAGGACCTAATAGTTCTATTATCCATTACAGAGCATCAGCTAAGACGAATAGATTTTTAAAAAAAGGAGAGTTATATCTTGTTGACTCAGGAGGACAATATTCTTTCGGCACAACCGATGTCACTAGAACAATTTCTTTAGATAATAAATCTAATTATGTGAAAGAAATTTATACTTGTGTTTTAAAAGGACATATAGCTGTATCAAATTATAAAATTAAAAAAAAAACAACAGGATCAGAAGTTGATCTTAATGCTAGAAAATTTCTTAAAAAGAAAAAATTAGATTATCCACACGGAACTGGTCATGGTGTAGGATATTTTTTAAATGTACATGAAGGACCACAATCGCTATCAAAAAATAGTAAAGTGAATTTAAAAAATGGAATGATTTTATCAAATGAGCCTGGATATTACAAAGACGGTAGTTTTGGTATTCGAATTGAAAATTTAGTTTATATTCAGAAAAATAAGTTTAAGGAATTAACTGTTGTCCCTATTGATAAAGATCTAATAATTAAAAGAATTTTAAATAAAGATGAAATAAAATGGATTAATAATTATCATAATATAGTGAAAAGAAGCCTATTTAAATTTATGAATCAAAGAGAAAAAAAAGAACTTATAAATTTTTGTTCACCTATTTAATAAATTATACCAACTCTCTTCTGTTATGATATTTACATTAAGCTCTTTTGCTTTTTCAATTTTCTTTTTTGTTGGCTTCGAATTTCCTATCACCAGATAATTCAATTTTTTGGACACCGAACCTAAAATTTTAGCACCATTTTCCTCAGCTAAAGCTTTAGCCTCAGATCTACTCATTTTTTCAAAACCACCTGTAAACATAATATTTTTATTACTGAGTTTACCTGTTCTACTGATAGATTTAAAATTTTTTATATTCAGCATAGACATTAAAGATTGAGTGATATTTAAATTTTTATTATTTGAAAAAAAATCCTCAATAGATTTTATTTGCGTATTTCCAATTCCATCTAGATCATCCAAGTTTTTTAAAATGCTTTTTCTTTTTTGAGGAAGAAATAATTCTGAAAATTTATTTGAATTTTTAAAGAAGTTTGCCAAAATTTTTGCATTTTCTTGTCCGATGTGTCTGATACCAATAGAATAAATAAATCGATTTAAAACTATATTTTTTGATTTGTTGACAGCATTTTGTAGATTTTTTATAGATAACTTCCCCCATCCCTCTAGCTTTTCTATTTTTTTATAATTTAATTTAAAAATATCTGCTGGTGTCCTCACAAGTTTTAGTTCCCAAAAATTATCAATTACTTTTTTCCCAAGGCCCTCGATATCGAATGCATCTTTAGAAACTATATGTTTTAATTTCTCCTTTGCAGTGAAATCACATTCGTAACCTCTTGTACATCTTCTGACAGCGTCTGTCTTTTTAGTGCTCATACTGATTTCTTTTTTTGTTGGATTACCACACAGACATTTGTCTGGAAAAATAAATTGTTTACTATTTTTTTCTCTTTTAGATTTATTCACTGATAAAACTTGAGGTATAACGTCTCCAGCTCTTTGAATTGTGATTGTATCACCAACTCTTATATCTTTTCTAATAATTTCATCTTCATTGTGTAAAGTTGCGTTAGAAACTACTACTCCTCCGACAGTTACTGGATCTATCTTTGCAACTGGAGTAATTGCACCTGTACGACCGACTTGAATAAGAATTTTTCTTATGGTTGATGAAGCTTTTACTGATGAAAATTTATAAGCTATTGCCCATCTAGGTGAATTTGAAGTAGAGCCCAGTCTTTCTTGAAAATTAAAATTATTGACTTTATATACAATCCCATCAACATCGTAATCCAAGGTTGACCTCAAAGACTCTAGAAATGAATGATTCTTTTCAACATCTTTGATGTTCTCAATAATTTTGCAATAAGGATTAATTGGAAAACCCCAGTTTTTTAATTGCTTCAGTAAATCTGTTTGCGTCTTAAAAATTTGTGGGACTATTTCTCCAATTCCATAAGCAAAAAATTTTAAGGGTATCTTTGCAGTCTCTTTAGAATTTTTTTGTCTCAAAGAACCGCCTGCTGCATTTCTCGGATTTGCAAATTTATCCTTTAGTTTTTCGAAGTCTTTCTTTCCAATATAAACCTCTCCTCTTACTTCAATAGTCTTCGGAGAATTGTTCAAATTTTTTGGAATATCTTTTATTGTTGCTAAATTTTCCGTAATATTTTCTCCAAAAAAGCCATCACCTCTTGATAGGCCATAAATTAATTTTCCGTTTTCATATCTCAAAGAGGCTGAAATACCATCTATCTTTGGTTCTGAAGAAAATTGAATTTCAGAGTTTTTATTTAAAAAATTATTTATTTTTTTTTTAAAGTCTTGCATGTCCTCTTTTTTAAAAGCATTACTTAGCGAGAGCATGGGTTTAGAGTGTTTTACCTTTTCAAACTTACTCGATGGTTTCGAGCCGATGATGTTTTCAATTTTAATTGAGCTTTTTAAAAATGAATATTTTTTTTCTAGTTGTATTAATTCTTTTTTTATCTCATCAAATTCTTGATCTGAAACTAAAGGTTTGTCTTTGTCAAAATAAGCACTATTTAGCTTTTTGAATTTTTTTATTTTAATTTTGTATTCTTTTATTATCTGATTTTTATTTATCATCTAAAAATAGTATTTTTCTAATAGTTCTATTTATTAGGCCTTTTTCATCTTTTTTAGTTTGGCTAATGGATGGAACTGAATAATTTTTATTCAAAATTTTATAAGATCTTTTGTACCATTCGCTTGAATTATAATTATACCCGAGTAATGATGCGGCAGCTTTAGACTCGTTTTCTAAACCCAGATTATAATAAATTTCTACAAGACGAAATAATGCCTCTTCTACGAAAACGGTCTGATCGTAATCGTCGACAATGACATTCAATCTATTAATTGCTGCGATCCATTTTTGATTTTTAATATAATAACGAGCAATAGATATTTCTTTGGCAGCTAACTGATTTATAACTAGCTCAAGTTTATATCTAAGATCTATGGCATAATCAGTATCGGGATACTTTTTTAAAAAAAATTCGATTTTTTCTTTTGATTTTAAAAGAGGCTGAATATCTTTCTCCTCATCAAGAATTTGCTCATAGTAACTTATAGCGATTAAATAATTCGCATAATCTAAGTTTTTACTTGCTGGATAAATTTTGATAAATCTTTCTAAATTTAAGATTGCTTGATCGTAAAAATTTATTGAGTAAAAACAAAAACCTGTCATTAATGCTGACTTAGCTGCCCATTCAGATTGGGGCAGAAGTATCTCTGCTTCACTAAATAATTTTGAAGCATAAAAAAAGTCTGAGTTTTCAACTGCTTCGAGTCCCTCTTTGTAAACTAAAATTGCCTCTTCTTTTGTAGGAACAATTTGCTCTACAGCTTTTTTTTCTGCTGTGCCACAATTTGATAGGAAAATGAAAAAAAATAAACAAATAAACCTTTGCATCTCTGCATTAATAACAAAAAAAAGTGCTCTGGTAAAATTAAGTTTTATTAAGCGATTACGGCTAGTCTTTTATTGATAGGTAAGATTTTTCTTACATTTGCTGAAGAAGCCTCGTTCTCAACTAAATCATAATTGCTTTTATCCGAGAAAATCTTTTTTAGGAATTTGTTGGTTAACGCATGTCCACCATGAATACATTCGATAGAACCAAAAACTCTTGTTCCTGATAACATAAAGTCTCCAGCTAAATCTAAAATTTTGTGATTTACAAATTCATTTTTAAACCTAAGCCCACCCTCATTAAGAATTTTATTTCCTTGAACGACAATAGCGTTTTCTAAAGAACCGCCTTTAGCAAGACCAATAGATTTAATTTCCTCTATATCCTCATATAAGCAAAAAGTTCTAGCGGAGTATATATCTTCTAAATTTTTTTCTTGAAAATTTTTAGTGTTTGTTTGAGTTTTAATTAAAGGACTTTTTTTATACTCTAATGTAAATTTTACCTCAAATTTTTTATTTGATGGAACAATTTTAATGAACTTATCTCCATCTCTTAATTCTACTTTTTTTTTAATTCTAACATATTTTCTTTTGCCCTCTAGGGTCTTAAGTCCACAACTTTTTATTATTTTAACAAAATCTTTTGCTGAGCCATCCATTATTGGTACTTCGGGTCCGTTTAGGTTTATAATTAAATTATCAACGCCACAAATATAAAGCGCTGCCATCAAATGTTCGATGGTAGAAACACTTGCCCCAAAAGTATTCTCAATTTTTGTACAAAGTTTATCAGAGGAAACATTTTTAAAATTTGCCGTAATCTCATTTTTATTTTCTAAATCTACTCTTTTAAAAGTAATTCCTGAATTAGAATTAGCAGGGACTAATGTGACATCAATATTTACACCTGTATGAAGGCCTATACCAGAAAAACTTACTTCGTTATTTAACGTTTTTTGATTTATTTCTTGCATATAGAATTTATACAAAAAATAAAATTTAATCTTAAGACAACTAATGTTACGAAAAACTACGGCCGAAACTAATTAAAAAAACGAGAAAAAAGCCTACCAAATAATGACTTTTTTTGATTTACGTATGGAATTGCTTCGGCGTGCCAACCTTTATAAGTTAATTCAGCAGCCCCTAAAAGAGGAAGATCGTCTAAGGATAATATTCGAAGCGCTACTTTTTGAGAGTTAAAACTTAAGTGTTCTGAAAATAATTCTCCGAGATTTTTTTTGAAACTATCATTTTCAAAAACTAAATATACATGTGATAATTTACTTTTAAAATAACTAATATTAGAATTTTTATTAAATAAATAATTCATCATTTCTTCAATTCTGGACTCTATTATCTTTCTAAAATGTTGTAAGCTCAATTTAGCATAATGAGACTCTTTAAAAAATTTTCGATCTATATGTTTATTTATACTTTCAATTTTTTTATTAAAATTAATCTCATTTAATATGTTCATTACATCATTATTTTTAATAGAACAAAGTTGAGATAAGTCTCTATAAATAGAGTTCGTTCCAAAAGAAAAAGTTTTAATGAATACAAGAGAGGAATTTTCATAGATTGAAATTGTACTTGACTCATCATCAATACTTAGCAAAGAAAAATTTCTTAAATTATTATCAGTTGTTAAATTGACTCCTGTCACTAAAGGTCTACATAGTAATCTATCTACTTTTAAATCATTATTTTCAAATAAACTTTTAACATTTTTTATATTGTTATTAGGTAATGATACAAATGTCATTTGTAATCCTAAATGATCACCAAAAATATTTAAGGGAATTTTTTCTCTTTTTTTTTTATCGATATAAAAATTTGTGTTTAAAATATGAATTACAGAATTGTTGGTATCATTTTTTGAGATAGAAATTTTTCCTTCGTTTAATATATAATCTAAGTCTCTTTTTTCTACTTTTGCACCATTTAATTTTTTAAATGATGTTAAATTTGTTGAAGACATTTCTCTTTGATTAATAATAAGATTTACGGTTTCAAAAATCTTGTTAACATTTTTTTCTATATCTTTTAAATCTTTCAAAACTGTTTCTGAGGCTAACTCTAAATCATTTATTGTGCCGTTTTTAATTCCATTATTTTTTGAATTTTTTTTTAACAAAAGATTGTAATCTAGATTTTCTTCTTGTTCAAAAACTGCGT
>QCOH01000016.1 GCA_003209895.1 Pelagibacteraceae bacterium AG-430-I06
TCAGTTTTCTAGCCAATGGTACATTGTCTAGTATCCACTTGATCTTAGTTCCAGAAAAATAGGAGTCTATTAATAATCCAGTTCGATTGAAAATTAGTGTTTCTTTATTTTGTTTCCTTAATTTTTTACAAAATTCTTCTTGCCTTCTGTCTTGCCAAACAATTGCTTTATATACAGCCTTTCCTGTTTTTTTATCCCACATAACAGTTGTCTCTCTTTGGTTTGTAATACCTATTGCCAAAATTTTTCCTTTGAGTCTTTTGGCTTTACTAATTACGTTCTTGAGAGTTTTTTTAGTTGTGCTCCAAATTTCTTCTGGATTATGTTCGACCCAACCACTTTTAGGAAAATATTGTGTGAATTCTTTTTGAGATGAATAAATAAGTTTGCCTTTTATATTAAATAGAATTGCACGACTTGATGTAGTTCCTTGGTCAATTGATATTATAAAGTTTTTTTTCATTAGGAAATATTTCCAAAATAATTCACTAAAACAACGCCAATTAAAATAAATATTACTCCTATAATTGAGTATATATTTGGGATCTGATTAAATTTTATCATTCCAATCATTAATGCGCCAATTGTTGTCAAACTGCCATATGTTGCGTAGGTAAAACCAATTGGTATATTTTCCATCGCCTTAGATAAGCTGAAATATGCAATTATAATTATTGCAGAACCAATTAGGCTAGGTATAAATTTTGTAAATCCTTCACTGGCTTTTAAAAAAAAACCATTAGCAATAATACCAGAAGTAATTGCGATTACTAAAAATAAATATGAGGCTAGGATTTTCATTAATTAAAATTTTCCCATTTAATATTTAACTCTTTATCTTCAAGGATAGCATTAATCATACCAATCATTAAAGGAAGTTTTTTATCGTCAAAATCTTCTTTGACTTTATTGCCTATTTCAAAAATTAATTCAGCTCCTTCTACAGTAACATTTGGCATTTTTTTTTTCTTTGCTTCTGAAAAAACAATACCTTCGCCTATAAAAGATCCCATTTGACTATTTCTTCCACCTGCAGCACTTACATATAAATCCCCAAGTCCAGCCAATCCTTTAACTGTATCTTTTTTTCCTCTTAAAAATTCAGTAAAAATTTCCATTTCGTAAATAGACTGTTTTACTAGAGCGGCAGAAGTGTTGAGATATAGATTGCCCTTAGGTCTGTTTTTATTAAGGCCTGATGCAGCGCCAATAACCATAGAGAAAATATTCTTTATAGCGGCACAAGCTTCAACGCCATTTATATCTGAGGATGAGGATGTATGATAATAATCTGTTGCCAGCATTTTGCTGAGCATATTAGCAGTGCTTAAATTTTTGTTCGCAATCACTACCCCACTATGAACTCTATTTGCTAAACCTGGAGCTAAACATGGCCCACCAACAGCTGATAAATTAATATCGTTAATTCCTTTTGAAGACATTAGTCTCTCAAGTTTATCGACTAAAAGCTCATATTTTTTTCCATTTATGCTTAAGCCTTTAGTTAACATTAATAAGTTGGGCAATTTTCCATTTTGTGAAACTTTTTTTAGCTCATCAGCAATCCAATTAATTCCTTTTGAGCTAACACCTATCACAATAAGGTCCGTTTTATTATTACAAGCTTGCTCAATATTATCGTGCTTTAAAAATTTAATTTTTTTTATAACCTCCATTTTTAAACCAGAATGAAAACTGTTTTTATTTAACTCTTCAATAGTTTTATTTTCTAAATGAGTACCAATTACACTAACATCATGATTATTATCGATACATGGATATGCAAATGCTGTCCCCATGGATCCTGCTCCTATTATAATTATCTTAGCCATAATCTAATCTTTAAAAAATACCTTTCTAAATAATAAAAAAATTGCAAGTAATTCAACTTTAGCAATTACCATAAATATAATAAGCGAAATTTTCGAAAAAGTGAATAAATCAGCAAATAGAATATTATCAATACTATAAATATTTGATGGAGCGGTATTAGTAAGAGTCAAAATAGACAATTTGAATGAGTTTTCAAAATCCAAAAAGTCAATAAGTAAAATACTGCTTAAAATAAAGAGGCTTAAAAAGAAAAGGATAAAAATTAAAAATGACATTTTAATATTTTCAGTATTAATTTGGTTTTCAGAAAACATTATGCTTTTATTGATAACAAGATTTGGTTTGACTAGCTTAACTATTTCCATTGTAAAACCTTTAATCAAAATATAAAGTCTTATAAATTTAAGTCCCGAAGTGTTAGATAAAACAGAACCACCAATTAAAGTTAGTACTATAAAAAATAAACCAAAGTTTTTGGGTGTTTCACCAAGACTAAGTCCAGAATTACCGATACTGCTTAGAACATTAACTAATACTTGAGCGAGGTTTGTATCGTTTAAAAAAAAGAAAAAAATTGTGAATATTAAAGTTAAAATAACTAGATAAAGATCTTCTTTGTGTTTTTTAAACATTTCCCTATTAAAAATTAAGTTATAAATAATATAAAAATTCAATATTGAGATTAAAAATGTAATACTCAAATATAGTGATTGTAAATTAGTTTTGATAATATCGCCCAAGGATTCGACTGAGAGAAAACCACCAGATGACACAACTGTCATAGTTAAGTTGAGACTGTCAAAAATCCTTATTCCAGATATAAGGAAGCCAAAAAATACAAAAATAGTTAAAAATAAGTAAATAAAGAATATACGATTAGTTACTGATATTAAATTAGATGAAAAGCTTATTTTTTTTTCTAAATTAAAAGATAAATCAATCATCTTAAAATTTAATTGTTTGTTAGAAAATATTAAAATTAAAAAGATTACAAAATAAAAACCACCAATCCATTGCGATGAAGATCTCCATAAAATTAGTGGCGGATCGAGATTTTTTACATTTTCGAAAATGGAAAAGCCTGTTCCGGTAAAACCAGATACAGATTCAAAATAAGAATCTAAAAATGTAACGTTATAATCACTTAAGAAAAAAGGGACTAAAATTAACAAAGGTAGTATAAAAAAAATTGCCAAAGTCAAAAATAATTGTTCGTAAATTCCAATGTTTTGGCTGGCTTTTTTTCCTATAAAAATCAAAGCTAACCCAAAAACTAACGAAATAATTAGAACTAAAATATAAGATGATACATTCTGTAAATAATTAAAATAAAATGAATAGAATATATTGATCAGAGACATTATACTTATAGGTAGGCAACTTAGGCCTAAAAAATATAAGCTAGATTTAATTCTCATTTTATGAGGTTATTCTAAAAATATCTTCTACTTCTTTAAGTTGCTCTCTTTTAGAAAGAACAACAACTATATCATCTTTTTCAAAAATAAAATTTGATTTTGGCATTATAACTTTATTTTTTCTGACAATTGCACCAATTCTTACCTCTTCAGGTAAATTTGACTCCTTAATAGATTTATTAACTAAGTCTGAAGTCTCTAATATTTTTGCTTCTAAAAATTCGTATTTTCCATCTAATAAAGAATAAACTGTATCTATTGTTCCCATATGAACATGTTTCATGATGGTTGAAACTGTTGCCATTCTTGGGTCAACCAAATCATCAATTTTAAGTGACTCTTGTAAAAGACTGTAGTTTTGTTTGTTAATTATAGCTATTGTTCTTTTAGAAGGAGTATATTTTTCTGCTAATACACATGCCATTATATTATCTTCATCATCATCGGTTAATGCAAAAACTGTTTCTATCTCCTCAATATTTGCTTCTTTAAGAATTTTTTCATCGAGAGGGTCACCGCAAATTACTATGGAAGATGAAAGCTCGCCTGCTAATTGTTCTGCTCTATTTTTATTTTTTTCTATAATTTTAATTCTTAAGCCTTCTGAAGTTTCTAGTAATTTTGCTAAATGCATACCGATATTACCGCCACCTATAATTAATATTTTTTGTGCTACTTTCTCATCGTGACCAAAAACAGATAAAAGTTCTTTTATTTGATCAGTACTTACGACTAGATAAACCTTGTCACCTACTTTCATCTGATCATTCTTTTTTGAAAAAAATAAAATTTTCTTTTCTTTCAGCCCCAAAAATGTACGCTTTAAATTCAGGAAACTTTTTGTTAAATCTTTTAATGGAATGTTAGCTAATGGACATTTATTTTCGATTAAAATTTCTAATAATTTAACTTTATCTTTGACGAATGGAACATTGTCTAATGCACCTGGAGCCTCTAATTTTCTATGTAAAGACTTAGCAACCTCTCTTTCGGGTGAAATTATAACATCGATTGGTATGTTAGACTTGCTATAGAGCTTACTCCATTTGCCTTCTAAAAAATCTTGAGATCTTATTCTGGCAATTTTTTTTGATACATTAAATAATGAACTGGCAATTTGACAGACAATCATATTAATTTCATCGTTTCTTGTTACTGCAATAATCATGTCGGTATCTTTAGCTCCAGCATTTTCTAATACAGACGGTAAAGTAGCTCTACCAACAATTCCTTTGACATCTTGGGTCTCATTTATTTTTTTAATATCTTCTGAAGATTGATCTATAACGGTTACAGAGTGACCTTGGGCCTGTAATTGCTTACTTATTGAAAAGCCGACCATGCCGGCACCACATATTATAATGTTCATTGTTAATTTATGCCTTTAATGCCTAAAGATTTAAGTTTTCTGTGAAGAGCTGATCTTTCCATACCAATAAACTCAGCTGTTTTAGATACATTCCCTTTATTTTTTTTAAGCTGATTTAAAAGATAATTTTTTTCAAAGTTTTCACGAGCCTGTTTTAATGGAAATGATAATGAAACACTTGCTTCTTGTAAATTGTCTGACGCATTTTTACTCAATATCTCATGTAAAAATCTTCCTATATTTTGTTTATTTTCATTTTGCGAAAGGATAGAAACTCTTTCAACTAAATTTCTTAGTTCTCTTACATTTCCTGGCCAACTATACGAATAAAGGAGATCGTCGTTGGTATTAATATCTATTTCAGGTATTCCATTTATTTCAGATATCTTCTTTTGAAAATACTTAATTAAGATTGGTATATCTTCAGTTCTTGAATTTAATTCAGGAATTTCTATAGGTACCACATTAAGTCTGTGGTAAAGATCTTCTCTGAAATTACCGATAGCGACTTCATTCTTCAAGTCTTTTGATGTTGAAGAGATTATTCTAATGTTAACATTTATATCTTGATTGCCGTTAATTCTTTTAAATTTTTGATCAATTAAAACACGAAGAATTTTTGCTTGTGTATCCAAAGGTATTTCTGATACTTCATCAATAAGAAGAGTTCCATTTTTTGCTTTTTCCAAAAACCCGTAGCTTATCGTTCCATCGCTGTTTTCTGTTCCAAAAAGTTCATGTTCATAATTGTCCGGTTGAAGAAGTGCACCATTTAAAACTATAAAAGGATCTTTTGATCTTGGAGAGTTTTTGTGTATTTTTCTGGCAACAAGTTCTTTTCCAGATCCAGTTGGTCCAGAAATTAAAATACGGCTTTCAGTTGATGATAACTTGGATATCATTTTTTTTATTTTAGATATGTGATTACTCTCACCAATTAAATCAAAAGAGTGAAAAAGTTTATTTTCTAACTGTTTGTTTTCATTTTTAAGCTTAATATTTTCTAATGCTCTATTAACAAAATTAAGCAATTGCTCAGAGGCAAAAGGCTTAGTAATAAATTCATATGCACCTAGCTTTAATGCCTCAACGGCCATTTCAACATTAGCATGTCCTGAAATTATTATAACGGGGACTAAATCAGTCATATTTTTAATTTTTTTTAGCAAATCAATTCCGTCCTTATCACCTTTGTCTAGTTTTACATCTATAATAGCTAGATCAGGTAATTTTTTATCTATTTCGTTTACTGCTTGATCGAAATTTGCGGCTTCTCTGATATCATAGTTTTTATCCTTCAGAAGATTTGAAACTAAATTTCTGATGTCAAAGTTATCGTCAATTATTAATACTTCGTATTTCATTAGATTATCGGGAGATAAATATTTATCTCAGCTCCATTATTTTTTTTTAAAAACTGAATATCCCCATTATGCTCGTTTATAATTTTTGATACAATTGGTAAGCCTAAACCGGTACCATTTTTTTTTGTTGTATAGTATGGCTTTAAAATATCATTTGTATCTTTAAAGCCAATGCCATTATCTAACATTTTGATCACTATATATTCATTATTTCTGTGTATTTCTACATCAATTTTACCAAGTAAATTCTTATCTTTTTGTTTCTTATCCTCTATTGCCTCCATAGAATTTTTTATTAAATTTATAAAAACTCTGTAAAGTTGTTCGCTGTCACCGCTAATATAATATTTATCTTTCAAATCACCTGAAAGGATTAAATTTAAATTTTTGTGTGACATTTTATAGAAATCGATAGATCTATTTAAAACATCTAGAATATTAATTTTTTTAAGAATTGGTGAAGGCATCCTTGCAAAACCAGAAAATTCATCAAGTAACTTTTTTATATCAACAATCTGTCTGTTAATAGTTTCTAGATATTTATTAAATTCATTTTCATCTCCCTGAACCTTTTTTGAATATTTTTCTTTTAATCTATCGATTGATAACTGAATCGGTGTTAAAGGATTTTTAATTTCATGGGCTAGTTTTCTAGCTACAGTTTCCCAAGCAGAAAATCTTTCGGCAACTAAGAGTTTATCCTGCTGTATTTTTAATCTATCAATCATTTTATTAAAATTTTCATTCAATATTTCAATTTCTTCATCTGATTCAATTTTTGGAACTTTACTATCTAATTGTCCTGAACTTATATTTTTTGATGCAGATATTAGATTAATAATTGGTTTGGTTAATCTGCTTGCAAAAGCTATTGCTAATACAATTGTTAAAAATAAAATCATGGAAACAACAATTATATAAATAATTGCAAAAGTGATTTTTATACCAGTTCTATTATTTTCAACGGTATAATAAAAGTTTACAGCTTGCTCGGTAGCATCTAAATAATTTAATAGTTGCGGCTGAACATTTTTTGTAACGTATAAATAAGTATCAATATAATTATTCAGTTTAATCATAAAGGCCGTTTTTTTTTCTTGTGAACGATCAACAGGAACTGGCTTACCTTCTAATGCTTGATTAAAATATTCTTCTGTTGGTGGTAAGAAATTACTTTCTGAATTATTTATATCCTTTATCAAGATATTTCCGTTACTATCAATCAAATATATCTCATCAATCTTTCTAAGAAGTCTTTGAGTTCTCAAAAATTGTTTAAATTTTAATGGGTTTGAGAAGTAAACATTATAGTATTTATTTAAATCTAAACTAATTAAAAAAATATCTGCTTCAACGGATCTTTTTGACTCTTCAATATAATTTTTTGCAACCTCATAAGAGTTATTAACAGCTGAAGTTATTTTCTTATCAAAATATTTTTGTAGAGCAACGTTAAAAAGTACTAACGAGAAAAAGGCAATAATTAAAGATGGGATAAAAGCAAACAATGAAAATTGGACAACATAATTTAAACTTGTTTTTGAACCAGTTTTTTTTGATGAGTATTGTGAAAATAATTTTGATGTCTCTTTAACAAGGAGTATTAAAAAAATACTTAATAAAATAACATCTACTGTCAGTAAGTATTGGAGCTTATCCTCATCTAAAAAAATAAAATTTTGATTAATAAAAGTTATAAAGGTAAATATCCCCAATAAAACACATAAGAAAGATACGCTAAAAAACCACTTGAAGTTTTTAATAGTTTTAATCATTTTTAATTTTTTTACTAACTTACATAAATATAGGGTAAATTAATATAATGAGTTTTTGCTTAGTTTTATTGGCAGCAGGGAATAGTAAACGGTTTGGTGGAAATGTCCCAAAACCATACGTAAAAGTTGGTGAAAAAACCATATTAGATCTTTGTTTGCAAAAATTTAAAAAAATAAAACAAATAAAAAAAATTGTAGTAGTAATAAATAAAAAACATAAAAATTATTTAAAAAATTATAGTTATAAAGAATTATTAAAAATTACAGGTGGAAATAACAGGCAAGAATCAACCTTAAAAGCATTGAGGTTTATTAAAAACAAAAAAATTAAATGTTCAAATGTACTAATTCATGATGTGGCGCGACCTAACTTTTCAATTAATCTAATAAAAAAAATTATAAAACATTCAAAAGGAAGAGCGGTTATTCCAAGAATTTATCTACAAGATGCATTAAAACACTTTGTGAATAGAGATAGCGTTTTAAGTTTAGCAAGAGATAATTTTTTTCTAACTCAAACACCTCAATCCTTTCCATATATTGAAATTTTCAAGTTACATAAAAATAATAAAGCGCGTTATAAAGATGATGATCTTTCACTATTAGGCTCTTTAAAAAAGGTTAAATTTATCGATGGAGAAAAAAGTAACTTTAAACTTACGAATAATGAAGACCTCTTAATGTTAAAAAATTATATGAGTCAAAAATATACTACTGGAATAGGTTTCGATATTCATAGACTCGTCCCAAAAAGAAAACTTTACTTAGCTGGATTAAAAATAAAATCTGATATTGGGACTTTAGGTCATTCAGATGGTGATCCCGTTTTACATTCAATTATTG
>QCOH01000017.1 GCA_003209895.1 Pelagibacteraceae bacterium AG-430-I06
TCAAACTATGGGGATATGGATGTATCAAGATTAACTGAAAAACCATCTGATAGAAAAGAAATTTCAACATATATAAAACCTGAAAATAAATTAAACGAAATTATACCGATATTGAAAAAACAAATAAAATTAAACAATCAAATTTTTTGGGTTTGTCCACTTATTGAGAAATCTATAAATCTTAATTATTCATCAGCTGTTGCTAAATACGATTATTTAAAAAAAATCTTTCCAGGTAATGTCGGGTTAATGCATGGAGGTTTAGATGAAAAACAAAAAGATTATATAATTAAAGATTTTGCAAATAAAAAAATAAAAATTTTAGTAAGTACTACCGTAATAGAAGTTGGAATAGACATTCCTTCTGCAAGTACAATTATAATTGAAGACTCTAATAAATTTGGTCTTTCGCAGCTGCATCAATTAAGAGGAAGAGTCGGTAGAGGCAAGAATGAATCAATTTGTATACTGTTATACAAGGGAAACCTAAGCGAAAATGCAAAAAAAAGATTAAAAATATTAAAATCTAGCAATGATGGTTTTTTAATTGCTGAGGAGGATTTAAAACTTAGAGGTCCAGGAGATTTATTAGGATATCAACAAAGTGGTATTAAAAATTTTAGGTTTGCTGATCCTATTCACCATAAAGACTTATTTGTTTTAGCTGAGAAAAAAATTAAAAAAAATAAAGATTTGGATTTAGATAAATATCTCAATTTACTTAAATTTTTCGATAAAGCTGAAATTATTAATAAAATAGAAAGTTAGCTTAGGGGTTTATACTCCCGGCAGAAACAATAAACTTAGAAGCTTCTTCGAAAGTTAAGTCTAAATATATTACTTCATTTTTAGGAAACATTAATAAGAAACCGCTAGTTGGATTAGGGGTAGTAGGAACGAAGACGTTTATAGTATCTTGTCCAATAGATTTTTTAATCTTCCCAGTATTTTCTTTAGTTGCAAATCCAACCGCCCAAATACCTTGTCTTGGATATTGAACTAATACCACACTTTTTTCATTTTTCTTACTCTGTGAAAAATTATCAATTAATTGTTCAACTGATGAATATATAGTTCTTAATATAGGAATCCGATTAAGAATGCTCTCGAAAAAAGAAACTAATCTTTTGCCAATAAATGTTAAAGATAACCAACCTATAAAAGTGATCAATATTAGAGAGATTAATATTTCTAATCCGGGTATATCATAGGGTAAATAATTATTAGGATTAATTTCTTTTGGTAAAATTTTCGATGAAATATTGATTAAAAAAATCGTTAAATATAAAGTTATTCCAATTGGGATTAAAACTAACACGCCTGTAATAAAATAATTACGAATTCTGGAAAATATTGATTTTTTTGTCTTGTTTTTAGTCATTTTGACAATTCATAAAGGTTAAAATTAACTTAATGTTAAAGTATACTTTATCAATGAAAAAAAATTATACCATAAGTAGGAGAAAATTTCTTGAATTATTTGGGTCTAGTTGTTGTGGTTTGCTAACAGCTTGTTCAACAGTTCCAATAACCGATAGAAGGCAACTTGCTATTTATCCTGAGTCGTTTGTTAATAAACAGGCTGCTGGGGCTTATAATAATTTCAAATCTAAAGCTAAACTGATTAAAGATGGAAAAGATTTAAAAAATATAATTGATATTGGTGGCAAAATTGAAAAATCTGTTAAAAGTTTTTTTCTTAAAAAAAACAATGTTGATCCTACTGAAAATTTTGAATGGGAATATGTTCTTGTTGATAATAAAAAAGTTAAAAATGCTTGGTGTATGCCAGGAGGCAAGATTGCTGTCTACACTGGCATTCTAGATGTGGCTGAAAATAATGATGGGTTAGCGACTATAATGGGTCACGAGATAGCACATGCCGTTGCGAAACATTCGGTAGAAAGAATGAGCCAAGCTATGGCGGTCAACGTTGGAACTCAGGTTGCTGATATTTTCTTAGGAGGCGCAATTAACAGAACCAGGAATACCGTTGGAAGAGCTACTGGTATGGATATATTTCAACTTGGAATTATGAATCCATTTGGAAGAAAGCAAGAAACAGAGGCTGATTACTTAGGTCTTATATTTTCGTCTCTCTCAGGATTTAATATTAAAGAGTCAGTTAAATTATGGGAAAGAATGTCTGAAGCAAAAAAAGGAAAAGAGCCGCCACAATTTTTAAGCACTCATCCATCAAGTAAAAATAGGATCCAGAATTTAACCAATTGGATTAACGAAATAATCTTGGAATACCCACCTGTTTAATTAAAATTTATGGTGAGCCCTGTTGGATTCGAACCAACGACACCTTCCTTAAAAGGGAAGTGCTCTACCAGCTGAGCTAAGGGCCCAATTGAGGAACTCTTTATATACAACTATATAAGAATTTCAATTATTAACTATTTATACAACCCCATGTACTTTTTGTAAAAAGCGCTAAATGTCCCCTCTTTTATTTCGCTTCGTATTTTTCTCATAAACTCTTGATAAAAGTTTACGTTATGTAGTGATATAAGCATCGAGGCAAGTATTTCATTAGTGTTTGTTAAATGATTCAAATAGCTCTTTGAATACTTTTTTAAGTCTCTTAAATTAGTGTTAATATCTAAAGGACTTTTATCTTTCTTGTATTTGGAATTTCTCAAGTTTATTTTGCCTTCCCAGGTATATGCCAAACCAGTTCGTCCAGATCTTGTTGGTATTACGCAATCAAACATATCAATTCCTAAATTAACAGCACCAAGTATATCTGAGGGTGTACCAACACCCATTAAATATCTCGGTTTTTTAATTGGCATTCTTTTAGTAATTCCATTTAATACACTGAACATTTCATCTTGTTTTTCGCCAACAGCTAATCCACCAATTGCATATCCATCAAAGTTTATTTCTAATAATTTTTCAAGACTTTGAATTCTAAGATCGTTAAACAAACCACCCTGAACTATTCCAAATAAAGCTTTTTTTTTTGCATTATTAAATTCTTTTTTAGATCTGAGGGCCCACTCTGTTGATACATCAATAGCATTAGATATTATTTTTTTTTCATTAGTTAATCTGGGGCACTCATCTAAAACCATAAGTATATCTGAATTAATTATTTTCTGTATTTGTATACTTTTTTCAGGACTTAAAATAATTTTTTTCCCATCTATATGTGATGAAAAAATTGCTCCAATTTTTTTATCTATTTTTCTCATTTTTGAAAGCGACATTATTTGAAACCCCCCAGAGTCAGTTAATATTGGTTTGTGCCAATTCATAAATTCATGTAAACCGCCAGCATTTTTCATTATATCTAACCCGGGTCTTAAAAATAAATGATATGTGTTACCTAAAATTATTTGAGCACCAGTTTTTAAAATATCCTCAACAAATATTCCTTTGACTGTTCCTTGGGTTCCGACCGGCATGAACGCGGGTGTATCAATTGTTCCTCTAGATGTTGTAATTTTACCTAGTCTAGCTTGGTCAACAGTTTTAATTAATTCAAAAAAATCTTTTTTTGAATTCATTAATTTATTTTTCAATGATACTTATAATCTTGTCAGGGTTGTCGACTGATCCATTAGGGTCACTACCCTTTTTTATTTTATCAACAAATTCCATCCCCTTAGTTACTTGTCCAAAGACACTATACTGTCTATCTAAATGTGGTGCCGCATCTAAACATATAAAAAATTGGCTATTTGCACTATTAGGATCCGCGGAACGTGCCATTGATAATGTTCCACGTAGATGAGGTGTATCGTTAAATTCAGCTTTTAAATCAGGAAGATCTGATCCACCGGTTCCGACAAGTGCTTTATTAAAATTTTTTGTATTACCATATAAAACATCACCTGTTTGAGCCATAAATCCATTTATTACACGATGAAAAACAACACCGTCGTATTTTTTATTTTTAGCTAAAGTTTTAAATCTCTTTACATGATTCGGTGCTATATCAGGAAATAATTTAATTTCGACATCTCCAAATTCTAATTTTAATATCATAATATTATCTTCACTATATAGTTTTGTTGTAAAAATTAAAAAGAAAAAAATTAAAAAAATTTTTTTCATTAATTTTTATTTTTAATTGCCTTTATAACAGATTTTGTTACAAATTTTTTAAGATTTCCTTTTAACTTACCTATTTCTTTAATAAATTTTGAAGATATTATTTCATTTTCTATATCAGACATTAGAAAAATTGTCTCGATATTCTTATCCAGTCTTTTATTCATGCCTGCTAATTGAAACTCATACTCAAAATCAGAAACAGCTCTAAGCCCTCTCACTATTATAGATGCCTTATATTTTTTACACAAATTTACAGTAAGACTGTCAAAAGGTACTATTTGAATTTTATTTTTGTTTAGTCTTAGATCGCTAAAAAGGCTAGTTTTTATTATTTTTAATCTTTCTTCTAATGAAAAAAAATAATCTTTATCTGAACTATCAGTTGTAGCAACAATAAGTTTATCTACAATCTTCAGGGATTTTTTTATTATGTCAACGTGCCCTAAAGTTATTGGGTCAAATGTTCCGGGATAAATTGCAATTTTTCTCATTATACAAAATTATCCTCTATCTTTATTGCGGACACAACCTTTTCTTCACCAGAAAGTTTTATTATTCTTACTCCTTGAGTGTTCCTACCTGCAATTCTTATTTCTTTTATAGGACACCTTATAACCCTTCCTTTGTCTGTAGACAGTATTACATCATCATCGTTAGCTACTGTTAATGTAGATGCAACATTTCCATTTCTATCTGAATTTATAATTCCTATTATACCCTTCCCTCCTCTGTTTGTTACTCTGAAATCAGAAATTGAGGTTCTTTTTCCGTATCCATTCTTAGTTATAGATAAAACAAACTTGCTAGATATATCTTTCTTAGCTCCACCATTTTTTTGAGTAGAAATTGAGTTTTTTAAGTTATCTATTACAGACAATGAAATTACTTTATCGTTTTCTGCTAGATCAATACCTCTAATACCTTTGGAAGATCTTCCTTTAAAGAGTCTTAGTTTTTTAGACATAAATCTAATACATTTGCCAAATTGAGTACCTAGAACTATATCCTGATCTTCTCTACATTTTTCAACGCCAACAATCATATCGTTTTCATCAAGTTTCATAGCTATTTTTCCGCTTGAATTTATATTTGTAAAATCTTCTAATGAGTTTTTACGAACTTTGCCTTTCTCTGTCACAAAAACTACAAAAAGTTTTTTCCATTCATTCTCATTCTCAGGCAAAATCATTGTTGAGGTAATAGACTGAGTATTTTTAAGAGGTAATAAATTAAAAAGAGATTTGCCTTTTGAAGCAAGTGTTCCTTTTGGTATTTTCCAGGCTTTTAATTTATATGAAATACCTTGTGAAGAAAAAAAAAGTACTTGGCTGTGTGAGTTACCAGATAAAATCCTTATGACAAAATCCTCATCTCTTGTAGTAATTCCGGTCTTCCCCTTTCCTCCTCTTTTTTGAGATTTTACTGATGATAAAGATCCTCTCTTGATATAACCTTTGTTAGTTATATTGATTACAACGGCTTCTTTTTGGATTGTTTCCTCTATGCTGTAATTTAGAACAGCATTTATGATTTTAGTTCTTCTTTTAACAGAAAATTTTGATTTAATTTCTTCCAACTCTTTGATGATCAAATTAAATAACTCTTTTTTTGATTTTAAAATTTTATTATAATATACAATTAATTCAGATAATTTTTTTATTTCATCTTCAATTTCATTAATTCCATAAGCAGTTAATTTTTGTAGTCTTAATTCCAATATTGATTCAACTTGTTTCTCAGTTAGCTGATATTTAGTAATTTTTTGTTTTTTTTCAATCAAGGATACTAATTTTGAGCTTTTTCTTATTGGCCACTTTTTGTTTAAAAGATTTTTTTTAGCATTATTCGTATCTTTAGAGTTTTTAATGATTTTTATAATTGGATCAATATTTTCTACGGCTGTTGAAATACCAATTAAAATATGAGCTCTTTCTTTCGTTTTTTCTAAATCAAAATTTATTCTTCTTAATACTGTTTTTTCTCTAAAAGTAACAAATTCAGAAATGAATTCCTTAAGGTTCAGTATTTTTGGTTTTCCATTTACAATAGCAAGTGTATTAAAACCAAAAGAGGACTCCACAGATGTTAATTTGTAAAGTTGTCTTCTAATTGTTTCTGGTTCCACTCCTCTTCTTAAATCTATCACTACTCTTATGCCGTCTCTATTGGACTCGTCTCTTATGTCGCTTACACCCTCAATTTTTTTATCACGTGATAGTTCCGCTATTCTTTCGTTTAGGTTTGACTTATTAACTTGATAAGGAATTGACTTTATTATTAATCTTGACTTACCATTTTTTAAACTTTCTTCTTCAATTTCTCCTCGGATTTTAAAAGAACCTCTACCTTTATTATAACCTTGCTTGATAATGTCTTTTCCAATTATTACCCCGCCTGTAGGGAAGTCTGGACCAGGTATGTCTTTCATTAATTGAGCTATTGTTACATTATTATTCTTAATATAACTTATAGTACCATTTATAATTTCACCAAGATTGTGAGGAGGTATGCTTGTTGCCATTCCAACTGCAATACCGCCAGCGCCATTAACTAAAAGATTTGGAAATTGTGAAGGTAAAACAACAGGTTCATTTTCTGTTTCGTCATAATTTCTTCTATAATCAATTGTATTTTTTTCAAGACCGTCAGTTAAAAATTCAGTTACTTTAGATAATTTGGTTTCAGTATATCTCATTGCAGCAGGAGGATCACCATCAACAGATCCAAAATTACCCTGCCCATCAATTAAAGGTAAACTCATAGAAAAATCTTGAACAAGTCTCACTAAAGCATCGTAAACAGCTTGATCTCCATGAGGATGATACTTACCAATAACATCACCAACAATTCTAGCAGATTTCCTAAAAGGTTTGCTCCAATCATAGCCACCTTTATACATCGCATATATTATTCTTCTATGAACAGGTTTCAGACCATCTCTCACATCGGGTAAAGCTCTGCTTACAATTACACTCATAGCGTAGGAAAGATATGAGGAGCTCATCTCTTCACGTACAAAGATAGGTTTATATACTCCGTTATTTTTGTTTTCTATTTTTTGCATTTAATTTAAAAGGGAATCTCA
>QCOH01000018.1 GCA_003209895.1 Pelagibacteraceae bacterium AG-430-I06
AAGATAGTTTGTTTATAAATGGAAAAACTGGAGAGATAAATAATCGCATGGCAGAGGTTATTTTTGATTTATCAAATAATTTTCCAATCGTTTATGGTTTTATATCTATCATAATAGTAATACTGATTGGAATTGGGTTTTCATACGCTAGAGAGTTTATACATTTTATGAGATACGATATGAAAGAAGGAAAAAATAAACTTTTTAAGTAGAGTTTTCAGAATAAGACCCTATCGCCTCTTGTATATTTTTAAAGCCCTTTTCATTTAAAATTTCAATAAGTTCAGATTTTATTTTTTTAATTATCATTGGTCCTTCATAAACCATTCCGGTATAAAGTTGTAACGCTGAGGCACCTGCGGCAATTTTTTCAAAAGCAGATTTTCCAGAATCAACTCCGCCAACCCCTATAATAGGAACTTTGTTTTTTAAATCTTTATAAAATCTTTTAATCAAATTTGTAGACAGATTAGTTAAAGGTTTGCCTGATAAACCACCCGACTCTATTTTATTTGAACTAATTAAATTTTCCCTATTATTGTCAGTAGTATTTGTCAAGATAACACCATTGATTTTATATTTTAGAATTAAATTTATAATTTCATCAATATTTTTCTCACCTATATCTGGAGAAATTTTTAACAAAAACGATTTTTTGTAATTACTTTCCTCTCTTATTAAATTTATTTTATATAAAAGTTTTTCCAAAACTTCTTTTTTATGAAATTCTCTTAAACCCGTTGTGTTTGGAGAAGATATATTTATTGTAATATAATCCCCTAAAGGGAAAAAAGTTTTGGCGCATTTTAAAAAATCTTCACTCATATCCGCTGTTTCTTTATTTGGTCCAATATTAATTCCAAGAAGACTTGTTGGGAGATTATTTTCAATTCTTTTTTTTACTACTTCAGAACCATCGTTATTAAAACCAAGTCTATTTATCAAAGCCAAATCTTTCTCCAATCTAAAAATTCTAGGTTTTGAATTTCCGAATTGTTTTTTTGGTGTTACCGTACCTATCTCCACAAAACCAAAGCCTAATTTAAACATTTGATTATAAACTTCTCCGCTTTTATCAAAACCTGCAGCTAGACCAATAGGATTTTTAATTGATTTTCCGAATAAGCTAATGCTTAATTTTTCCTCGTTCTCAACTTTAAAAAATTTTTCTGGTACAAAATTATATTTCAAAGATTTTATTGCTAATGTATGTGCTTTTTCTGGATCAATATTAAATATAAAAGGTCGTATTAAAGAAAACATTAAATCTATATTTTCAACTTTTTTTCCATTAAATCAATTGTCTCTTTGACACCAAAAAAGCTAATAAAAAAACCCATTCTTGGACCATTTATCTCCCCAAAACAAACTTCGTAAATCAATTTAAACCAATCCCTTAAATTATCACTATAGCCATTTTCTTTTCCAACCGTGTAAATTTTAGTTTGTATTTCTTCTGCGGGAGAATTTTGTGGAACTTTTTTTAAAACCGAAACCAGATTCTCCAAAGCTTTTTTTTCATTTTGGTTAGGTTTCTTAAATTTTTTTTTTGGCTCAACTTCGTCAATAAAATAATTTATTGCATAGCTAGTTAACTCATCTAAAATTTTTTGATTTTTTGGCTCTATTTCTTTATGAAATTTTTTAATGAACTTCCACAAGACCTCTTTTGTTTTCGCGTTACTAGAACCCACAATATTTAATAACATAGAAAATGGCATAACAATTTTCTCTTTAGGTGGAGAGCCTTTGTGTACATGCCAAACTGGATTTAAAATTTTCTCATTTAATTTTTGTTTACTAAATTTTTCAATTAAAGATAAATACTCATCAACAGCTTTTGGAATAACATCTGGGTAAAGTTTTTTTGCTCTCTTAGGATTTTGGTACATGTAAAGAGATAAACTTTCTGGTGATGCATATCGTAACCATTGCTCAATAGTTATCCCATTACCTTTAGATTTTGAAATTTTTTCACCTTTCTCATCTAAAAATAGTTCATAAGCAAAACCATTCGGAGGTTTTTTACCCATGGCTTCACATATTCTATTTGATAAAATAGCACTTTCGATTAAATCTTTTCCGTACATTTCAAAATCTACATCAAAAGTAAACCAACGCATGGCCCAGTCTACTTTCCATTGTAATTTACATTTGCCATTTAAAATATCTACTTTCAGTTTTTTTCCATTGTTGTCAAAGACGACTTTATTATTATTTTTATCAATTTCGATAATTGGAATTTCTAAAACTTTTCCAGTATCTGGACAAATGGGTAGAAACGGACTATAGGTTTTTCTTCTTTCGCTTCTAAGTGTCGGCAGAATTATATTCATTATATCATCATATTTTTCCAAAACTCTTTTAATTGAGTTATTAAATACACCTTTTTTATAATTTTCTGTTGAACTTTTGAAAACAAAACTGAATTTAAACTTTTTTAAAAACTCTACTAACATCTTGTTATTATGTTCTCCAAAGCTTTTATATTTTTTAAAAGGATCGGGAATATTTGTGAGAGGTTTTCCAATGTTTTGATGTAAAATTTCATCATTTGGTATATTTTCAGGAACTTTTCTTAAACCGTCCATATCATCTGAGAATGTTATCAATTCTGAGTCAATTTTTTTTATGTGATTTAATGCGTTTATCATCATTGATGTTCTTGCAACTTCTCCAAATGTACCAATGTGTGGTAATCCACTTGGACCATATCCGGTTTGAAAAGTAATTTTATTCTTCTTATTGATGATATCCTTTCTGTCTTTAAGAAGTTTTCGGATTTCAACAAATGGCCAAGAAGATGTTGATTGAATTAGATCAGATTCAAGCATTATTAAGGTTTATAATAAGTTGAATTTTATTGCTATTTAAATATTGTCCAGATTTTATGGGTTCAAATAAAACTGTTTTTTTTATAATAGGCATTCTGATTGTGATTCTTGGTATTTTCATGACAATACCTTACGGGGTTCAATTAATATATGGTGAGAGCGACAATAGTTTTCTATCTTCATCTATAATCACAATATTTATAGGAATCTTAATTTTACTAATTAATTTAAAAAAAGATAATCAACTTAATTTACAACAAGCTTTTATGTTCTCTGTGCTAGCTTGGCTAAGTATAGCAATATTTGGAAGTTTGCCGTTTATGCTTTCAAGTTTGAAATTATCTTTTAGTGATGCATTTTTTGAGAGTATGTCTGGTATTACTACTACAGGATCAACTGTAATTTTAGATTTAGATACTTCTCCAAAAAGTATTTTAATTTGGAGAGCATTAATGCAGTGGTTAGGGGGTATTGGAATAATAGTTATGGCAACTACAGTTTTACCCTTGCTAAAAGTTGGTGGCATGCAACTTTTTAAAACAGATTCTTCTGGAACTGAAAAAATTCTACCTAAAACAATAGAGGTAGCTACCACAATAATTTCAATTTATTTAATTCTTACTTTTGCTTGTGGTCTTGTTTATTGGTTACAGGGCATGAATAAATTTGATAGCATCGCTCACTCTTTCACAACCCTTGCTACCGGTGGATTTTCTACTCATAACGAGTCCATTGGATATTTTAAAAATCCAGGAATAGAAATTACCGCTACAGCATTTATTATTTTAGGAAGCATACCTTTTATTACTTATTTAAAGTTTATCAAAGGGAATGGTAAAATTTTTTTTCAGGATATTCAAATAAAAGGTTTTGTATACTTATTAATAATTTCAATTCTCATAATGTTTGTTTATTTATTAATCAATAATAGTGATGAAACTTTTTTAGATAACTTGAGAATTTCATCTTTTAATGTACTTTCTATACTTTCTGGTACTGGATATGTAACAGATGATTTTGGATTATGGGGTGAATTTCCATTAATATTTTTTATTTTTTTAATGTTTATTGGTGGATGTGCTGGATCCACAACCTGTGGAATAAAAGTTTTTAGACTACAAATTTTATTTCTATTTATATCCAATCAAATTAAAAAATTAATGTACCCAAATAGAGTTCTTGTAATTAATTATAATAAGGAAAAAATAGAGGAAAATTTTATTAATTCAGTGATAATTTTTATTTTTTCATATTTGTTTATTTTTTTTATAGTGGCCATACTTTTGTCTATAACAGGTCTTGACTTCTTGTCGGCAATTTCGGGTGCAGCAACTTCGATATCTAATGTAGGACCAGGATTAGGAGAGATGATAGGTCCAAATGGAAATTTCAGCCAAGTATCAATTTTTTCTAAATGGATACTGTCTTTTGCAATGTTGCTTGGTAGATTAGAAATTTTTGCAGTTTTAGTGTTATTTTTACCATCTTTCTGGAGATCATAAATTAATCTATAGTTAGAATGATGGAAATTTACCAAAAACAATCTCTCAAAGAATCTCTTAAAGTTTATCTAGACGTGAGAATGATTCGAATAATGTTGTTAGGAGTCATAAGTGGTTTCCCATGGGTGCTTATTGGAAGTAGCTTGAGTCTTTGGCTAAAGGAAGATGGATTGAGCCGAAGCACTGTAGGTTGGGCCGGATTAATATTTGCTGTATATGCATTTAATTATTTATGGGCACCATTGATAGATAGAATACGTATACCTTGGTTGACAAACAAGGTTGGGCATCGTCGAGGCTGGATAATTCTTATGCAGCTAGTTATTTTATTAAGTTTAATATCTTGGAATTTTTTAGATCCAAAAGCTAATCTTGGATTAGTTATTACAGTAGGCCTTATAATTGCAATTGCCTCTGCGACTCAAGATATAACTGTAGATGCTTTGAGAATTGAGCAAATCGGTAAAGATGAAGGTAAATCGATGCAAGCAGGAGCTGCTATGGCTGTTGTTGGATGGTGGACAGGATATAAACTTGGTGGAGTAATTTCTCTTAATACCGCAGAATATTTTGAAAAGTTAGGATTTGAAAATTATTGGCAGTTAACATTTTTAATTCTTGGATTAGTTATTATCGTTTGTAATATTGCTTTGATGTTTGTTCATGAAGAGCTTTTTTCTGAAAGGTACGAGTCACAAAAAAGAACTGACGAGATGTTCCAAAAAAAGATTGGATCTTCTAACTTTTTTACTAAATTAGCTTCTTGGATTAGCGGTACAATCGCTGGTCCAATTATAAGCTTTTTTAAAAAAAACGGTTTTAAAATTGCACTAGGAATTTTGGGGTTTGTATTTCTTTTCAAAATCGGTGAAGCATTTTTAGGAAGGATGTCTATAATATTTTATAAAGAAATAGGTTTCTCTAAAACAGATATTGCGGTTTACTCGAAAGGATTAGGATGGATCACTACAGTCGTTTTCACTCTTTTGGGTGGACTTTTCGCAATAAGATCAGGTGTTATTAAGGCAATGTTTGTCTCGGGAATACTTATGGCTTCTACAAATCTTTTGTTTACTTTACTTGCCTGGTCAGGAAAGTCTGAGTGGCTTTTTGCTATAGCAGTAATATTTGATGATATGGCCGCAGCATTTGCAACAGTAGCTTTTGTAGCTTTCATATCAATGTTAGTAGACAGGACCTATACTGCAACTCAATACGCTCTGCTTGCTTCTATCGGCACTGCTGGAAGAACTACACTGGCAGCCTCATCTGGAGCTTTGGTAGATTGGCTAAACGGGGATTGGGGCATATTTTTTTTAATTACTGCACTTATGGTTATACCCTCCCTAATTTTCCTTTATACTATTAAAAACAAAATAAAATTTAGTGAAAAATAACTTTGGAAATAACTTACCTATAATAAACCTCTATAAAAAAAGGAGTTTAAAATCCGGTGTCGATACTCAATTACTATATGGGGACAATTTTAAAGTTTTAAAAAAATTTAAAGGTTGGAATAAAATTAAAAATAAAAGAGATGGCTATGTTGGTTATATTCATAATGATAAATTTGTTGATCCAATAAATGCA
>QCOH01000019.1 GCA_003209895.1 Pelagibacteraceae bacterium AG-430-I06
ATTTTGGTTACAAAAAAACTTTGCCTTTAATATTAGCAGTAATATCTGGATGGACACTATTATTAATTTTGATGAATACAGGTCTAATCCTTATTTTTAAAAAATACCCATTTATTCAGGAAATCATTCGTGTTTTGGGGTCTATATTTTTAGTATATCTTGCTTATCTTATATCCTTTTCAAAACCATCTAAAGATGCACCAATTAAGAGCCCAATTTCTTTTAGCAAAGCTTTTATACTCCAATTTGTGAATCCTAAAAGTTTAGTTGTATCTATGACAACAGTTTCAATATTCATTGACCCAGCAAATTATTTAAGAGATTCGATTATAGTAATTTCCTATTTTTTCTTATTGGCAGTATTAAGTATTAATAGCTGGTGTTTAATAGGAATGTATTTAAGAAATTTTGCCACAAGTGAAAAATTTATCAGGAATTTTAACTACCTAATGTCTTTTTTGCTTATCGTTTGCGTAATTATGTTCTATGTATAGAGCATGAATTTTAAAAGTAAAAATTCTTTTCAATCGCTAGATAAGCTTGATATTTCTGGCAAAACTTATCATTTTTATAATTTATCAAAAGCAGAAAAAAACGGACTTAAAGGTATAAATAAATTACCCAAATCATTGAAGGTCCTTCTTGAAAACTTATTACGTTTTGAGGATGATGTCACAGTAAACAAAAAACAAATTAATGGTATTGCGGATTGGCTCAAAACAAAAAACTCTAAAATGGAAATCGCTTATAGACCTGCAAGAATTTTACTACAAGATTACACTGGAATTCCAGCTGTAGCTGATTTAGCAGCAATGAGAGATGCGGTTAAATCAAAAAACAAAGACCCAAATAAAATAAATCCCTTATCTACAGTGGATCTTGTGATTGACCACTCAGTAATGGTTGATAATTACGCTAAAAAAGATTCCTTTAAAAAAAACGTAGAAAGAGAGTTTGATAGAAATGGAGAAAGATATTCATTTTTAAAATGGGGACAAAGTGCTTTTAATAATTTTAGAGTTGTACCTCCTGGAACAGGAATTTGTCATCAAGTTAATCTTGAGTATTTATCAAAAGTAGTTTGGTCTTCAAACATAAATGGTGAGACTTTTGCTTATCCCGATACTTTAGTTGGTACAGATAGCCATACGACCATGGTTAATGGACTTTCTGTGCTAGGTTGGGGGGTTGGAGGAATAGAAGCTGAAGCTGCCATGTTAGGACAACCTATATCGATGTTAATTCCTGAAGTAATCGGTTTTGAAATAAATGGAAAACTTACCGAGGGTACAACAGCTAGCGATCTTGTCTTAACAATAGTTGAAATGTTAAGGAAAAAAGGTGTGGTTGGGAAATTTGTTGAATTTTACGGTGATGGTTTAAAAAATTTGTCACTCGCAGACAGAGCAACAATTGCAAACATGGCACCTGAGTACGGAGCAACTTGTGGTTTTTTTCCGATTGATGAAGAAACAATTAAGTATTTAGAATTTTCTGGCCGAGACAAAGACACAATTTCTTTAGTTGAAAAATATTCTAAAGAGCAGGGCTTATGGACAAGCAAAGAAATAAATTTCACAGATACTATTTCTTTAAATCTAAACTCAGTTGTGCCAAGCATTTCAGGACCAAAAAGACCTCAGGATAAAGTATTACTTACCGATGCATCAAAAAGTTTTGATAAAGCATTTAAACAAAATACAAAAAGAGATGTTCCATTAGAGGCAAAAGTACAAAAAAAAGATTTTAAATTAAAAGATGGTGACATTGTTATTGGGGCTATAACCTCTTGTACAAATACTTCAAATCCAAGCGTTATGATTGGTGCAGGATTATTAGCAAAAAATGCTGTAGAAAAAGGTTTGAAAGTTAAACCTTGGGTTAAAACTTCACTAGCACCGGGTTCACAAGTAGTAACAGATTATTTGGAAAAAGCTGGCCTTAATAAATATTTAGATGAATTAGGTTTTAATCTTGTTGGTTATGGCTGTACAACTTGCATAGGAAATTCAGGTCCATTAGATAAAGAAATCTCAGATACAATTCATAAAGAAAATTTGTATGCAGTTTCTGTTTTATCAGGTAATAGAAATTTTGAGGGAAGAATCAATCCGGATGTAAAAGCAAACTATTTGGCCTCCCCACCTTTGGTGGTTGCATACGCACTTGCTGGAAATATGCATCAAAATTTGTATAAAAATCCTTTAGGTAAAGATAAAAATGGAAAAGAAGTTTTTTTAAAAGACATTTGGCCATCAAATAAAGAAATAGAAGATCTAATATTAAAATCTATTAGTGCCGATATGTTTATCAAAAGGTATTCAAATGTATCTAAAGGACCGAAAGAGTGGAGTTCAATTCGTACTGACCAAAGTAGTATTTATAATTGGGAAGAAAGTTCTACATACGTAAAAAGACCACCATTTTTTGATAATTTACCAGACAAGCCCGAAGGATTTAAAAAGATTAAAGATGCAAGACCACTTTTAATACTTGGGGATACAGTCACAACCGATCACATTTCCCCTGCTGGGTCTATAAAAAAAGATAGTCCAACCGGCGACTATTTTATGAAAAATCAAGTACAACAAAAAGATTTTAATTCTTACGGAGCAAGAAGAGGAAATCACGAAGTGATGTTAAGAGGCACATTTGGAAATATAAGAATAAGAAATGAGATGGCACCTGGTACGGAAGGCGGCTTTACAGTTTTACAACCAGACGGAAAACAAATGAGTGTTTATGATGCAGCCATGGAATATAAAAAAAGAGGTAATAGTCTGGTTGTTATTGCAGGAAAAGAATATGGAACAGGCTCATCTAGAGATTGGGCAGCTAAAGGAACAAAACTACTTGGAGTGAAGGCGGTTATTGCAGAAAGTTTTGAGAGAATTCATCGATCAAACCTTGTGGGAATGGGAATTTTACCTCTTCAATTCAAAGAGGGCTTTGATAGAAAAAAATTAAATATTAAAGGTAAAGAATTATTTACAATTATCGATATCGAAAAAGGCATCAATCCAAGAGCTGAGGTAAGTTGCGAAATTAAATATGTCGATGGTTCAAGTAAAACAATAAAACTTTTATCAAGAATAGATACTGAAAATGAAATTGAATATTATAAAAACGGCGGAATTCTCCAATACGTTTTAAGAAATATGCTTAATTAATATGGACAATTCAAAAGCTTTTGTTTTTGATGCTTACGGCACATTATTTGATGTGAATTCTGCAGCTGAAAAATGTAAAGATAAAATTGGTAACAAGTGGGAAAATTTTGCAAATTTTTGGAGAACCACTCAATTAGAATATACCTGGCTAAGAAGTTTAATGAAAAAACATAAAAACTTCTGGCAAGTTACCGAGGACTCCCTCGATAAATCTATGGAAACTTTTCAAATTGACAAATCACTAAGAAATGATCTATTGAGTCTTTACAAGGAGCTATCTCCCTATCCTGAAGTTAAAAATGTTCTAGAAAATTTAAAAAAAAAATCATTAAAACTCGCTATTCTGTCTAATGGCACGCCAGAATTATTAAGCCATTTAGTTAAAGGAAGTGATTTAGAAAATTTTTTTGATGATATTTTCTCTGTAGAGGAGGTAAAGATATACAAACCAGACCCCAAAGTTTACGATATACCTGTTAATAAATATAAAATGGACAAAGGCGAAATCACCTTTTTAAGTGCAAATACCTGGGATGTCTCAGGTGCAGGAAATTATGGTTATAATTCTATTTGGGTAAATAGAAATAATAATGTGTTTGATAAACTTGATTACAAACCTAAAAATGAGGTAAAAAACTTAAAACAATTACTAGATTTAAAATGAGAAATATAAAAGTAAAAGTTTTTCCTTCAGCATCAAAGTTAAAAAAAAAACAGCAATTAGCTTGGAAAATTGCTGAGATTGCATCAGATAAAGCAAAATTAAATGAGGATGCTATTGATATGGTTATTAATAGAATTATTGATAACGCATCTGTTGCCATTGCCTCATTCAATAGAAAACCGGTTACCTCTGCTAGAGAGATGGCTTTAGCTCACCCAAGAAAGAATGGCGCTACTATTTTTGGGATTGATTCAAAGAAAAAATTTGACTGTGAATGGGCAGCTTGGGCCAATGGAACTGCAGTAAGAGAGTTAGATTTTCATGATACTTTTTTAGCTGCAGATTACAGTCACCCTGGAGATAATATACCCCCGATACTCTCTGTTGCTGAACAAAAAAAATTATCAGGTAGAGACTTAATTAGAGGAATTTTAACCGGATATGAAGTTCAAGTTAACCTTGTTAAGGGAATATGTCTGCATAAACATAAAATTGATCATATCGCACATTTGGGTCCAAGTGTGGCCGCAGGTTTAGGGTCCTTATTAAGACTAAATATTGAAAAAGTTTATCAATCTATACAACAGGCGCTTCACACAACAATATCAACTAGACAATCAAGAAAGGGAGAAATTTCAAGTTGGAAAGCATTTGCACCGGCGCATGCTGGTAAATTAGCAATTGAGGCAGTAGATAGATGTATAAGAGGAGAGGGAGCACCCAGTCCAATTTATGAGGGTGAAGATAGTGTTATAGCCCACGTTCTTTCAGGACCCAAAGCTAAATATACAGTCCCACTTCCAAATATTAATGAGGAAAAAAAAGCAATATTAGAAACTTATACCAAAGAACATTCAGCTGAATATCAATCACAAGCTCTTATTGATTTAGCGAGAAGTATGAATGAGAGAATAGAAAGTATTTCAAAAATTAAGTCTATAGAAATTCATACAAGTCATCATACTCATTATGTGATTGGAACCGGAGCAAAAGATCCGCAAAAAATGGATCCAAAAGCTAGCAGAGAAACTTTAGATCACTCTATAATGTATATTTTTGCCGTAGCTCTTGAGGATGGAAAATGGCACCATATAAATTCTTATACACCAAAAAGAGCTAATAAAAAAAGTACTGTTGAATTATGGAGGAAAATAAAAACTTTTGAAGATAAAAAGTGGACAAAGAAATATCACGATCCTGACCCCCATAAAAAATGTTTTGGAGGAAGGGTAGTTATTAAGATGAAAGATGGTACAAAAATAGAAGATGAGATATCAGTTGCAGATGCTCATCCAGCTGGAAACAGACCTTTTGAGAGATTAAATTATATAGAAAAATTTCAAACCATAACTGAAGGA
>QCOH01000020.1 GCA_003209895.1 Pelagibacteraceae bacterium AG-430-I06
TCTTTATGTTTGTAATTCTCTTTAAATCGTTAATTATTCCTATACCCCCAATAACAGGTGTGGGGTGTATACTTTTTGAATTAGTTTCGTTGTAAAAAGAAACATTCCCTGAAACGACCGGAAAATTCAAAAATTCGCAAGCTTCCTTCATGCCATTTATGCAATCTATAAATTCACCCATGACCTCAGGTTTTTCTGGACTTCCAAAATTTAAGCAATTTGTTATTGCCAGTGGTTTTGCTCCAACAGAAATTAAATTTCTCCAATTTTCAGCAACTATTTGTTTTCCCCCAGTTTTTGGATCAGCTTTACAATATAAAGCAGAAGAATCGACAGATATTGCTATAGCTTTTTCCTTATTATGAATTCTTATAACCGCAGAGTCCCCACCAGATTTTTGTATAGTATCACACATTACAGATTGATCATACTGATCTGTAATCCAGCTTTTGTTTGAATGATTGGGTGAGGATAAAATTTTTAATAAAGCTTCATCAATTTTAATTTTTTTTAAATTTTTTATTTCTATTTTTTCTTTTTTTAATTTCTTTGTAGTAAATTTTCTATCATACAAAGGGGCTTTATCAGCTAGTGCGGTGATAGGGATATCAGCAACTTTTTTATTATCAAAATTAAGAATCAATCTATTTGTATCTGTAGTTTTACCTATTACTACAAAATCTAAATCCCATTTATCAAATATTTTTTTTGCTTCATCTTCTTTATTATCATTTAACACCAAAAGCATTCTTTCTTGACTTTCTGACAACATTATTTCATAAGGCGTCATGTTATTTTCACGGCATGGCACTTTATCCAAATCTAATTCGATGCCAAGTTTTCCTTTTGAAGCCATTTCTATGCTCGAAGAAGTAAGGCCTGCAGCTCCCATATCCTGAATAGATATAATTGAATTATCCTTCATTAATTCTAGGCAAGCTTCTAAGAGTAATTTTTCTGTAAAAGGATCACCAACTTGGACTGTAGGTTTTTTTTCTTCTGAGTTTTCGTCAAATTCTGCCGATGCCATTGTGGCACCATGAATACCATCTCGTCCAGTTTTTGAACCTACATATACTACGGTTTTATTTAATCCTTTTGCTTTTGAATAAAAAATTTTATTTTTATCGGCCAAACCAATCGCCATGGCATTTACCAAAATATTTTCATTATATGTATCATTAAATTTAGTTTCTCCTCCAACCGTTGGTATTCCAACAGAATTTCCGTACCCACCTATACCCGAAACTACACCGCTTAATAAATTTTTAGTTCTACTATTTTTAGGAGACCCAAAGTGTATAGAATTCATCAAAGCAATTGGTCTAGCACCCATTGTAAATACATCCCGCAATATACCACCAACACCTGTAGCTGCACCTTGATATGGCTCAATAAAAGATGGATGATTATGACTTTCTATTTTAAATACTATAGCATCATCATCTCCGATATCAATAACACCAGCGTTTTCACCTGGACCTTGTATTACAATATTATTTTTTGTTGGAAGGTTTTTTAAATGGATCTTTGATGATTTATAGGAGCAATGCTCATTCCACATTGCTGAAAAAATTCCTAACTCTAATAAATTTGAGTCTCTACCCAAATATTCTTTAATTTTTTTATATTCATCGGGAGTTAAACCGTGAGCTTCTATCTGATCTTTGCTAACCGTCATATTAATTCATTAAACTTAAAAATAATCCTAAACCATCTTCATTTGACAAAATCTTATCTGACATTCTTTCGGGATGAGGCATCATTCCCAAAATATTTTTTTTATTATTAAATATTCCTGCAATATTATTAATCGAACCATTAGGATTACTTTTTAAGTTAATATTTCCAGTTTCATCACAATATTTTATCGGTATTAATTCATTATTCTCCAGCTCATCAAGGTGCTTTTTACTTGTGAAATAATTTCCCTCATTATGTGCGATATTTAATTTTAATATTTCACCAGATTTATATTTTTTAAAAAATTTACTTTTATTAGATAAAATTTTAACTCGAATATCCTTTGATATAAATTTAAGCCCAGAATTTCTTAATAGTGCTCCTTTAAGCAAACCACACTCAATTAAGATTTGAAATCCATTGCATATTCCTAGAATGAGGGAGCCTTTTTTTCCAGCCGAGATCACTTCAGACAAAATATTTGATTTAGCTGCTATTGCACCTGATCTTAAATAGTCTCCATAAGAAAACCCACCTGGAACAACAATTAAATCTGATTTTGGAAGTTCAGTTTCTTTATGCCAAATCATTGAATTTTTAAACTGTAATTTTTTTAAAGCTACAGCAATATCTCTGTCGCAATTTGAACCTGGAAAAACTATAACCGATGACTTCATCATATTTTTTCTATTTGAAAATCCTCAATAATCTGATTTGCTAATAACTTTTCGCACATTTCTTTTACTTTCGCTTCGCCTTTTTTTTGGTCGCTTTCTTCTAAATCTACTTCAAAAAATTTTCCTTGTCTTATTGAATTAAGATTTTTAATTCCTATATTTTTCAAAGTTTGCCCAACCACTTTACCTTGTGGATCAAGCACATCTTTTTTCAACGTGATCGTAACAGCGAATTTCAATTTATTTTTTCTTAATACTTATTGATGTAGGCTTCTTAAAATTTACTTCACTTACATTTGTTGTTTCAGGCATGATTCCTAGTCTTCTAGCAACTTCTTGGTATGCTTGAATAATATTTCCCAAGTCTTTTCTAAACCTGTCTTTATCTAATTTTCTTTCACTCTTTACATCCCAAAGTCTACAAGTATCTGGGCTAATTTCATCTGCGAGAATGACTTCTTTTGTATCCTTTTCCCAAAGCCTTCCAAATTCTAGCTTGAAATCAACAAGTTTAATTCCAACACCTCTAAACATTCCAGACATAAAATCATTAATTCTAAATGTCATCTCCTCAATCGTGTTTAATTCATCTTTTGAAGCCCAATTGAAAGCAAGAATATGTTCTTTTGCAACTAAAGGATCTCCAAGCTCATCATTTTTGTATGAAAACTCTAAAAGAGGTTTGTCAAGAATAGTACCATCAGCTATTCCTAGTCTTTTTGTCAATGAACCGGTTGCAATATTTCTTATTATTACTTCTATAGGAATTATTTCTACAAGTTTAACTAGTTGCTCTCTCATATTTAGTCTTTTAATTAAATGGGTTTTGATGCCTGCTTGATTAAGATTTTGCAGTATATGTTCCGATATTCTATTATTAAGGACACCTTTTCCTTCAACATTTGCTTTTTTTTGGTTATTAAAAGCAGTTGCGTCGTCTTTAAAATGTTGGATAGCTAAACCTTTCTCTTTAGTCTCGTACAAAATTTTAGCTTTTCCTTCGTATAGCTTTTTTCCTTTATTCATTTATTTAAAATACGTCTAAAAATTACATTAATTTTTCTTGTGTGATAACTAAAATCAAATAATTTTTTCAAAGTATTAACAGATATTTTATCCATTATTATTCGGTCTTCTAATAAGTTTTCTTGAAAAGATGTGTTATTTTCAAGAGATTTGATAGCACATTTTTGGACCAACCTATAAGCTTTATCTCTTCTTACACCTTTAGAGGTAAGTTCTAACAAAACTCTTTGTGAAAAAAATAACCCTTTAGTAAGTTGTAAATTTTTTTTCATTTGTTCTTTATTCACTTTCATAGATTTGACGACATTATTAAGTCTAGTGAGGGCAAAATCCAAAGTTATAGTTGCATCTGGACCTATATTTCTTTCAACACTTGAATGTGAAATATCTCTTTCATGCCAAAGGGATACGTTTTCTAAAGCTGGAATTACTGTTGATCTAACAAGCCTAGCTAATCCAGTAAGATTTTCTGTTAGAACAGGGTTTTTCTTATGCGGCATTGCAGATGAACCCATTTGTTTATTATTAAAAAATTCTTCAACCTCAGAAACCTCAGTTCTTTGCAAGTGCCTTATTTCTGTTGCAAATCTTTCCACCGAACTTGCGATTACACCTAATATTGAAAAAAAATATGCATGTCTGTCTCTAGGTATTACTTGGGTTGAAATTGGTTCGACTTTAAGTTTCAATTTTTTTGCAACATACTTTTCTACTCTTGGATCAACATTTGCAAAAGTACCAACGGCTCCAGAAATTGCACATGTAGATATTTCATCTATAGCTTTCTTCAGTCTATTATGGTTTCTATAAAATTCTTCATAAAAAGTTAAAAGCTTCAAACCAAAAGTTGTTGGTTCAGCATGTATTCCGTGACTCCTGCCTATACATAAAGTAAACTTGTGTTTAATTGATTGGCTTTTGATGGATTTCAATAAAATTTCGATATCTTTCAATAATACTAACCCTGATTGTTTTAATTGAAGGTTAAAACAGGTGTCCAATACGTCTGAGGATGTCATTCCTTTGTGAAGGTAACTCGCTTGTTTTCCACTTTTTTCAATAATCGATGTTAAGAATGCAATGACATCATGTCTTACTTTGCCCTCTATCTTGCTAATTCTTTTAGCGTCAATTTTTGATTTTGACTTAACTTTTTTTACAACACCTTTAGGAATTATTTTAAGTTTTTCCATTGCCTCTGCAGCTGCAAGCTCTATTTTTAACCAGAGGTTATATCTATTTTGATCTAGCCAAATTTCTTTTAACTCTTTTCTTGAGTATCTTTCTATCATTTTATATATGGAGGAAAATTTAGTCCTTTCTTAGAAAGAGTAAATATTTCGTATCCGTCATCTTTTATACCAACTGTGTGTTCAAATTGTGCAGAAAGCATTTTATCTTTAGTTACGGCTGTCCAACCATCCTTTAATACATTGGTATTATATAAACCCTCATTAATCATCGGTTCAATCGTAAAAATCATTCCTGTTTTTAATTTATCCCCAGTCCTGGGCGCACTATAATGTAATATATTTGGTTCTTGATGGAAATTTTTACCTACGCCATGACCACAAAAATCTCTAACTACTGAAAATCCCTTAGCCTCAACATAATTTTGAATTGTTGAACCTATTTCATTTATGTATAAATCTTTTTTTAAAATTTTAATTGCCTCCATCATTGAGTCATACGTGGCCATAGTTAAATTTTGAGCTTTAACCGAAACATTACCAA
>QCOH01000021.1 GCA_003209895.1 Pelagibacteraceae bacterium AG-430-I06
TTGAGGCGGTTATATCTAAAAAACAAATTTCATCTGCACCATTATCACTATAAAACTTCGCTTGTTCAGAAGGATCCCCTGCATCAACTAAATTTATAAAATTAATGCCCTTAACTACTCTTCCATTTTTTATGTCGAGACAAGGTATAATCCTTTTTTTATACATTAATTTAATTCCTTAAGTTTTTGTAAGTCTATATTTTCATCATAAATAGCTTTGCCAATTATAACGCCCTCTATATTTTTAATTTTCTTAATTTTGATATTGTAGACATCATTAATTGATGAAATACCACCAGAGATTAAGAATGGGGTTTTAGTTAAAGTCGATAAAGATTGAGTTTCATCAATATTAGGTCCTGATTTAGTTCCATCTCTATTAATATCGGTGTAAATTATTCTTGCTATATCCAAATTCTTTATCTGTTTTACAAAGTCGATGGCTCTAATATTTGTTTTTTTTTTCCAACCAGACAGAGCTATGAAGCCATTTTCGGCATCAATAGACAGTGCGATTTTATTTTTAAATTTTTTAACATTATTTTCTAAGAAATTTTTGTCTTCGATTGCTTTTGTACCCAGTATTACTTTGTCAACACCAAAATCTAATAATTCGTGTATCTGTTCAGAAGTTCTTATTCCACCTCCAACTTGGATACTGGCCCCATTTAATTTGCTTATTTCCTTAATTATATTTTTACTAACGGATTTTCCTTCTAATGCTCCATCTAAATCAACAATGTGTAAATTATAAAATCCGTGATTAATGAATATTTTTGCCTGTTCTAAGGGAGAGTTGGCATATTCTGTTATTTCACTAAATTTGCCTTTAAGTAATCTCACACACTTTCCCCCTTTAATATCTATTGCAGGAAATATTTTCATTTTAAATTAGAGCTTGCCTTTTGTTGACGGCACAAGATTTTTAATTCTTTTGTCAACTGTTAAAGCCTCTTTAAGTGTTTTCGCTAAAGCTTTAAAGCAAGACTCAATTTTGTGATGGCTATTTTCACCGTAAATATTTTCGACATGCAAAGTAATACCTGCTGATTGAGAAAATGCTTGAAACCACTCTTTAAAAAGCTCTGTATCCATTTCTCCAAGTTTTTCTACTTTAAGATCTACCTTCCAAACTAAATATGGTCTTCCAGAGATATCGATTGCGACTCTTGTCAATGTCTCGTCCATTGGAATTAAAGCGCTAGAGTACCTTTTAATACCTTTAAATTTATTAGCCGCTTTTTTGATTGCTTCACCTAAAGCTATGCCGGTATCTTCGGTACTATGGTGTAAGTCTATGTGTGTATCACCCTTAACATCTAGCTTTATATCTATTAAAGAATGTTTTGATAATTGTTCCAACATATGATCTAAAAAACCAATTTGGGTTTTAATCTTGTAATTACCCTTTCCATCCAAATTGACCTCTGCGCTTATTTTGGTCTCTTTTGTTTTTCTCAGTATTTTAGCTTTTCTACTCATATTTTTCAGTTTACTCGACAGATATATAGCTAATTATATGATTTAGCAATAAATGCTAATTTAGACCCTTGAAGATTTAATTTCAATCTCCACATTAGTAATACTTATGAATACAAATCAAAATTGGCATGGAACAACAATTGTTCTTATTAGAAAGGGAAATCAAACTATTGTAGCAGGAGATGGTCAAGTTAGCTTGGGAAATACGGTGTTAAAAAGTAAAGCGAAAAAAGTTAGAAAGATTGAGAAAAGAAATGTGATTGCTGGCTTTGCTGGTTCTACAGCTGATGCGCTTACTCTTTTTGAGAGGCTAGAGGCAAAATTAGAAAAACATGCGGGAAATTTAACAAGAGCTGCGGTTGAACTAGCTAAAGATTGGAGAACAGACAAATATCTTAGAAGATTAGAGGCATTGATGGCCGTAGCTGATAAAGAAAAAAGCTTTATTATTTCTGGGACGGGCGATGTTTTAGAGCCCGAAGATGGTATTATAGGAATAGGTTCTGGAGGAAACTATGCTTTAGCGGCTGCTAAAGTTTTGATTGGAACAGATATGTCTGCAGAAGAAATTGCAAAAAAATCATTAAAAGTTGCATCAGAAATTTGTGTATTTACTAATAATAATATAACTTTGGAGAAAGTTTAATCATGCCGCAAAAATCTCCTAATCTCAAAATTGTCAAAGACGGATCCAAAAAAGAAAATTCAAAAGTTAGTGCTCTTTCTCCAAGAGAAATTGTTTCGGAACTTGATAGATATGTAATTGGTCAAGGCCAAGCTAAAAAAGCAGTTGCAGTTGCATTAAGAAATCGTTGGAGAAGGCAAGCTCTTTCTGATGAAATGAAAGATGAAGTGTTGCCTAAAAATATTTTAATGATTGGTCCAACAGGGGTAGGCAAAACCGAAATTTCAAGAAGACTTTCAAAGTTAGCACAAGCACCATTTATAAAAGTTGAAGCTACTAGGTTTACAGAGGTGGGTTATGTTGGAAGAGACGTTGAGCAAATTATAAGAGATTTAATCGAAATAGCCATAGCAATGGAGAGAGAGAAGAGAAGGAAAGAAGTACATGCTAAGGCACAATTATTGGCTGAAGAAAAAGTTCTAGATGCACTTGTAGGAAAGAAAGCAAGTTTGGCCACAAGAGAGAGTTTTAGAAAAAGATTAAGGTCTGGAGATCTTGATAAAAATGAAATTGAAATTGAGGTTAATGATTCTTCAACAGGAATGCCTTCTTTTGAGATACCCGGGATGCCTGGAGCAAATATCGGCATGGTTAATATTGGTGAAATGCTTGGAAAATCTATGGGTCCTAAAGGTAAAAAGAGGAAGATGACAGTTAAGGAGTCTCATGAAATTTTAATTGCTCAGGAGTCAGACAAAATGATCGAACAAGATAAAATTATTAAAGAAGCAAAAGACTCAACAGAAAATAATGGAATAGTGTTTTTAGACGAAATAGATAAAGTTTCTGCCAGAAGTGATAGAGTTGGCGGCGACGTTTCTAGAGAAGGAGTGCAAAGGGACCTTTTACCATTAATAGAAGGAACAACAGTGAATACAAAATACGGTCCTGTTAAAACTGATCATATATTATTTATTGCATCTGGTGCATTTCAGTTAGCTAAACCTTCCGACTTGCTTCCAGAATTACAAGGAAGATTGCCAATAAGAGTCGAATTAAATGCGTTGACTGAAAAAGATTTCAAAAGAATTCTTAAAGAACCTGATAATAGTTTAATAAAACAGTACAAAGCCTTGCTAAAAACTGAAGACGTTGACTTAGAGTTTACTGATGATGGAATTGACATGCTCGCAAAACTATCAACTGAAATAAATTCAACTGTGGAGAATATTGGCGCAAGAAGATTACACACTATAATCGAAAAGGTTTTGGACGAAATCAGCTTCACTGCATCAGATAAATCAGGTCAAAAAATAAAAATTGATAAGGATTATGTATTAAAGAATCTCGGTGATCTTGTGAGAGACACCGATTTATCAAAATTTATCTTATAATTTTTTTAATTTTATTAATATAGCTCCTGAACCTCCAAAATTTTCATCAACTTGCTCTATTTTTTGAATTTTGGAGTTTAGATGTGAATTTCTTTTAATATAATCTGGAATGCTGTATTTTAATTTTGATAAATTTTCTGAAACATAAACATTTTTATCTGTATTAGAGTGAATGCCTTTACCGGTGATAATCAAAATTTCTAAAATACCTTTATTAGAACAATTTCTTATTATTTCATCAATTTTTTTGTTTGCTCCATCTATCGTATAGCCATGAAAATCAAATTTGAATCTTTTTAGTATTTTGTTCTCTTTAAATTCTAGATGGTCTTTGTTAGGTAAGTTAGTATTATTATTTAGAAAATCTTCCCAATCTTTTTTATCTTTGTCTGATAGATCTTTTTTAATCAACTATTTTTTATTTCTGCTAAATACCAATTGGGGCTTGAACTCGTAATTTTTTTGGTGAACTTCCAGTGATCGATTACAGTTTTTATCTTATTGGGGTCTCCTTCGATAATATTATTTTCTTTATCTTTTTTGACTGATATTATTTCGCTAACAAATTTTACTGTGAAAAAAAGAGCTACTGCGGTTTTTTCGAATTTTTCAATTGTGGAAGATTTTATGCCCACAAAAGTAAGCTCGGATTTGATTTTCTTAGAGTTTCGCTCCTCAATGGCAGAGTTAAAATTATCTGACATAGATTTAGTCGACAAAGTTCTTAGGCTACTTTTGTCTCCTTTAGAGAAAGAAGTGACAATTGTTTCATAAGCAATCTCAGCACCTTTTAAAAATTCTTTTTTCTGTTTAGGGTCAAAATCTGTAGTTTGTTTATTTTGTCTTTTATTAATTTCTTCTTTAAATTTCTCGAACTTATTTTCATTAAAGTTAGAATAAATTTTTTCTTCGTGGCCTGTTTTTCTACCAAGAATATGTCTTAACCTCAGAACAATGAAACCTGCGATCATTGCCAACAGTATTATGTCTAAATATCCAAAACTATTACTCATTATTGCTAAATATATATTATTAATATAACTTTCAAAATGACAAATGAACACAATTTTATTGTTTTTAATAGCCGCACCAGCAATTGAGATATATGTAATGATAAAAATTGGTCAAAATATCGGAGCTTTTACGACAGTATCTCTCATATTTGCGACTGCTTTTATTGGCATTTATTTCGCAAAAATAGAAGGTCTTAATACTTTAAGATCAGGCGTCTACAATTTATACAGAAATAAAATTCCACTTTTTGAGATGATATCGGGTGCGTCGATAGCTGTGGCTGCAATTTTTTTAATTATTCCGGGTTTCATTACAGATTTTTTTGGTTTTATATTGTTATTTCCCCCAACAAGGAAATTAATAATAAATTC
>QCOH01000022.1 GCA_003209895.1 Pelagibacteraceae bacterium AG-430-I06
TCCAGGCACTTGGCTTTAAACTTCTTCTTAGGATAGAGGAAGCTTTGTAATCATTTATAAAATCATGAAATTTATTTCTATGATTTGTCTCCTTTACATCCTGAGTAATAAAAGAAATTACACTTGCAGATAACAAATTTAATAGAATTCCCCAAACAGATGAGTGAATTGTCAATGGCCATTTGTTCCAAGGTAGAATATTCGAAAGAAACATTTGACCAGATTCCTCTGTCAGAAATACAACTAGAATCCCAACAAGCAAACCAAGTGCAATACCATGTCTGGTAAACCAAGGAAAATAGCATATAGCAATTAAAGGGACCAACATTTGACAGCCCATACTTAAAGAAAAGCTTCCTAAAGTTAAAATTCTTTCAGATGAACCAACTGCTATAGATAAAGCAAAAAGAAATATCAGCATTATAATAACCCTAGAAGTGAAAATTTGCTCTTTAGGTTTCATCTCCCTCAAAAAAAACCTTTTAATTATATCTCTCGTTACCATTGCACTTGTACTTAAATAAAAATTACTAGTAGCTTGAAAAGCAGAAATTGCACAAACAACTAAAATAGAAAAAAATATAGGAGAATAATCTCCTATCAAATTTATTAAATTAGGAATTAGACTTTCTAAATTGTCAGGAAATATATTTGAAGGGAGTATATTTGAAATATTATTCCCAGTTTTATTTATTACATCATTACCACCTAAAAAAATTGATCCTGCACCAATAGCTAAAGTAAAAAATATTAGAACAAAACCAATTAATAAACCAGAAAACCAGGCTTGCTGGTAAGCAAAAGGTTCGACATCTTTACTAGCAAATGTAAGCATTGAAAAATTTGGAGAAAGTAAAATTCCACATAAAGCAAATGAAAAACTCAAAATTAATGAACTAGTCCACTTTCCATTATAAAAATTACTTTGTTCTAAAACTTCCGAACTGCTAATAGTCCCCGGTATAGATAAATAGGCACCATAATTTAAATCAATATTGAACATTTTTTCTTTGACACTAGAAATTCTTGACAAACTTTCATTAAGAATATCCCAACCACCTACTAGTTCGTACATAACAAAACCTAAAGCAATAATTCCAAAAATTATGAGAAAAAATTGTAATGTATCTGTATAGATTGTAGTTTTGATTCCTATAAGGCCCACACCAATAACTATCACAGATCCCATTATTAAAGATCCAGAGCCAGCACCAATCACACCATCTGATACTATACTTATCATTTTTCCAGCAAATGAAAGCTGTAAAGCAAGAAATGGAACTGAAAAAAGTAATGCGATAATTACAACCAAAATTCTTAAAATATCACTTTTAAAATAAGTAGAAATCATCTCACTTGTAGTTACAAAACCAAATCTTTTTGACAACATCCACTGTCTCTTCATAATCAACACACCTACTAACGGAATTAATATTACCGACAAAGAAGTCATTGCAAAAGTTAGACCATTCATAAATATTAAAGTTGGCTGAGCTATAAAAATCCAACCAGAAAAAATTGTACTTGTTGATACCAAAGTAAATATCCAGCCAGGCATTTGTCTACCATATATAAAGAATTCAACAGGTGTCTCTATTTTTTTCTGTTTTTTTAAAGGCCAATAAAGACAATAAGTCCAAAATAAAAATAAGAAAAATAACAAGAAATAAATTTTGGTTTGCATATTTTAGTTAAATAACTCGTAAATCTGTTTTGATATATCACTTTCTAGTGGAAATGATAGCATACCCATTACTGAATACCCTAGTAAATATGGCATCAAATAAAATCTAAACATATAAAAGAACCAAGCCACATAAAGCGGAACAAAAAATGGAATTAAAAAATTTGGCGTAATAATTTTAAATCTTTTTATTATTGGGTTTGTAAGCATAACAAACGCTTTCATAAAAAAGAAATTAGAGTCTTCTCTTTGAAATAGATTCATCGCAGAGCGGCCAATCAAGGTCCACATTATCATCCCCATAATATAATCTATTACTTGAACCCATATTGGCAATTCTGGCATTTATAAAGAATATCATCTTTAACCCAAAAAAAAAGGGGCGAAATTAATATCCGCCCCTTTAAATATTTTTTAAACTAAAAAATGTTAGTGTTGTTTACCAAGTATTGCTTTACCTGATGGGATTCTAACATCTTCTACCATTTTTTGAGTAGCTGCATCCGGCTGTTTTGTAATTAAACTTACAACAACCATTGCTATGAAGCTAACCACTACACCAACTATACCGAAAGTTAAGTGTGTTATACCTAATATTCCTGCATTTTTAGCAAAGAATACCCAGTATAGATAGAATGCACCAGAACCTAATCCAAGTAACATACCCGCTACCGCACCTTCTTTAGTTGCTCGCTTCCACCAAACACCAAGTACTAGCGGAACAAATAATCCAGACATTGCAAAATCGAATGCCCAGATAACCGATCCTAATATACTTTGTATTTCTAAAGCTGCAATTGTAGCTCCAGCGAAACCAATTATTACAAGCAATGCCCTTGCAACAAGCAATCTTTGTCTTGTTTCAGCTTTAGGGTCAATTATTTTGTAATAGAAGTCGTGAGATAATGCATTTGCAATCGCTAAGATTAGACCATCCGCAGTTGACATGGCAGCAGCCATACCCCCAGCAGCAACTAATCCAGAAATTACATATGGAAGTCCTGCTATTTCAGGTGTTGCTAACACAACAGCTTTACCTTGCATGAAAAACTCATTTAATTCGAGCGTTCCATTGCCGTTAAAGTCACTTACATACATTAGTTTGGCTTGGTTCCAGTTTTGGTACCAATCTAAACTTGTAACTTCAGCAAACGATTTACCAATGATACCTCCTGCTGCAGGATCTAATAAAGCTAACTTAGATAAAGTAGCTAACATAGGTGCAGAAGAGTAAAGCAAGAAGATAAAGAATAGCGACCATGCTACTGATTTTCTTGCAGATCTCACTGACGGTGTCGTGAAGTATCTCATTAGAATATGAGGTAAAGACGCTGTTCCCAACATCATACACAATGCTAATGAAATAAAGCCCCATGGAGTAGTATTAACTGCAGAGTGAGCTTTCGTAATTCCAGCCAACCCTTTATTTACAGCTTTTACTTCTGCCATTTGAGCAGCAGTGTTCTTAACTTGGCCTAAACCGTATTCAGATTCTAATGAAGCTAGTTTTGCAACTTCATCTTGCAACATTAAATGCGGGAATAATCCAGCATCAAGTTTGTTACTAATCCAAAATACAGGTATCAAGTACGCAATAATCAATACGATGTATTGAGCAACCTGCGTCCATGTAACAGCACGCATACCACCTAACATTGAACATAAAAGAATACTTACTAGTCCAACGTAAACGGCAATGTTAAAAGGAATATCTAATGCTACCGAAGCAATAGTTCCTGTTGCATTGATTTGTGCAGTCACGTAAGTAAACGATGCTACGAACAATACTAATACTGCGCACATCCTAGCAGCGTTTCCACCATATCTTGTTCCTATAAAATCTGGAACTGTATAACATCCAAATTTTCTTAAATACGGAGCAAGTAATGTAGATACTAAAACATAGCCACCAGTCCAACCAACTAAAAGAGCCATGTAACCATAACCCTTGAAATATATTCCACCTGCCATAGCAACAAACGAAGCTCCTGACATCCAGTCAGCAGCAGTTGCCATACCATTGAAAACTGTTGGCACTTGTCTTCCGGCCACGTAATAAGCATCAACCTGTACTGTTCGTGACAGATAACCGATTAATGCATAAATACCTACCGTAAATGCTACGAAGCAAATACCAATTGCTTTTGAAGTCATACCCATTTGCTCGGCAATCGCCATAAGCAAAATAAATACTATAAAGCCACCAGTATATATTCCGTATATTTTTGGAAGATTTTGTATAAAGCCACCTTTAAACATTAGTCTTCCTCCTTTCCGCCGTATCCGCATTCGTCATCAATTTTTTCTTGCCTATTAGCAAACCAAAAAATTAAAATTACAAATGCTAGTAGAGAACCTTGAGCACACATATAGTAAGCTCCAGGATACCCTAGAATTTTTATATTATTCAAATCGGCGCCGAATAAATAAATTACTATTGAAAAAAAGAACCATATTGCCAATGTAACCAGCATATGATTTCTAGTTTTCATCCAGTGTTTTTCTTTATTTGACATATTTCCTCCCTTTATTTTTGACTTTTATTAATAAAAGTGTTGAAAGAATACATAACTAAACTTCAAAATAAAGGGAAAAAGGCGTATAAAAAATCATATTGCCCAATAAATAGGGGCCTAGAAAAGGTATATTTTTTTGTATACAACTTGTAATAGAAATCATGCAAATTATAAAATGGCTATCAGAACTTGCCACAATATTAAAATCTAGATCGCATCTTTTCCCTAAAAAATATGTTTATGATTTCTCTAATAATTTTAAAAACGATCTTGAAAAATTTATAAAAGAAAAGTCAGCTTGGGTAACCCAGGTAACCTTATTTGGTTATTTAAAAACAAGAATGGGCACAAGACATACTCTATTTTTTTCAGATAAAGTTTTCAACGATGCCATAAAGCAAGCAAGTTGGAATATTTATATTATATCTCTTGCGGATTTCATACTTTATTCTTTTTCATATCTAAATAAATCAAAAGTCCTTAATAAAGAGGAAGCAAAGCAAATTTTAGTTAATATACTAAAAAAAGATAAGGAAATTGGATTGAGTAATGAAATATTCGAAAAGGGGATAGATATCT
>QCOH01000023.1 GCA_003209895.1 Pelagibacteraceae bacterium AG-430-I06
CCACCAAGAATTAATTGTACTGCAACAAAAAGAATTACTACAAGACCAAGAACGCCAACCCATTTGTGGTTCTTTATGTAATTTGCAAAGAATGTTGCAACTGTTCCAACAAGTAAAACTGATAATAATAGTCCAAATATTAATAAACCAGTTTCATTTTTGGCAGCAGCAGCTACACCCAAGACATTATCAAAACTTAAAGTAACATCTGCTACTACTATTGCATAAACTGCAGAAGCAAAAGAGGGTGGCTTTTTAGGCTTGGGCGTCTGTTGCTTAGTTGTTTTTAAAGCATCGAAAATCTCCAAATCTTTAATTAATTTAACAATAATCCAAATAAGCAAAACACCACCAACAATTTTAAGTATTGGATATTGTAAAAGTTGAACGGTTATAGCTGCAAAAATTACTCTAAAAAGAAATGCTCCAAAAACTCCAAGTAATATTATTCTTTTCCTATCTTTTGATGCAAAAGAGGATGCAATCAAACCAATAATGATTGCGTTATCCGCAGCCATAACTATATCGATAAATACGATCTGAAAAAAAATTATTACTTTAGGAAGTAGAATATTCTCCATTTAGATGACAATTTATATTAGTTTATTGGGTTTCTATAAAGCAATATTTATTAAAATATACCTTGCAATTTCCTAGACGGGAATGTGAAATGGCGAATTATTAATTATAGGGGGAAATATGAAAATAATGAAAAAAGTAAGTATAATACTAACCTCTTTACTTATCAGTATGGGAGCTGTTCAAGCTGAAACTTGGAACATGGCTTTAGCTTATGGAGCAAGCAACTTTCATTCTGCAAATGCAAAAGAATTTGCAGATGCTGTAACTGAAAAGTCAGGTGGTAAACTAACTATAAAAACTCACCCGGGCGGTTCTTTATTTAAAGGTGGAGCTATTTTAAGAGCTGTACAAACAGGTCAAACACAAATCGGAGAAAGATTTATGTCTGCTCATGGAAAATTCGATCCATTGCTTGAAGTAGATTCAATTCCTTTTGTTGCACAAACTTATTCTGATGCGGAAAAACTTTACAAAGCATCAAAGCCGGAGTTGGTAAAAGGACTAGATGAAAAAGGACTTGTATTCCTTTACGCAGTTCCTTGGCCAGCACAAGGTTTGTATAGCAAAAAAGCTATTAACTCTGTAGGTGATCTTAAAGGTCTGAAGTTCAGAGCTTACAACTCTGCTACAATAAGAATTGCAGAATTAACTGGCATGAAACCAACTAAATTAGAAGCAGTTGCAATCAGCCAAGCATTTTCAACTGGAATGGTTGAAAGCATGATCACGTCACCAACAACAGGTAAAAATAGTAAAATTTGGGAAAATGGCGTTAAATATTTTTACGATATTGCTGCATGGTTTCCAAAAAATATGGTTGTTGTAAATAAAAAAGCTTGGAACAAGCTAGATGATGCAACAAAAAAAATGGTTATAAAGCAAGCCGCTTTAGCTGAGAGAAAAGGTTGGGCTTTATCTAAAAGAGGAAATGTTGCAGATAAAAAAGCATTAGCAAGCGCAGGCATGGAAGTAGGAAAAGTAAATGCAGCTTTACAAAGCCATTTTGAAAAAGTAGGTGCTACTATGGCCAAAGAATGGGCAGGTAGAGCAGGTTCAAGAGGACAAGCTGTTTTATCAGCATATAAATAAATTTTATTTATGCAAAAAGGCCGTATAATAGGTACGGCCTTTATGCTTTGTAAAATAGATAAATTTTTAAATTCTCTTTACAGATACTCAGGATACCTTGCATCTTTTTTTTTAATTCTAATATTAGCGACTATAGTTGCAGGTATAGCATCTAGAATTTTTGGATTTTATATTCGTGGTTTAACAGAATATTCCGGTTATAGCCTAGCCACAGCATCTTTTTTAGCCCTAGCCTACACATTCAATGAAAATGGTCATATTAGAATCACTTTGTTTCTTGAAAGAACTAGAGGAGGTTTGTTAAAATTTTTAACCATTTGGTGTTTAGCAGTCTCTACATTTTTGTCAGGTTTTTTGGCCTTTTACTTTATTAAAATGTGGATTGTTTCAATTCAGCTCGGTGAAAGAAGTCAAGGAGCAGATGAAATTTTGCTGTGGATACCTCAAACAGGAGTAACAATAGGTGCAATAATTTTTTTTATTTGTATTACACACAATTTTTTAAAACTATTTATTACCAAACCAAATGCCTGAAGTTTATTTAACAATATTTTTTATAAGTGTTTTATTAATATTCCTTGGGTCAGGAGTTTGGGTTGGAATAAGCATGATTGGGGTTTCCACAATAGGGATGATTATGTTTACCTCAAGACCAGTTGGAGATGCAATGGCAACAACTATGTGGAGCATGGGCTCATCTTGGTCTCTTACAGCTTTGCCACTTTTTGTTTGGATGGGAGAAATTTTGTTTCGAACAAAATTATCAGAAAATTTATTTAAAGGTTTATCACCCTGGCTATCAAAGTTACCTGGAGGCTTGATACACGTAAATATATTAGGTTGCGCCATTTTTGCAGCTATTTCCGGTTCTTCGGCAGCTACGGTTGCTACAGTTGGCAAGATGTCTATTCCAGAATTGAGAAAAAGAAATTATCCAGAGAGTTTCCTTTTAGGAACTTTAGCAGGATCAGGCACCTTAGGTCTTTTAATACCACCATCAATTATTCTAATCATTTATGGTGTGACTGTTGAAGAATCCATAGCAAAACTATTTATCGCAGGTATAATTCCAGGCATTGGATTAGCACTTTTATTCATGATCTATGTTGTTGGTTGGTCTTTAAGAAATAAGAGGATTATGCCAATTATAAGTGAAGATTTTTCTTTTATTAATAAAATAAAACAATCAGGGCAATTACTTCCAGTTCTTCTTTTAATTTTTGCTGTAATTGGATCTATTTATGCGGGAATAGCCACAGCTACTGAAGCAGCTTCACTTGGAGTTTTGGGAGCATTGATACTATCTTATTTTCAGAAGAGCCTGACAAAAGAGTCTTTTAGTAAATCATTGCTAGGTGCAACCAAAACATCTTGCATGATAGCTTTTATATTGGCCGGATCATCTTTTTTAACTTTAGCAATGGCTTTTACCGGTTTGCCTAAAAACTTAGCAGTTTTTATCGATACACTTCAGCTATCTCCTTACATGTTGCTTTTGGTGCTTACAATTTTTTACATAATTCTTGGGATGTTTTTAGATGGAATCTCAGCCGTAGTTTTAACAATGGCAATCATTGAGCCAATGATACGTCAGGCTGGGTTTGATATGATTTGGTTTGGTATATATTTAGTTATAGTCGTGGAGATGGCACAAATAACCCCGCCTGTCGGATTTAATTTATTTGTTCTTCAGGGGATGGCAAAAAAAGATATGGGTTTTATTGCCAAAAGTGCTTTCCCACTTTTTCTTTTAATGATTTTAGCTGTAATTATAATTATTGCATTTCCGGAGTTAGCTTTATGGTTGCCAGAACAAATGATTCAACCATTAAACTAGTTGAAGCGACACATAGTTATATTTTTTTTTGTAGAAAAATGCTTATACATTGCTCATGGAAAATAAAAAAGCTTTAGTGTGGTTAAGAGATGATTTTAGAGTAAATCATAACAGCGCATTGGTCTACGCCTCCGAAAACCATGAGCAGGTTTCTACAGTATATATTTTTAATCCAGAAGAGTATGAAAATAAAAGAGAAGCACAGCGTTGGTGGATATATCATTCTCTAATTAATTTTAAACAAGAACTATCTAAATTTAATATTTCTTTAGAACTATTGGTAGGAGATGAGGTTCAGATTTTAAAAAAAATTAAAAGTGACGACAAAGTATCTCTATATTGGAATAAAATTCCTGAGCCCGAAGAAGAAAAAAAAGAAAAAAAAATAATTAAAAATCTAGAAGAAAAAAAAATTAATTATAAGTTTTTTAAAGGAAATGTACTGAGTGAATATAACGAAGTTACAAAAGATGACGGCACACCCTTTAAAGTTTTTACGCCATTCTGGAGAGTTGCTGAACAAGTATATTTGAACAAGGTTCCTCCAAAAAAATCAAAGACAAAGAAAAAAAATAAAAAAATTTTTATTTTTAAACAATCAAGTGATTTATCTAAAGTTTTACCAAATAAGAATTGGTTTAAAAAATTTGAAAAATATTGGAATCCTTCTGAA
>QCOH01000024.1 GCA_003209895.1 Pelagibacteraceae bacterium AG-430-I06
TTATATAGCTTCGAGGATTAAATGAAACAAAAAGATTTAATTTTATATACTAGTTTAATTATTTTGTTTTTTATATCTAATTTAAATTTAGTATTCGCAGAATCTAGATTTGGAGATCTGACTGAAATGCGAGATGAAAGAATGCGTGGTAAGGATGGAAAATGGGTAAGACCTCATCCTGGACCATTTGTGTGGAATAATATTGAAAAAGAGAAAGGTGTTTTCTCATGGGAAGTGTCAGATAAATATGTTTTGTATTCCCAAGAACATAATCAACAAATTCTTGCAACTATATGGCCTTATGCAAATTGGGAACAAAAGTCGTGCAAAAGAAACAAAGGAAGAAGTCCTTTTGGAAAAAAATTTTCAAAATATTTAAGCAAACCTTGTTCTATGGAAAATTATAAAATATTTCTAACAAAATTGGTTGATCGTTATGATGGTGATGGAAACAATGATATGCCAGGATTGACTAAACCAATCGTGCATTGGGAAATAATGAACGAACCTGAATTTAGAATGTTTTTTAAGGGAAAAGAGGATGAATTTGTTGAAATTTTTAACTTTTCATCAAAGTTAATTAAATCTAAACAAAGCGAGGCTGTAATTGTAATGGCTGGAGCCGCTGGAATGTTTCCAGAAAATAGAAGATATTGGAAGTCTGCTTTACCAAAAATTAAAGATCATTTTGATATAGCTAACATTCACCACATTACCCCACCCGATGGAAAATGCGATAAAGAATTTTGGGTAGATGAATTCTCAGATTTATTAAAACGCTTAAATATTGATAAACCAATTTGGGTAACAGAAGCCATGATTGGAAAATGTAAAGTGGTTTCTACTTACATTAATGCCTTTGTTAATGGTGCAGAATTAATAATAGATGTGGGTGTTAATGCACCAGGCATGAAAATGAGCAAGGGTTCAAGAAAAAAACTAAATAAATTAATCGAAGATATCGATGGTTTCAAATCTGTTAAGTTAGTTTCGAAGAATGAAGCTGAATTTATTATGAAGGATGGCTCAAAAAAAGCTATAAAATTTTAAAATGAAACAAAAAGATTTAATTTTATATGCTGGTTTAATTATTTTAGGTTTAGCAGCACCCTTTATCTTTTCTGGATTTAAAGTTCAGCTAACAATACTTTGCGTCTTAATTGTATTGGCAATGACATGGAACTTACAAGGTGGAGAAATGGGTTATAATTCTTTTGGAAATATTCTTTTCTACGGCCTTGGAATGTATTTATGTGCATCAGTTCAGGTCGGTATGTTTTTTCCTTTAGCAGAATGGACAGAAAGCGGCGGTGAAAAAACATTTGTACATACAACAACACAATTTTTTCAAGGGATGGGTGTTGGTTTATTAGTTGCTGCCATCATACCGACAATTGTAGCCGGATTAATAGGGTATGCCATTCTTGGACTAAGAGGTCATTACTTTGCAATTTGTACTTTAGGTTTAGGAATTGCTGCTGGAGAAATAGCGGGTGGAATTGAAATTATCGGAGCAGGTCAAGGATTTACTACTCCGCCATTTCCAAAAGATATTGTAGATCCAGAAGCCAGAGGAGAGTTTTTCTACTTTTTAAGTTTTGCAATGCTCATCCTAACTTTTATTTTTGTTAAATGGATTTATGGATCAAGATTTAAATTAATTCTTAATGCCATAAGAGACAACGAAGATAAAGCAGAAGCAATGGGTATCCAGACAATGAAATATAAAATTGTTGGTTGGATGGTTTCGGCATTTTTCTGCGGTCTCGCTGGAGGAATTATGGGCGGACTAATTGGTTATATAGACTCAACCGACGTTGCTTTTGATGGAAGAGAGATGGGAGTGTTTATGGTTTTAATGGCAATCCTTGGAGGAAAAGGAACTTTATGGGGGCCTGTAATTGGAGCAAGTTTATTCCATTTTTTAAAAGAAGGTTTTTGGACTTTAATATTGGGTTGGCAGTATGTTGCATTAGGAGTTTTAATTGTTGTTATAGTAATTTATTTCCCGGAAGGATTAATGGGATGGTTAAGGGAAAAATATCCTCAAAGATTTGGTGAAGTAATTGATGAGAAGGACCGTAAAGCACAGGTGGAATTAAAATGAGTATCCTAGAAGTAAAAAACGTAAGTAAATCTTTTGGCGGCGTTAAAGCCAATGTTGATATTTCATTAACAGTTAATCAGGGTTCAATCGTTGGATTAATTGGACCCAATGGATCTGGAAAAACTACCTTATTTAATTCTATAGTTGGAACACATCCAATTGATCAAGGATCAATAAAATTTGACAGTAAAGAAGTTTCACAATTACCAGTCCCTGTAGTAGCCAAACTTGGCTTGTTAAGAACATTTCAACAAACCAGAATTTATAGCAAGCTAAACTGCGTTGAAAATATGCTCATAAGTCACAAACAAAGTGATCAAGGCTTTTCGAAAATTTTTTCAAGAATTCCCATTGAATTAACCGAGAGAGCTGAAAATCTTTTGAATTTTGTGGGCTTATATCAAAAAAGAAAACTTAGAGCTGGCGACCTTTCATTTGGTCAGCAAAAACTTTTAGAACTTGCAATGGCACTTATGAATGAGCCTAAAATGCTTTTATTAGACGAACCTACAGCTGGAATCAATCCCACTTTAATCAATGGGATTATTGATAGATTAATAAAGATAAATAAAGATTATGGTATCACTTTATTAGTTATCGAACACAACATGAAAGTTATTATGAGTTTAGCACAAAGTATTTTTTGTTTGGCTCATGGTAAGCTTTTAGCTGAAGGTACACCTGATAAAATTAAAAACGATAAGCGCGTTATAGATGCTTATCTAGGGGCACAATAATGGCAAATCAATACGAAGTTTTAGGCAAAGCACCTGATATTAAAGATTTACAAAAACTTTCAGGATCTAATTTGCATTTACAAATTAAAAATTTATCTGCTGGTTATGGAAAAATGGAAATACTTCATAACTTTGATTTGTTAGTAGATAAAGCTCAATCATTATGTCTAATAGGACCAAACGGAGCTGGAAAATCCACAATACTTCACTCCATTTATGGCTTTACAAATATTTTTTCAGGTAAAATAGAAATTGATGGAAAAGAGATAACAAATTTAACTCCAGCTGAAAAATTAAAGAGTGTCGGTATAGCATATATTCTTCAAGATAATTCTATATTTCCAGATATGACCGTTGAAGAAAATTTATTAATGGGTGGATATATCAAAGACAAAACAGAGGAGTCTTATGCCGAAGCAAAAAAAGTTTTAGAAAAATACGATCGTTTAAATAAAAGAAGAAGCCAGCCTGCAAAGGTTTTATCAGGCGGTGAAAGAAGATTGCTTGAAATTTCAAGAGCGTTGGTGATGCGACCTTCCATTCTTTTAGTAGACGAACCATCTATCGGATTAGAACCAAGATATATCGAAATGGTTTTTGAAATTCTTGATGATCTTCAAAGAAATGAGAAGAAAACAATTATCATGGTCGAACAAAATGCTAAAAAAGGTCTAGAGTTTGCAGATATAGGATACGTATTAGTTTCTGGACAAACTGCTATTGTTGGAGAAGGCAAAAAACTTCTAAAGAATCCAGACGTAGGCAGATTGTTTCTTGGTGGCTAATGGTAAGTTCAGGATATTTTCTTAAAGGATTTAGCTCAGTCCGATCAATTGACAGTCCAGCTATAGCATTAGCTTGTAGTTTTATAGCAATTGGCGCGTTACTTAAAAATATTGGTTTTAATTTTCAACAAAGTTTTTTTTCTACATTTTTTACTTATGCATTACCAGGACAACTTGTTATGGCAGAGTCAGTTTTGGTGGGAGCATCTCTTGCAAATATTTTTATTGGAGTTTGGCTTGTTAATGCAAGATTATTTCCAATGGCTGTATCAATGTTTCCATTACTAAAAAGTCGAAAACAACCTAAATGGAAATACTATTTGTCGTGCCATTTTCTTGCAGTTTCATCATGGTTGATAATGAAAAAAGATTACAGAACTATTCATGAGGATTTTAGAATAGATTTTTGGATGGGAATTGGCACTGCAACATGGTCTATTGCAATTCTCTCAACTGTTTTAGGATTTGTAATATCAGACTATCTAAGCAAAGATATGATGATAGGTCTTGCGATTGTAAATCCTGTTTATTTTTTTTGTATGCTACTT
>QCOH01000025.1 GCA_003209895.1 Pelagibacteraceae bacterium AG-430-I06
TCATTAAATTGAAATTCACTTTTCCTGAAATAGCTACCAATGCACTTTCTCCTTTAAGTTCGAGTAATGGTCCTTGATATGCAAATTCCAAAGCTCCTTCTGATATTTTATTACCAACTAATTTATTTGAATTACAAAATGATAATTGATCCATACAGCCACTTGCAACAATACCAAGATGCTGTAACCCAAATCTTCCTAGATCCTGAAAAGTTGAATTAATACCTGGTCTTAATACTTTAAAATAGTTATTCATTTTTGAACATCCCAAAATCTTTTTTCGAAATAGATTTAAACTTTACGGTATCACCAGGTGAAAGAATGCTTGTAATTTTTTTGTTTATATTAAAAAGCTCGAATGGAGTTCTTCCAATTATATTCCATCCGCCAGGACTTTCGAATGTATATATAGTGCAAAATTTTTCGACGATTCCTATAGATCCTTTATTAATTTTGATCCGTGGGGTATCTAGTCTATCATGATAAAGATTTTTATTAAGGTCACCAAGAAAAGGTTGTCCAGGTACAAAACCTATCATGTACACAAAATAATTTGTTTCAAGATGTTTGGACACTATTTCTTTAAAACTTAATTTGGTTTTTTCCTCCAATCTTTTTATATCCAAAGCAAATTCTTCATCATAACACACTGGAATTTCTACAATTTTATGTTTTTCTGATAAATTTGTTTTTGTATGATGATTATTTTTAATAAATTCTATTATTTTGTTTGATTTAATTTGCCCTAATTCAAAATTAATTATTAGTTTATTATAAGATGGTGTGTAATTTAATATACCTTTAATTTTTCTGCTTTTAACAGACTGTTGAATAAAATAAAAAAGTTTTATTACTTCTTTATTTGTATCCTTATTGACTTCGTCACCAAAATCGCAGACGATACCACAATCACCAATATTACTTATTTTTTTTAACATAAATTGATATAATAGATATTATATAAAGGTTTAAAATATGGAAATTAATATTAATTGCGATCTTGGAGAAACTTCAAAGTTTTGTTCTACAGAAAATGACCCTTTATTGTTAGGTATAGTTAATTCAGCAAATGTTGCATGCGGATACCATGCTGGAGATGAGCCTACTATGAAAAAAACAGTAGAAATTTCAAAAAAAAATGGTGTTAGTATTGGTGCTCATCCATCTTTTAAAGATCCAGAAAATTTTGGAAGAAAAAGATTAAAATTGAGTTCTAGGGAAATAAGTAAATTAATAATTGATCAAATTAATATATTATCTGAAATTGCAGAGAAAAATTCAATGAAAGTAACACATGTCAAACCTCACGGTGCATTAAATAATATGGCTTGTGAAGACTATGAATTAGCAAGTGTAATTTCAAAATCTATTTTAAATGTAAATAAGGATTTAATTTTTTTAGTTCCAACAGGATCACAAATGGAGAAGGCTGGAAAAAAACTTAATATTAAAGTTGCTGCAGAAATATTTGCTGATAGAAATTATGAGGACGATGGAAATTTAGTTTCAAGGTCAAGGCCTAACGCTTTAATAACAGATCCTGAAGTTGCAAAAAATCATGTAATTAAGATGGTTAAAAATCAAGCTTTAAATTGTTTTTCCGGAAAACAAATTCCATGCGAAATAGATTCAATTTGCGTTCACGGAGATGGTAAAAGTGCTGTTGGTACTGCAAAAGTAATTAGAAGTGGCTTGATTAAAAACGGTGTGACTCTTAGACCATTAGATCAATTAAAAAAATTTGCTTAAATGCACTATGTTTAAAAAAATCTTCATAATTTTAATATCAGCATTTATATTTGCTCAGTATGTGGGCGTATCTAAAGGAGCTAGCAGCGATAGTGGAAGCTCGGAAGGTTATATGGACCAATATAAGGAAGCAAAAAAATTTGTTCTACGAGCAAAAAAGTTAGAAGAAAAAAATAAAATTGATCGAGCAACGAAGCTTTACTCTAAAGCTTTAGAAAAATTAGAACTAGCATACAAATCTGATAGAAATAATCCTGATATACTTAATTATTTGGGTTTTGCTCTCAGAAAAACTGGAAAGTTAAAAGAAGCTGAAAAATTCTATCTTGCGGGTTTAAAAATTAAACCTAACCACAATGGAATTAATGAATATTTAGGTGAGCTTTATGTTAAAACTGGCCGTATGAATTTAGCAAAAGAAAGGTTGGCAATTCTTAAAAATTGCAATTGCGATGAATATTCTGAGTTAAAAGAGGTAATAGAAAAAAAATAAATGCATATTATTGAAATCTTCGGAAGAATTTTAATATCTGCTCTTTTTATTGTAGAGGCTATAAAAAAAGTTTTTAATCCAGACATGGGTATGATGTACATGTCAGATCATGGAGTGCCAGAAATTCTTTTTTATCCATCTATAGCTTTTGAATTAATAGTTCCTTTATTACTAATAGCCGGATATAAAATAAAAATAGCAGCATCAATGTTAGCTTTATTTGTTTTAACGGTTACTTTAATTTTTCACGCTCCCCATGCTTTTTCTGATGGCATGCAATTAACGACTCTATTAAAAAACTTTGCAATAATTGGTGGCCTGTTAATTATAATATCTAATAAACCACAGGTCTGTAGTTTTGATTATTATTTAGAAAATAAAAAATAATTATTTTGTTATTTTGTCAAAAGCATTAAGAGCTTGTTCTCTAGCTTTAGCGTGATCAACTATTGGTAATGGATAATCTTTGCCTATCTTAAAATTAATAGATTTTTGTAATTCATCATCCATCTCCCAAGGTCTATGAATAAATTTAGCTGGAACATTTTTTAACTCTGGCACCCATTGCTTTACATATGTTCCGTCTTTATCAAACTTTTCTCCCTGCAATATAGGATTAAAAATTCTAAAATATGGCGCTGCATCAGCTCCGCATCCAGCAACCCATTGCCATGATGCAACATTATTAGCTACATTGAAGTCTAGCAAAGTATTTCTAAAATATTTTTCTCCCTCTTCCCAATGTATTCTTAAATGTTTAACCAAAAATGATCCTACTATCATTCTAACTCTGTTGTGAATCCATCCGGTTTCGTAAAGTTCCCTCATTCCAGCATCAACTATTGAATAACCCGTTATACCCTTTTTCCAAGCCTCTAAATATTTTTTATTTTCTATCCAAGGAAATTTATCAAATTCTTTTCTTAAATTTCCCTTTAACATTTGAGGAAAATAATTTATTAAACTATGAGAAAATTCTCTCCATCCTA
>QCOH01000026.1 GCA_003209895.1 Pelagibacteraceae bacterium AG-430-I06
TTAGAAAAACATTTCTATCAAAACAAATTCCTATTTTTTCTATAGGCTCTCCTGGGGACCTTACTTATGATTATAAAGTAATTGGAAATACCACTGAAGATGTAAAAAAAATTGTTGAAGGTAGTAGTGAGATCACGCCTATTCTTCAGAAATCTAAGAGACCAATAATAATAATTGGTGAGTCAGCGTTATCAAAAAAATCAGGAAAGTTTATTTTAGAAAGTATGAAAAAATTTCTTATTAATAACAATTTCATAAATAACGAGTGGAATGCATTAAACATTTTATTTAAAAATGCATCTACGGTTGGAGCCATTGACCTTAATTTTTTCATGAAAAATGATATTTTTTTCAAAAAACTTGATAATAATGATTTTAATTTATTATATCTTGTTGGCTCAGATAATTTAAATTTTGTTAAAAAAAATGAATTTATTATTTACCAAGGAAGCCATGGCGACAACACCGCGCAAATAGCTGATATTGTTTTACCTAGTCCGGCATATACAGAGCAGGATGGTTTATTCATTAATTTAGAGGGCAGACTCCAAAAATGTGTAAAGGCAACCTATCCCCCAGGTGATTCTAAAGAAGACTGGAAAATCTTTAATTTAATAAATAAAAAAATCAAAAATGAATCTTTATTCAAAAATTTTAATACCTTAAGAGACTCTGTAATAAAAAAAATTAAAAATCATTCTGACTATGATTTACTACCAAATACTAATGTTCAATTATTAAATTTTGAAGATTGTGAATTTTTTAATGAAGATATTGAGATTAATAAAATAGATTATTACTTTAGTAATGCAATAGCTAGATCTTCAAAAACAATGAGCGAATGTAAAGCGGCAAGAGAAAATAACTTAAAAAGATAAAACTGACATGGACTATTTAAATATATTTTTTAACGAAACTTATAAAATTTTACTGTTGTTAATACCAATATTAGTTTCAGTAGCTTTAATAGTATGGTTTGACAGAAGAGTTTGGGGTTTTGTACAAAGAAGAAAAGGTCCTAATGTAGTTGGGCCATTTGGGTTATTTCAAACTCTGGCAGATGCTTTAAAATATATTTTTAAAGAAATAATAATACCTGCTAGTGCCAACAAAATAGTTTTTATTTTAGCACCTATTATAACAATGACGCTAGCATTAGCCGCGTGGGCAGTAATACCTTTAAGTGAAAAATTGTTTATCTCAGATATAAATGTTGGGATCCTTTATATTTTTGCAATTTCTTCTCTCGGTGTTTACGGAATAATTATGGGTGGCTGGGCATCTAATTCTAAATATCCTTTTCTAGGAGCAATTCGATCTGCTGCACAAATGGTCTCTTACGAGGTATCAATTGGAATAATAATTATAAATGTTTTACTTTGTGTTGGATCTTTAAACCTAAAAGATATTGTTTTAGCACAAAAAGAATTATGGTTTGTAGTACCTTTATTTCCAATGTTTATAATTTTTTTTATTTCAGCTTTAGCAGAAACAAATAGACCACCTTTTGATTTACCAGAAGCAGAAGCTGAGCTAGTTGCAGGTTATCAAACCGAATATTCGGGGATGATGTACGCTATGTTTTGGTTAGGAGAATATGCCAACATTTTGTTGATGTGTGCTTTAGGATCAATACTTTTTCTTGGCGGATGGCTTTCTCCGGTTGATATCTATCCTTTTAATATAATTCCTGGAGTTTTCTGGATGATTTTAAAAATACTGATGCTTTTTTTTATGTTTGCAATTATTAAAGCAATAGTTCCAAGATATAGATATGATCAACTAATGAGACTTGGCTGGAAAGTATTTTTACCTTTTTCATTAATTTATGTTGTGTTGACCGCAAGTTTTCTAGTTTATTTTGATCTACTTCCAAACAAAGGCTTTCAATGAAATTAAATAGATTTTTAAAAATTATATTTTTATCGGAATTTATTAAGGCTATAATAATTGCCTTAAAAGAAATTTTTAAAAAAAAGAAAACTATTAATTATCCTTTCGAAAAAGGTAGTATTAGCCCAAGATTTAGAGGTGAACACGCATTAAGAAGATATCCAAATGGTGAAGAAAGATGTATCGCATGTAAGTTATGCGAAGCAGTATGCCCAGCACAAGCGATTACAATTGAGTCAGAGGAAAGAGCTGATGGTAGTAGAAAAACTACAAAATATGATATCGATATGCTTAAATGTATTTACTGCGGGCTATGTGAAGAGTCGTGTCCTGTCGATGCTATTGTTCAAGGACCTAATTTTGAATTTGCTACAGAAACAAGAGAGGAACTTTATTATAATAAAGAGAAATTACTTGATAATGGTGACAGATGGGAGTCGGTTTTGTCACAAAATATTAAGCTTGATAAACCTTATAGATAATAAATGATTGCACACGCTATATTTTTTTATTTTTTTTCAGTAGTTGCCATTTTGTCTGCAATCATGGTTGTTGTTTCTAGAAATACTGTTCATGCAGTTTTTTTTCTTATATTAGATTTTGTATCAATTGGATGTCTTTTTATTATGGTCGGTGCAGAATTTTTAGGAATGATGATGCTAATTGTTTATGTAGGGGCAGTAGCAGTATTATTTTTATTCGTTGTAATGATCATGAATGTTTCTGAACAAAAACTATCATGGCTTAGAGGATCAAAAAAATCTACTCATATACCTATCGGATTAGTTATAAGTTTTGTGATTTTATTAGAGCTTGTAATAGTAGTCGGCGGATGG
>QCOH01000027.1 GCA_003209895.1 Pelagibacteraceae bacterium AG-430-I06
ATGGGATAAAAATTTCAAGAAAGAATTAAACTTTTTAAAATTAAATATAAAAAATCAAGATACATTTAATAAGGTTATTTCCCAGATAATTTCAAATATTGATTTAAAAGATGAAAAGAATAGTGATGATAATATATCTGATAAGGAAAGGTATGAAAATGTAGAAAATAATCAAGATCAAGAAAAAAAAGAGGGAAAAACTGATAAAGAACAAGAAAATCAAGAATTGAGTATTGATGCGGATGTTCCAAGTTTGGACGAATTAAATGAAAAAAATAGTGATGAGAAAGAGTTTGAGGAGATAGAAGAAAATCATGGACTATCTAAAAAAAGATATGGGAAGTCTATTCCGAGTAATAAAAAAAAATATAAAGTTTACACAAATGAATTTGATGAGTTCACAAAAGCGGAAGATCTTGAAACAGACGAAGAACTTTCTAGATTGAGAGCATCTCTTGATCAACAGTTAATACAATTAAAAAATTTTATATCTAAACTTGCCAATAAGTTGCAGAGAAAATTGCTTGCAAAACAAAATAGATCTTGGGAATTTGATTTAGAAGAGGGAATGCTGGATACTTCAAAATTAACCAGAGTAATAACTGATCCTTTTAATTCCTTATCTTTTAAAAAAGAAAAGCAAACGGAATTTAAAGATACATTGGTGACAATCTTAATAGATAATTCTGGTTCGATGCGTGGCAAACCAATTTCAGTAGCTGCAATATGTGCTGATATATTATCCAGAACTTTAGAAAAATGTTCTGTGAAAGTCGAAATCCTAGGCTTCACTACTAAACATTGGAAGGGAGGCTCTAGTAGAGAACAGTGGGCAGGCTCAGGAAAACCAAAAAATCCTGGTAGACTTAATGACTTAAGACATATTGTATATAAATCTGCAGATGTTCCCTGGAGACAAATTAAAAAAAATATGGGGTTAATGTTAAAAGAGGGTTTGCTTAAAGAAAATATAGATGGCGAGGCATTAAGATGGGCCTATAGCAAGATGAATAAAAGAAAAGAGGAAAGAAAAATTCTAATGATTATTTCCGATGGAGCACCTGTTGATGACTCAACTTTATCAGCAAATACAAGTGACTATCTTGAAAATGATTTAAAAAATACTGTAAGTTTTATTGAAAAACTTTCCTCTATAGAAGTTGTAGCAATTGGAATTGGTCATGATGTTACAAGATATTATAATAGAGCAGTTAAAATAACAGATGTCCAAGACTTAGGAGATGTTATGATAAATCAACTGGGAGATCTATTTTCCGAGAAAAAAATCTTACACTAAATTTGATTACGTTGCTCTTAGAGATTTAGTAGACTCGTCTTTAATTTTGTTTAACAGAAGCCTGAAAGGTATTAACATTGTCATTGCAATTAGTATTTTTACAAGAAAATCTCCTGCTGCTAAAGAAACCCATGGCACTCCAGTTTTATAAAAAGCAATAAAGAAGAATAATGCAGTATCAACAAATGAACCTAATAAAGAGGAGGTAAATGGGGCAACAAACCAAACCTTCTCTCTTAATTTGTCAAAAATCTTTACATCCAAAAGCTGAGCAACTAAAAACGCTGTTCCCGATCCAATTGCTATCCTTATTGAGATTAAATCTTCAAAGTTTGTAGAAAAAACAAAAGTTAATAGAACTCCATAGAAAAATCCAATATACACTAACCTTCTCGCTATTTTAACTCCGTATTTTCTATTGGCTAAATCTGTTATTAAAAAAGTGATTGGATAGCTAAATGCTCCATAAGTTAAAATCTCATTTAATCCAAAAAAGTTAACTGGATATTGAACTAAAAAATTAGATAAACTTACCATAATTGCCATTAAAGCTGTAAGTTTGAAAAACAAAGTGAAGTATCGATCAAACATAAAATCTTACTTAGTTAAAATTTCTTTTTTGAATTTTTTTGCTTTTTTTGAGAGACGGTAAGATTTTGCGATTTTTAAAAATTTATCTATACCGCCTTTATAATCTACTGTCCTTAAAGCGGAGTTAGAAACATTAAGGTTTATTTTTTTTTTTAATAAATCACTTTTAAAAGAAACTTTTTTAATTCCTGGTAAAAATCTTCTCTTAGTTTTATTGTTAGCGTGGCTAACTTTGTGCCCTTTAAGGGGTTTTTTTCCTGTAAGTTCGCAGATTCTCGTCATTTTTATTTGTAGACGTATAATAGTTGATTACCTTTTAATCAAGATAATATATCTCTATTGACAATTTTTCACTATAAGAATAATAGATTAAATGGATTTTTTCCTTCCAGTAGCCCAAGTACAAGTAGATTTGGCCCTAATAATTTTTTTAAGTTTCTGCGTTGGTTTAATATCAGGATTATTTGGAATTGGAGGCGGGTTTTTGATGACCCCGGTATTAATATTTTTGGGTATACCTCCTGCTTTTGCAGTAGCAAATGAAGCGAATAATATTTTAGGATCATCCGTTTCAGGAGCTATGACACATTGGTTTAGAAAAACATTAGATTATAAGATGGGTATAGTAATTGTATCCGGTGGAATAGTAGGAACATTTATTGGGATGATAATTTTCAATTACCTAAAAAAAATTGGAATTATAAATGACATTATTGCACTTTCTTACATTTACATGTTGGTGATTGTTGGAACTTTAATGTTTGCTGGAGG